>NZ_JBEZKS010000043.1:0-73886 GCF_040651775.1 Streptomyces sp. NPDC048383
CCCTCTCCCGCCTCGCCGACCCCGACACCCTCCACCACACCCCCATCGGCGTCCTGCGCAGCGTCGAACGCCCCGTCTACGACACCCTCATGGCCCAGCAACTCGACACCGCCGTCGACCAGTACGGGAAGGGGGACCTGAACGCGCTCCTGACCGGCCGGGACGCCTGGACGGTCACCGGGCGGTAGCGCCGGGGGCACGCGGCGGGGGCCGGGCGTCGGAACCGGACCGCAACCCCCTCCGAACCGAACCCGAAGCCCACCCCCGCACCGTGCTCACCGGCCGGCCCGCCCCCTGTCCGCGTGGCCCCCCGACCGCCCGCCCCGGCCGGGCGAACAGCGTGTTCCCGCCACGCCGGCAAGCGCTCCCGGCCTGCCGGAAAAGGCGCCGTTTCACCGGCCGACGGTTGGGGAGTATTGAGCGCGGGAGCCGGACGCGACGACAGCGCGAGGCCCGACGAACGGAAGGCACGGCATGGCTCAGGGAACTGTGAAGTGGTTCAACGCGGAGAAGGGCTTCGGGTTCATCGCCCCGGACGACGGCACCGCCGACGTCTTCGTGCACTACTCCGCGATCGACTCCTCCGGTTACCGCTCGTTGGATGAGAACCAGCGGGTCGACTTCACCACCTCGCAGGGCCCCAAGGGTCCGCAGGCCGACCAGGTCCGCCCGATCTGAGCCGCACGTGTCGGGTCCGCCGGGCGGCGGACCCGACGCGCAGCCCGAGAGGGCGCGCGGCGGCCGGGCGCGTGTCGACCCGGTGGCCCGGCGGCCCGAGACCCGGGCGGACCTGACGGATCGGCCCGCGCACCGGAATATCCCCGTCGGGCACCGGGGTTGGAGGCGTCGACCACACCCGATCGGCCCTCACCGGAGCAGACATGACCAGCGACGCCGCCCGCTCGTTCCTCTTCGTCCTCGGTAGTTCCCGCCCCGACGGCAACAGCGAGATCCTCGCCCGTACGGCCGCCGGCCAACTGCCCTCCCACGTCCCGCAGCAGTGGATCGACCTGTCCCGGCTTCCGCTCCCGGACTTCCAGGACGGCCGTCACGAGAGCGACGCCTGGACGGTGGGCGAGAACGAGGAGACCCTGCGGCGGGCCACCCTGGGGGCCACGGACATCGTCCTCGCCTCACCCCTGTACTGGTACACCCTCTCCGCGCAGACCAAGCGCTACCTCGACTACTGGTCCGGCTGGCTGGCCGTCCCGGAACTGGACTTCAAGCAGCGCATGGCGGGCCGCACCCTGTGGGGCGTCACGGCCATGGCGGACCACGACGAGACCGTCGCCGACGGCCTGACCACCACCCTCACCAACACGGCGGCGTACCTGCGGATGCGCTTCGGCGGCGTCCTGCTCGGCAACGGCTCGCGCCCCGGGCAGGTACGGGACGACGAGCGGGCGATGATCCGCGCCAAGACCTTCTTCGAGGGCGAGGCGCCCCTCGCGCGCTTCCCCAACGAGCAGCCGTAGCCGCCAGGTCGTCGGTACCGGGACCGCAGCCGATACCGGGTCCCGGTACCGGGACCGTGACCGCCGTACGAGGCGTCGCGCCGGGTCAGAGCGCCCGGCGGCGGCGCACGTGCAGGTGTCCGTCGAGCGGGAACTCGGGCGGCGCCGCCGGCAGGATCCGCTCGAAGGCGTACCCGCTCCTGCGCGCGACCCCGCACGACGCCAGGTTGTCCTCCTGGTGCAGGAGCTCCAACACCGCCGGGCCGTCGGCGCCGAAGGCGTCGAACGCCCAGCCGGTGAGCGCGTCCAGCGCCCGCGACGCCACGCCCCGGCCCCGCGCGTGCGGAGCCGTCCAATAGCCGACCTCGGCGGACGCCCTGCCCGGCGCGACCTCCTTCAGCACGATGCCGCCGACGAGCCGCCCCGACCCCGCCGTCGGCGGGACCTCCCGTACGGCGAACCCGAACCGGGTGCCGGTCGCCCAGCCCCGGCGCTGCTCCGCCACCCACGCCGACCCGTCGGCCCCGTTCCCGACCGGGGAGCCGGTCCAGTGGCCGAACGCAGGATCGCGCACCACCTCGACCAGCGCGCCGACGTCCTCCACGGTCCAGGGACGAAGGACGAGAGCGGGAGCGGACGACGTCGCGTCCACCCGGAGAGTCATGACGGAATCCATCGACGCAGGATAGGAGGCGCGCGCCCGGTCCCGACCGGACGGCCACCGCCCGCCCGCCCCTCCCCATCGCTGAGCCGGCGCGGTTGGATGGACGCATGTCGATACCGGCCGACCCCCAGTGGGTGAAACTCGCACTCGACCTGACCACCTTCGACCCCCGCCGCTTCGGCGCCTACGTGGCGCGGACCCGCCGCGAAGGCATCCGGCTCACCACGTTCGACGAGCTGACGGACACTCCCGCGCACCGCAGGACGCTGTACGAACTGCACCGGACCTGCGCCGCCGACATCCCGGAACAGGGCGTGTTCCCCACCTTCGACGCGTACCTCGGGCGCCGCTTCGACACCCCCGCCTACGACCCGCGCGGCATCGTCATCGCGCTGGACGGCGACACCTGGGTGGGGATGGCCGCGACGACCCACCACGACGGCCACCTCTTCAACGAGATGACCGGCGTACTGGCCGGCCACCGGGGGCGCGGCCTGTCCATCGCCATGAAGACGATCGGCACGCGCTTCGCCGGTCTGTACGGGGTGCACCAGATCCGCACCGTCCACCACCCGGCCCACACGCACGCCATCGCGATGAACCGCAAGATGGGCTTCGTCACCGCGCACTGGCCCGACCCCTGACCGTCCCTCCCGAGCGGCACCGGGCCGCCACGGCGGATCAGTACGTCAGTCGGTAGGTCGAGTCCTTCGGCACCGGGTGCGGGGCCTTGTCGGTGTAAAGGATCCGGAGCGTCGTGAAACGGTCCAGGTCGGGATGGTCGGGCCAGCGCTCCGGGTTGGCCAGGGTCACCGTCACCGGGTACGCGCGGAAGCGGCCCGCCGCGCAGTACGGGCGGCAGTCGTTGACCATGTCCGTGCCGGTGGCCGTCGCGGTGCGCGAGCCCCAGGTGTCCCAGTGCAGGTCGACGAGGCGGTTGTTCCCGTCGCCGCAGGCCAGCAGGTACTCCTCGGGCCGCACCTGGGCCTGCGCGAAGCAGTCGACGACCACGACGGGGTCCGGGGCCGGCGTGGTCTGCGCGGAGGCGGCCGGTACGACTCCCGCGACGAGGGCCGCGGCGGCGCACGCGACGCCGGCCGTCCGCATCACGGACCGCACACCGTGGCGTGCTCCGCGTCCTGCCCGGTTCCCGCCCGCGCGGGCCGACCCGCGGCCGTCCACCGAAACGTCCACGACACCCTCCTCGCCCGGCGACCGATCACACCCAGCCTCCCCCAGATGCGCCGGACCCGCATCAGCGGACGGGGTCGGACGGGGTTGGCGCGGCGGGACGGTCACCTCGCGTGTGCCCGGCGTAGCTCGCGGTGACACTCGGGTCGATCGTCGGCGGGTGATCCAGGGGGCGCGGGAGGTCCGCGCTACCCGGCCCTGCGGTAGGTGCGGCGGGCGGACAGGTGGGCGCGGACGGTGTCGCCCCGCCACAACTTCGTCTCGCCCTGCGACCACTGGTCGGGAGCGGGCCACCGGCCGCGACTGATGTCGGAGCGGACGGTGTCCGGCTGCAGGTTCGCCGCTTCGGCGATCTCGACGACGGTGTACAGGCGGTCGGGGTCGAGCGGCGCGGTCTCGCGGATGTGGTGCTCGTTGAAGAAGGCGGCGACGGCGGCCGGGTCGAACTCCTTGTTCCGCCCGCGCTTGCCGATGCTCTCCGGCCAGCGCTCGTGCCGGCCCCATCGGGGGTTCTCGGAGATGTAGCGGGCGCTCATGCCGTAGTGCGCGGCTATCTCGGTGTAGGTGACTCCGATGCGGCCCTTCGGAGGGACGGGAACGCTGTTGTCCGCCATGCGGCCGGCTTCCTTTGTTCGAATTCTACTGCGCAGCCAACCATGCCCGACCAAACAGGAGTTGGACTGACGACATCCCCTTCGTGAGGGAGGAAATCGACTCGCTCCCGCGGGTGATCGAGACGAACCTCAGGAGGGATATGCGGCGCACGGAGCGGGGGCGTGCATAGGCGAAAATATGTGCGGTCCGCAGCATGTTCGAGACGCTGGGCACCACTGACAACGCCCCGCGAGGAGCGGAGCCGCACCGGTGCGCGAGCCCCGGCCCGCACCGGACAGCCCCACGCCCGCCCGCTGTTGTGACAGCGGGCGGGCGTCGGCAGGCGGATGGAGCGGGAATGGTGTCAGCGCCTGATCAGGACTCGGGCCAGGCCGCCGGCGCCACCGGTGAGCAGGCCCCACACGCAGCCCTCGCGTCCGGCACGGCGTACGTTCTGCCAGACCCAGCCGTGGAAGAACGCCTCCTGGGCGGCTCCGGACAGGTAGCCGAGTCCGCAGGCGCCGAGGGCCCAGCGCAGCACGACGTACGCGGCGAGCGCCGCGCCGACCAACCACACCGGGTCGGCGACGATCGGGTAGGCGTGGCCGCCGCCCCGGTGGTCGACGACCTGGGTCAGGGACGCCCCGTCGGTGGTGAAGCGGGTCGGGACGGGAGCGCCGTTCGCGTCGGCCGCCCAGGGCGCCGCGACCTGCGAGACGGTCGCGCCCGACCCGTCGCGCACGACGGCCCCGCCGTCCTCGGTGAGGGCGATGGAGCCGCCGCCGGGGACGGTCACGTCGTACCGGTACTCGGTGGCCGCCGTGGGCACCGAGATGACGGTCAACATGCGCGCCCCGCCGCCCTCCAGGGCCTGGACCGCGTTGGCGCTGCCGTCGCCCGACGGGTAGGCGACGGTGCCGGGCGCGACGAGCGTGCCCGGTCCGTCGGACGCGCCGGCCGGCAGGGACACCGCGAACCCGGTGCCCGTGTCCGGCGCCAGGGTGACCTCGCCGGAGGCCGCCTTGGGGACGTCCACGGTGGCGCCGCCGGCGGTGGCGGACGCCGCGGAGTCGCGGTCGGCGGAGACCGCCACCCCATCGGATGCGGCGAGCAGGCCGGGTACCTCGCCGAGCGCGGCGGCCACCTCCTGCGTGGTCACCGTCCGGTCCGGCGCGGCCGGTTCACCGGCGAAGGCCGGCGCGGACAGACCGCCGACGCACAGGGCGCCGACGAGGGTTGCCGATACGAGCCTCAGTCGCATGACTGTCTCCTTCAGGTGCGGGTGTCGGGTGCGGGTGTCAGGTGCGGGTGTCGGGTGCGGGTGTCGGGTCGGTCGGCCCCTGCCCGAGTTGGGCAGGGGAGCGAAGGGGGGTGGAGATGGCCCGGACGGCGTGCGTCAGGGCTGCGGCGTCCACCAGGGTTCGGGCTTGCGGCGTCGGCCGCGCAGCCTGCTGAGCCGGTTGTCCCGCGCCACGACGATCTCCTCCAGCTCGGGGGCCTGGAAGAACGTGCGGTGCGCGTGCGCGAAGGTCTCGACGATCCGCTGCGTCGGATCGGACTTGCCGGGCCGCCCTTCCTCCGCCCCCGGGCGCCCCAGTACGGCCTGCGCACCCAGCGGGTGGACGACGTTGCCCCGCATGGCCTTCTCGAACGCCGTGATCGCGGCCACGTACTTCTTGAAGCGCTTGCGGACCGTGGAGACCGACGCGGATGTTCCCGCAGCCAGGTCGGCCGCCTCGTAGGTGGTCCGCGACAGCATCGACCACAGGCGTACGTCGGTCCGGCCCGCCAGGATCTCCTGCATGAAGGCCCCCGTCGCCGGTGCCGCGTCCGGCGTGCACGGCTCCAGGGTCCGGGGCCTGGCCGGCGGGGAGCCGGCGGCGATCGTGTCCAGGATCCGGACCAGCTCGGGGAAACCGCGCCCGGGCCGGTCGTCCTTGTACGTCCAGCCGACGATGGTCCGTCCGGTCGGTGGCGGCAGCAGTTGGCAGACGGCGAACGGGAAGAGGGTGCGTCCGTACTGCGAGGTGGACAGGCCGATCGCGACGGGCCCGCCCCGGCGCAGGACGGTGTCGAAGGCGGTCAGGCAGGTCCGGGTACTGGTCAGCTCGAACTCCACGTCGATGACGACGACGTCGATCTCGTCGCCGTAGGCGTCGAGGTAGTTGTCCAGCCGCGCGGGGTCGGAGAGGTGCCGCATCGCGAAGCGGTCCGGGGATCCGGCCGTGGCCGCCAGGTGGTAGTTGAGCGCACCGAGCGCGGTGGTCGGGTTGTCGTCCAGGACGAGGACGTTCAGGCGACGGTTCATGACGTGCCGTCCTGCGGGGTGAGCGACCAACTCGCGGTGACCACGGTGCCGGTGACCTCGCCGGGTCGGAACGTGAGACTGCCCCGCAGCTGGCCGAGGAGCTGGCGCAGCCGCACCAGGGAGGTGCCCGGCGCGCCCCCGGCGCCCCCGGCGGCATCCGCACCGCCGGCGAAGCCGGGGCCGTCGTCGCTGACGACCAGGGTGAGCACGTCCTCCTCGTACGCCGCCGTCACCACGGCCTGCGGGCGGTGGCCGCCGCGGACCTCCTTCAGGGCGTTGCAGCACAGGTCGGCGAGGATGCTGCGGGCCAGCGAGGCGTCCATGGGGCCCAGCCGGCGCGAGGAGCCGGAAGGACCGGAAGGACCGGAAGGACCGGAAGGACCGGAAGGACCGGAAGGACCGGGGGAGACGGGGGAGTCGAAGGTGAGTCGGGGACGGTCGTCGGGCAGCAGGCCGGCGCGGACCGCGTCGACGATCTCGCCGATCGTGGCGGGCGGGTGCTGGTGGTCGAGTTCGTCCAGGCACCGCCGGAGCTCGCCCCGCAGGTAGATCATCAGCGGTTCGGCGTCGGCGGCGGGCCGCTCGCGGGCGGCCAGCAGCACGTAGTGCAGGGGGTTGCTGATGCTGGAGTGCACGATGGTGGCGTCCTGGAGCCGTTGGGCCACGATCGCGGGCCGCATCTCGTTCAGCGCGCTGGTCAGGATCCTTTCGTAGACCACGGTGGCCGGGTAGAGCAGCAGGAACACGGCCGCGAGCCAGGGGAGGCCGGCGTTGGCGCCGGTCGCGTCGGCGTTGCGGGCGAGCAACAGGCCGTAGACGGCGGCGAGCAGGGCGGGGACGACCGCGCGGGCCAGCCGGGCGAACGCCACCGACCAGGCCTTCGTCGGCTCGAACTGGTAGAAGACCGATTCGACGATCCAGTGCAGCGTCCCGAGGCCGCTGTAGAGCAGGGTGGCGGCGGCCGCGATGAGCTGGGCCCCGGGATGCCCGGTGAACGGCCCCGACGGCGCCCCCACGGTCCAGGCCAGGACGAGCGGCCCGAACGTCTCCAGGATCGCGGGCACGTTGACCTTCTGCCAGCCGTGCAGGTCGAGTTCGCGTCCGATCACGCGCAGCGGCGCCAGCCGGGAGCGCATCATGGCCTCGATGAGGTCCTGGTGGGTGTGCACGATCGCCAGCGCCGAACCGGCGAACGCGGGCACGGTGACGACCCACCACCAGGGCGAGCCGCCGGTCCCGAGGACGACCCGCCCCAGGGCCGCCGCGAAGACCAGGGCGGCCAGGAACCGGAGCGCGGAGGTGGCGCGGCCCATCGCGGTCGTGTTGCGCCGTGAGATCTCGTAGACCGAGGGCCGGCGCAGCCTCGGATCGTGGAGCGCCGCGAGGGCGGAGGTGAGGGACTGCCAGGACCGCATGAAGCTCTCCCGTGCCGTACGGAGGGGGACGGCCACCAGTGGACCACCCCCGGCGGTACGGAATCCGGGTACTTCTGACATGAAAGCGGGAACCTCGCCGCCCCTGAGCGGAATCCCAACGCCCTTGCGAGCAGCGGCCGGTGCGGCGACCTCCACCACCGGGGGCGGCGACCGCCCTTCCCGTGCCTCGGTGTCGGGGGGCGTCCGCCGGGACGGCCCGACGACGGGTCACGGTGTGCTCGCACGGATGCCGACCCCGCGCCGGCGCCGACGGTGCTCGACGCCGTCCTGAGCCCCGAATGGGAGTTCCGTCGCCGAACTCGGCTTCACGGCCGAGCTGCGGGGCGAGCCCTCCCGGGCGCACGCGCTGCACGCCGAGGGGTTGGAGGTGGCGCTCGAGCTGGGGGACGTACGGGCGCAGGCCCTGGTTGGGAGGGGCTGGCCGGCGCGGCGGCGGCCGGCGGCGCCGCGGAACGGGCGGCGGAGCTGCTCGGCGTCGCGCACGCGGCCCGCCTCTCGGCCGGTGCCCCGCTGCCCGAAGCGGAACGGTACGACGTCGACCGGGTGTGGTCGGCCTGCCTGGTGGCGGCCCGGCGGCGTCCGAAGCGGCCTTCGCCCGGGGCACGTCCCGGGACCCGGAGCACGTCGATCCTTGACGCCGGCCCCGGTCCCCGGTCCCCGGCCCCCGGCGGGCGCGGGGCCGCCCGCCGCGCCGACGAACGGGCAGGGGTCAGCCGTGGACGTGCAGCGGCTTGCCCGCCAGGGCCAGGTGGGCTTCGCCGAGGGCTTCGGTCTGTGTCGGGTGGGCGTGGACGAGGGAGGCCACGTCGGAGGGCAGGGCCTGCCAGTTGAAGATCAGCTGGGCTTCGCCCACCTGCTCGCTGACCCGGGAGCCGATCAGGTGCAGGCCGATGACGGGTCCGTCCACGAGCTGGACGAGCTTCACGTCACCGGCCGACTTCAGGATCTTGCTCTTGCCGGTGCTGCCCGCGTTGAACCTGCTGATGACGACCTTGTCCTCACCGTGGAGCTCCTTCGCCCTGGCCTCGGTCAGCCCGACGGAGGCGATCTCCGGCTCGCAGTACGTGACCCGCGCGACGCCGTCGTAGTCGATCGGGGTGACGGGCAGGCCCGCCACCCGCTCGGCGACCAGGATGCCCTCGGCGAAACCGACGTGGGCCAGCTGGAGGGTCGGCACCAGGTCGCCCACGGCCGAGACGGTCGGCAGGTTGGTGCGCAGCAGTTCGTCGACGACGACGTGGCCGCGCTCGACGGTGACGCCGGCCTCCTCGTAGCCGAGGCCGGCGGAGACGGGACCGCGGCCGACGGCGACGAGGAGCAGCTCGGCCTCGATCTGCTTGCCGTTCTCCAGGGAGACGCGGACGCCGGAATCGGTGTACTCGACGCCGGAGAAACGCGATCCGAGCTCGAATTTGATCTTCCGCTTGCGGAAGGCGCGTTCCAGGGACTTGGAGATGTCGACGTCCTCGGCGGGCACCAGGTGGGGCAGGCCCTCGACGACGGTGACGTCCACGCCGAAGGACTTCCAGGCCGAGGCGAACTCGACGCCGATGACGCCGCCGCCCAGGACGATCGCCGACTCGGGGATCCGGTCGAGGAAGAGGGCGTGGTCGGAGGAGATGACCCGGTCACCGTCGATGGTCAGGCCCGGCAGCGAGCGGGGCTGGGCGCCGGTGGCGAGGACCACGTGCCGGCCCCGGTAGCGCACCCCGCCCGCCTCGACCTCGGTCGGGGACACCAGGCGGCCCTCGCCCTCCACCAGGGTGAGGGTCTTGCGGGCCTTCAACGTGCCCTGGAGGCCCTTGTACAGGCCGGCGATCACGCCGTCCTTGTAGGCGTGCACGGCCGCCATGTCCACGCCCTCGAAGGTGGACTTCACCCCGTACGACTCGCTGCGCCGCAGCTCGTCGGCGACCTCGCCCGCGTGCAGCAGGGCCTTCGTCGGGATGCAGCCGTTGTGCAGGCAGGTGCCGCCCCACTTGCCCTTCTCGATCAGGACGACGTCCAGTCCGAGCTGGGTCGCACGCAGGGCGCAGGAGTAGCCGCCGCTACCGCCGCCGAGGATGACCAGGTCGTACACGCGGTTCGCGGAATGCTCCATTGCCGATGACCTTTCGAATGCGTGGTATCACCATCTGTCTGTCATCATCCTGTCATCTCGTCGGCAGGGTACGGACTTTGGCACCGCGATCCATCAACTCCGACGCGGAGAACGGGCCGCGACGGGGCAGGTCGGGACCCCGGCCGGGGGGAGCGTTGTCCACCGACCGGTGGACGGCAAGTTCAGTCCGCAGGACGTCATGGCCGCCCCACCCCGCGCCGCATGCTCCTGACATGACCTCATTTCCCGTACGCACGGCCCGTTGGAGCGCCCGGCACGCGTGGGCCGCCATCGCCGGATGGTTCGTCTTCGTCGTCCTCTGCCTCGGCGTCGGCATCACCGTCGGCACCCACCAGGCCACCTCCGCCGACTTCCGCGTCGGCGAGGCGGGCCGCGCCGAGGCGATGGCCGCCGAGGGAGGCCTGGAGCGCCGGCCCACCGAGCAGATCCTGATCCGCTCCCGCGACAAGGGCCTCCCACTCGACACCGACCGGGCCGGCGCCGCCGCCCGGGACCTCACCGCGCGGATGCGCGCCCTGCCCGAGGTCGACACGGTGGCCGAGCCGGTCCGCTCGCGCGACGGACGCGTCCTGATGGTCCAGGTGGTCATGCACGGCCCCGAGTTGGAGGGCAGGAAGAACGTCGTCCCGCTGCTCGAACAGAGCGCGGCGGTGGGCGCCGCCCACCCCGGCCTGATCGTGGAGGAGACCGGGTCACCGGCCATCAGCAAGGGCGTCAACGACCAGCGCGACGAGGACCTCGCGCTCTCCGAGCGCATCACCCTCCCGGTCACCCTCATCACCCTGCTGCTCGTCTTCGGGTCCGTGGTGATGGCCGCCGTGCCACTGCTGCTCGCCCTGTCCTCGATCGCGGCGGCCCTCGGCCTGTCCATGGCGGCCTCCCACCTCCTCCCGGACGCGGGCGTCGGCACCAACATGATCCTGCTCGTCGGTCTCGCGGTCGGCGTCGACTACACGCTCTTCTACCTCAAGCGCGAACGCGAGGAACGGGCCCGCGCCCGGGGCACCCTCAGCTCCGAGGCCCTCGTGGAACTGGCCGCCGCGACCGCGGGCCGCGCCATCGTCGTCTCCGGCCTCGCCGTGATCGTCTCCACCGCCACCCTGTACCTCGCCACCGACGTCATCTTCTCCTCCCTCGCGACGGGCACCATCCTGGTCGTGGCGGTCGCCGTGGTCAGCTCCCTGACCGTGCTGCCCGCCCTGCTGGTGAAGATCGGACAGCGGTCGGAGCGCCGCGCGGCCCGCACCGCCGAACGCCGCACCCGCCGCGTCGAAGCCCGCGCGGAGCGCCGCGCCCGCAGCGGCAAGCCGGCCCGCGCCGCCCGCCGCCGCGACGGTGGCGCGGACGGTGCGCACGGTGCGGACGGCGCTCACGCCGAGGACCGCCCCGGACGGTTGACCGGCGCCCTGCTGAAGCCCGCCCGTATCCGCCCCGTACTCACCCTGTGCCTGTCCGTCCTGCTCCTGCTGGGCCTCACCGCACCCGCCTTCGGCCTCAAGCTGGTAGACCCGGGCCGCGACACCTTCTCCCGCGACATCCCCGCCGTCCAGGTCTACGACCGGCTCAACGCGGCGTTCCCCGAGCTGTCGTCCCAGCACCGCGTCACCGTCCGGGCCACCGGCCCCGACCGCACGGCCGACGTCCACCGGGCCCTGACGGACCTCGGCCGGCGGACCCAGGGCGACCCCCTGTTCGCCGCGCACGCCGAGCCGCGGGTCCTCACCTCCGCCGACGGGCGGATCAGCGTACTGGAGGTGGCGGTCCCGTACACCGCCACCTCGCAGCGGGCGGGGGAGTCCCTGACCCGCCTCCGGCAGGTCCACCTGCCAGCCGCGCTCGGGCAGCTGACCGGCGTCGAGAGCGCCGTCTCCGGCGACGTGGCGCGCGGTCGCGACTACGTCGACCACGAGAACGCGAAGCTGCCGCTGGTGCTCGGTTTCCTGCTGCTGGTGACGTTCCTGATGACCCTGTGGGCCTTCCGCTCGGTGGTCATCGCCCTGCTCGGCGTCGTCCTCAACCTGCTGTCCGCCGGCGCGGCGCTCGGCGCCCTCGTCGCGGTCTTCCAGGGCACCTGGGCGGAAGAACTCCTCGGCTTCGACTCCCTCGGCGCGATCGCCTCCCGGGTCCCGCTGTTCCTCTTCGTCATCCTGTTCGGACTGTCCATGGACTACCAGGTGTTCGTCGTCAGCCGCATCAAGGAGGCCATGGACGGGGGCATGAGCGCCCGCCGGGCCGTGCTCGACGGCATCGAACGCTCCGCGAAGGTGGTCACCAGCGCCGCCGTGGTGATGGTGACGGTGTTCGGCGCCTTCGTCGCCCTCCACCTCACCGAGATGAAGCAGATGGGCTTCTGCCTGGCCCTCGCCGTCCTGCTGGACGCCGTCGTCGTCCGCCTCATGGTCCTGCCCGCGGTGCTGCTCCTCCTGGGCGAGCGGGCATGGAACCCGCTGCGCCGCCCCCGGACGGCTCCGGCGGCCGGCCCGGCCGTGGACCCGGCCGCCGGCCCGGCGGGCCGCGCGGTGGAGAACGTAGGCTGACGATCATGCTTCAACGGCCCCGGCGCGGCGACCCGTTCTGGATATGGATGCTCCACTGGTGGGACGTCCTGTCCTGGGCGGTCATCGGAATCCTGATCCTGACCACGGTCTTCACGGACCTCCCGAGCACCACGAAGTACGGGTCGCTCGCGCTGCTGGCCGCCCTCGGCGCAAGCTACGGGACCGTCCGGCGACTGCCCGGCAACCCCGTCCGGGGAGGGTACGTCCACCTCGGCGTGCTCCTCGTCGCACTGGCCGGCCTCTCCTACCTGCGCGACGGCTACGGAGTGCTCTACACCCTCGCGCTGCCGCAGTTCGTGATCTTCGTCGACGGTCTGCGCGCCGCGATCGTCCTCAGCGGCCTCGGCGCGGTCGCCATCACCGTCGGCGGCACCCTGCGCGCGGGCTGGAACGCGGAGAACCTCAGCACCAACACCCTCTCCTCCGTCGCGGTGTACGCCGTGAGCGTCCTGCTTGCCGTCCTGACCCCCCGGGCGCTGGAACAGCGCGACGAACGGGAGCGGCTGCGGGCCCAGTTGACCAGCACCCAACTGAGCCTCGCCGAGGCCCACCGGCTCCAGGGCGCGGCCGAGGAACGCGAACGGCTCGCCCGGGAGATCCACGACACCCTCGCGCAGGGCTTCGCCTCCATCATCGTGCTGGCCGAGGCGGCCCGCTCCGGCCTGGCGGCCGATCCGGACCGCAGCGCGCAGCAACTGCTCTCGATCGAGCAGACGGCGCGCGAGAACTTCGCCGAGGCCCGGATCCTCGTCGGCTCCGCCCCGCAGAGCGGCCTCGCCCCCGGATCCGTCGCCGCGACCCTGCGCCGCACCCTGGACCGCTTCACCGAGGACACCGGGCTCCCCGTCACCGCGGAACTGGAGGAGGTGGACTGCGACCAACCCACCCGGATCGCCCTGCTCCGCTGCACCCAGGAGTCCCTCGCCAACGTCCGCAAGCACGCGGCCGCCTCCACCGTCGACGTGGTCCTCGCGCAACGCCCGTACGGGGTGGAACTGGAGATCACCGACGACGGGCGCGGCTTCGTCGTGGCGGACTCCCGCGGCTTCGGCCTCAACGGGATGCGCAAGCGCCTCGCCGAGCTGGGCGGCGACCTGACGCTCACGAGCTCGCTCGGCGACGGCACCCGCGTCCTCGCCCTCATCCCCACGAGCCCGGAGCCGAACCCAGAGCCGAGCTCCGACCCGATCACCGAGGACTGACATGCCCGTACAGCGTGATGAGCGCGACCAGCCCGACCGGCCCGACCGGTCCGCACACGCGGCGCGGGGCGGAGACGGCCCGCAGCCCCTGCGCGTGATCGTCGTCGACGACCACACGGTGATGCGGGCGGGCGTCGTGGCCCTGCTGGCGCAGGAGCCCACCGTCGAGATCGTCGGCGAGGCCGGTGACGGTCGCGCCGGCGTCGAACTCGTCGAGCGGCTGGAGCCCGACGTGGCCCTGGTGGACCTGCGGATGCCCGTGCTCGACGGGGCGAGCGCCACGGCCCAGATCGTCGCCGGCCCGGCCCGCACCCGGGTGCTGATCCTCACCACCTACGAAACCGACGAGGAGATCGAGCGCGCCGTCGAGGCCGGAGCCATCGGCTACCTGCTGAAGGACACCACCCGCGAGCAACTCGTCGACGCCATCCACTCCGCGGCCCGCGGCGAAACCGTCCTGGCCCCCCGCGTCGCGGCCCGCCTGGTCGCCCGGATGCGCAGGCCGGCCGTCGTACCGCTGACCGCACGCGAGGTCGACGTACTGAACGCGGTCGCCGACGGCCTCTCCAACGTGGAGATCGGACGCCGCCTGGTCATCGCCGAGGCCACGGTGAAGACCCACCTGCTCCGCGTCTTCGCCAAACTCGACGTCAGCGACCGCACCCACGCGGTGGTCGTGGCCCTGGAACGAGGCCTCCTCCCCCGCCCCTGACCCCAACCCACCGACCCGCCGACCCACCCCGGCCACTGCCCCGCGACGCTGCTCACTCGCCGGGCCGTACGGGTGTCCCGGGGCGGGGGACGGCGGCCGGTGGTGGGGTACGTGAGTAATTCTTCTCCGGAGTCGTCACACTCCCGGCGTCCCGTCCGTCAGTGCGGTGCAGCCGACGCAGCGAGCAGCGGCACCAACCCTCGGAGACCGCCATGACGAACACCGACGCCCCCCCCCGCGCCCCCTCTCGCGGATGGCGAACCCGGCCGAGTTCGTACCGGAGCTGAACGACATCAGCGCTGCCCTGTTCCGGGCCACGGGCAACCGGTCGGTCCCGCGCGCCACGATGAGCCTGGTCCACCTGCGGGCCGGCCAGATCGTCGGGAACACCTACCTGACCGTCCTGAACACCGGCTTCCTCCGCAAGGCCGAGGAGTCCGAAGTGCGCATCCCGGCCGTGTCCTCCTGGCAGGACGCCCCACACTTCACCGGAGGGTTGAAGTACTACGTGTTCGGGACCGCGACGGTCGTCGCGCTCCTGTCGACCATGGCCTGCGAGGCGGACGGGGGGAACCGCGCCGGGGGTACCGCCTCCCGCAGCGCGGGCGCGTCCGGTACCCCGTCCGGGGCACCGTCCGGTTCCGCTTCCGCGTCCGGCACGCCGGGTCCTTCCGCGGGCTCCGGCGGTTCCGCCGAGTCCGGTACGTCCGCGAAGCCGAGTGGGTCCGCCAAGCCGAGCGGGTCCGTCAAGCCCACCGCCCCGGCCAAGTCCACCGCCCCGGCCAAGCCGAGCGCGCCCGCGAAGCCCGGGGGGTCGGGGAGCTCTGTACTACTACCCGATCGTCCGCTTCGCCGCGGACGCCGAGGTCCAGCCGCCCCCGATGGAGTCCCCGGCGCGGGCGGCCGCCACGATCCGGCCGGGGGAGAAGGCGTACTCGGCCGTGCGCCTCTTCCGGGAAGGCGGGTCACCGACCGAGGCCCGGGCCTCGGTGAAGGTGTTCTTCCACGACCGCACCGCGAACGACGAGGTGGGCGGGCCGATTTCCGTCACGTTGCCCAGGGGGTTCGTGAACGTCGACTCCAACCCCATGGTCACGTTCTGGAACCTCGACCCCGAGGCGGTCAAGAGCTACATGTTCAAGGCCCACCAGCCGCGCGCCGGCCCGCCGGCAGCGGTCCGCCGCCACCGCCACCGGAGGTGGGGGCGGCGGCGGACCGGCCTACCCGGGACCGGAGGCCTTCCGCCCCGCGGTCCGGAGCGGGTCTCAGGTGTGGAGGCGGCTGTTGGGGCCGTCCTGGTCGCCCGCGGCCTCGTCGTTGAACCAGTAGTCCCCGGCGGCCAGGTAGCGGAACGAGTGGCTGCTCTTGCTGGGCAGCTCGACGGAGACGGCGCGGTTGCCGTCCTTGCGGGGCTGCAGGGTGTGGACGCCGGGCTGCCAGTCGTTGAAGTCGCCCACCACGCTGACCGGGCCGGGCGGGGTGTCCGCGGGGAGAACGAAGGTGATCTTGGTGCGGTCCTTGCGCAGGGTGCGTTCCAGCACGACGGGCTCCAGACGGGGGGAGGCGGGGATACCCGCCCATCCTGCGGGGCGGACCCGCCCGGCGCCCGCCGACGCCACCGCCCGGGGTCCCAGCGTCACCCGCCCACCACACCCCGTGCACCCGCCAGGGGTTCCGGCCGGTTCAGCCCTCGCTCATGGCGCAGGCGAGGTAGAGGTCCACCCGGTCGTGGGCGAGGGCGACATCGCGGCCGGTCGACGGTTGCTCACGGAGCCGCCGACCGGCGAAGGAACCGCCGACCGGCGAAGGAACCGACGGCCGGCTACGGAGCCGACGGCTCCGTGCCCTGCCACGTCCTGCGGTAGCCCTCGCGCAGCGGACCTCCGACGAGGTCGAGGACCGCTGACGCCGCATCGATCAGGGCCGTCGGGTCAGCCGCCCGGCACAGCCGCAGGTGTCCTTCCAACAGGGCCGCTCCCAGGGCCGGGTCCGCCTCCAGCAGACGTCGCGGCAGCCACTTCCCACCGCCGATCCACGCCCGACGGTGATCGCAGAGGAGGTCGGCCGCCGCGGTGAGGACGTACCCGGCCACGGCCAGGGTCTCGACGGGATCGCCCGCGTCGGCGAGGTCGTCGAGCGCGTCCGTCAACCCGTACCGCCTCGACCCGACGGCCCGCGCACCCAACGCCGGCGGCCCGCCGCGCAGATCCGCCGCGGCCAGGGCGCGGGCCCGGCCGGCCGCACCGTCCACGTCGACCAGGACGAGGCCACCGGCGTACATGTACTGCATGGCCGCCCGCCGGTTGGCGACGTCCGCGGCGAAGAGTTCGGCGAGACCGGCCCGGGTGTGGACGAAGAGCTCCACGACCCGCCCCTCGAACCGGACGGTCTCCCGGTGGGTCACCCCGTCGTCCCCGACCAGCACCGGGATGTCCAGGTCGCTGCTAGCGGTGGCCCGTCCGGAGGCCGTCGACCCGGCGAGGACCACCGAGAGCGCGTCGGGAAAGCGGTCACGGACGAGACGGCGGGCCTGTGCCACGTGGGGCGCGTTCATGCCGGTCAGCCTGCCAGGACCGACGCGCGAGGGCGAGCGGGTTCCCCCGGCGTCCCGGCCGAGGTGTCCGCGGCCCGACCGGGTCGGGTGAGCGGTTCGAAGCCGGGGCGGAAGTGCGGTGGACCCCGCCCGAGCAGGGCAGACTGCCTGGAACCCGGCGGTCGTTGCCGGCGCGGTGCCCGTACGAGAGGAACACCTGAGATGAGCCTGGCAGGCGACATGATCCTGCTCGCCTTCGACGCGAAGCGCGGGGAACTTCCGGTCCGGCAGTACCTGGCACCGGCCGTGCGCGGCGCGATGCTGGCCGAACTGCTCGACCGCGGCGCCCTGACGGACGAGGCGGGTACGGCAAAAGCGGTGGGTGACGCTCCGCAGGATGCCGCGCTCCGGCAGGTGTGGCAGGGGATAGTCGACGAGCCCGGTAGGAAATGGCTCTACTGGGTCCGGAAGGACGGTCGAGAATCGATCCACTACGTGCTGAGGAGCATGGAGCAGGACGGCCTGCTGGAACAGAGCATCAGCCGCGTCTTCGGCGTCTTCGCCCTGAACCGCGCCGACCTCACCCCGCACGGCCTCAGCGCGGCCGGCGAGGTACGGGCGGAGGTGCGGGCGGCGGTGGCCGCCGCGGACGCCGCCCGGCCCGCCACCGGTACGGCCGACCCCGACGGTGACGCCGGACCCGGTGGCCGCGCCGCGCTGCTGGCCGGCCTCGCGCACGCGGGAGGCCAACTGTCCTCGGCCCTGTCGTCCGACCGGCGCCGCGTCCTGACGGACCGCCTGATGACCCTGGCCGAGAACGCCGCCCCGGTGTCGGAGGCGGTGTGCCGCGCCGCCCAGGACTTCCGCGGCGCGGCGGCCGCGTAACACCGACCACCGACGCCGCCGGCGCCCCGCCCCCGCCCCGTCCCGGCCCATCCGCTCAGGCGAACAGTTCGGCGAGGAGTTCGGGGCCGATCGGGATGCGGGACGGGCGTTACGCGGGGGGCTGCGTACCCATCAGGGTGCGGACCAGGTGGGCGTCGTCGGTGACCCGCGCGAACCCGGAACCGTCCAGACCGACCCGGCACACCGTGCGCCGGTACGGGTCCTCCTCGACGAGCGCGGCGGCGGTGAAGTACACCACCCGCTCCACCTCGTCGACGCGCAGGATCTCCCGCACCCCCCACGCCCCGGCGGTGACCCGCCCGAGCAGCGCGCCGGTGCGCACGTCGTACCGGTACAGGTGGCCCCAGCCGTCCCGCTACGAGTACCAGAGCACCTCGTCGGCCAACGCCCGTACGATCGGCGGCTCGTACAGCCACTGGTTGGGGTCCACCCGGGTGTCCCCGCTCTCGCCGAGCACCGCGGAGACCTCGCCGGTGACCGGGTCCAGCCGGTGGAGGGTGAGCGTGCGCAGGTCGCGGGGGCGGTCGAGGAAGTGGACCGCCGAGCCGTCCGGAGCCCACCACGCCCACTGGGTCAGGATCGGCGACACGTTCGGCATGAGCGGCGGCTCGGCCCGTGCGCGGACCACCGTGCCCGTGGCGACGTCCAGGACGACGAGCTCGGCCCGCGGCAGGTTCTCGTCCCCGGCGTAGGCGTACCGCTGGGTGTGCAGGAGCGGCGCGGAGCCGTCGCTGGGCGCGGCCTCCACGAGGTGGGTGCGGCGGACGTCGCGCTCGTCGGAGCGGTGGGCCAGGACCTTGGTCGAGTCGGGTTACCAGAGGACCGCGGGCGGCAGGTGCGGCAGACCCGTCTTGCGCAACAGGGTGCTGTCGCCGGTGGACCGCGGTCCGCGGCCGTACCCGTGGTCGGGCTCGCCGTCGGTGGTCAGTTCCCACTTCCGGCCGTCGGACAGGGAGCGCGCCCACAGGTCGTGCCCCCGCAGGGACACCGCGAGCTCCCCGTCGGGTGACGGCACCTCCAACGGGTTGCCCGCCGGCGGGAACTCGGCCCGCTCGCAGACCCGGTCGTCCGGCCGGTAGCGCCAGTACGCGCCGAACGCGACGAACTCCACGGCGTCCCCGGTCACTTCGACGCCGGTGAACGGCAGGGCCTCCGGGTCGACGTCCTCACCGGACGCGGCGGCCGGCGCGGTGGCGAGCAGGGCGTGGTCGAACGCCGGCTCACGGGTACCCGCCGCGGGGTCCACCAGCGTGAACCGGCTGCCGAGGCCGTTGCTCACCGCGTACCGGAAGCGGGTGCCGCCGTCGATCCACTGCCGCCGGACCTTGTCACCGACGACGAGTTCGCCGGGGCGGGCGGGCGGGCCGGCGCAGGAGTTGCTCGGCGGCCTGGTAATCCTGGGTGGTGCTCATCCTCGTCGACGTCCTGAGGGGTCGGTACCGGCTACGGGGTGTCGGGGGGCGGGGCGCGTTCAGTGGCTGCGCGCGGTGATGTCGCCGTACGCGGTGGTGGCGCGGATGGTGAGGGCGGCGGCGGGGCCGTCGGCGTTGTTGAGGGTGTTGTGGACGCGGCCGTAGTGGGTGCCGGCGTCCAGGGTGGCGGAGGTGTGACGGGCGGCGCCGATGGTGATGTCGCCGTGCTCGGTGCGCAGGTTGACGGTGCCGCGGGTGGCCTCGGTGATGTGGAGGTCACCCTTCTGGGTGTGGATGTCGGCGGGACCGCCGAGTCGGCCGATGGTGATGTCGCCGGTGTGGACGGTGAGGCGGGCGTGGTCGGCCTCGTCGATCTTGACGGTGGCCTGCGCGGCTTCGAGGGTGACGTCGCCGAGGCGTCCGACGCCGCGGAACGCGACTGCGGCGGTCGTGGCCTCGACACGGGAGCCGGCGGGGAGTTGGACGGTGATCTCGACGGATCCGGGGTGGCCGAGGACGCGGTTCCTGACGGGAGCGGCGGCGATCCGCAGGGTGCCGTCGTGGAAGTCGGCGGTGGTCTGCTCGGCCGCCTTGACGTCGCGGGCCTTGGCGGGGTCGGCGGGCAGGATCTCGACGGTGGTGTCGGAGCGGTCGGCGGCGATGACCTGGATGCGTCCCGCGGGGACGTCGAGGACGGCGGCGACCGGGGCGGGGGTGGCGAACTTCAGCATGGTGGGCTCCTTCGTCTGCGGCGGGCACTCGGTCGGCCCGGTTGTTTCCGATGAGGGAAACAGTAAGTTGCGTTCACGTATTGGGCAACAGATTCGTTGCATCAAGTCGCTGATATTGCAGGTCAAAGGGCCAATTTCGTTGCATCGTGGATGTGTTTAACGCAACGGTCAGTTGAGCGTCTGTTGCAATGGGCTGAGGGTGAACGCTTTACTGGCGACACCACCGACTCCGAAGGAGCCCGCGATGCCGGCAGGCCGACTCACCCCACGGGAACGCCGACGGATCGCGCGGGGAGTGGCCGACGGCCTCGCCTACGCGGAGATCGCACGCGGCCTCGGCCGGCCGACCTCGACCGTCAGCCGCGAGGTACGGCGCAACGGCGGCCCCACGGCCTACCGAACCGACCGCGCCTCCCGAACCGACCGCGCCTCCCGACCCGACCTCGCCTCTCGCGCCGACCGCGCCCCCCGATCCGACCGCGCCCCCCGCGCCGCCGAACACCGCGCCCCCGCGCGGGCGTACGGGCGCGACACCGGGGCGGTGCGCGCGTACGGGGCGGTGCGCGCGTACGAGGACCAGTGCGCGGCCGTGCTCATGCGATCGGGCCTGCCCAGGATGGCGGCCCGCGCGCTGGCCGGCCTCTGCACCACCGACGAGGGCGCCCTCACCGCGTCCGAACTCGTCGGGCGCCTACGGGTCAGCCCCGCCTCGGTCTCCAAGGCGATCGCGTTCCTCGAAGGCCGGGGGCTCGTCCGCAGGGAACGCGACGGACGCCGCCGCGAGCGCTACCTCATCGACGACGACGCCCTGTACCGAGCGACGATCGCCGCCGCCCGCGGCACCGAGCACCTCGGTGTCACCGCACGACAGGGCGTCCGCGTCCTCGGCCCCGGGACCCCGGCCGGGGCCCGCCTCGAAACCGTCGCCCGGTTCGTCGACTTCGTCGCCGAGAGCCTCGCCCGCGCCGCGGACCAGGCCCGCGCCGCCCGACACACTTGGCCCGCAACGCCCCCGGACGGAACCGGCTGAGCAGCCGGGGTCGGGCCGCCCGGACCGGGGCACCCCGGGTGCCCCCGTACCGGTCAGTACGCGTGCGACGTCGGCGTCGTGCTTCCCATCGGCCTGCGCGGGTAGCCGACAGGCGACGGACCACGGACGACGAACCACGGACGACAGCACACGGCAGTCGGGTAAGGAGCAGTAGTGATCACTCAGGACCAGCTCACGGCCATGGCAGGATGCACGGCGCACACGGACCAGGGGCAGCGCCTGGGACAGGTGGAGTACGTCCTGGTCGACGACACCACCGGCAGGCCCGAGTGGGTGCGGATCACCGACCGGGCCTCGGGGCTGGGTGGGGTGTTCGTCCCGCTCCGGACGGCGGAGTGGAAGGACGGGCGCCTGGTGGTGCCGTATCCGGTGACGCTGATCGAGCAGGCCCCCTGCGCCGCGCTGGACTGCGGGAGCGTGCTCTCCGTGTCGGAGGAGGAGCAGTTGTACGGGCACTACGGGGTGCGTTCCGCACGCGACGAGGTCAACGCGGAGGGCGACGCCGGGTGGGCGGTGATGGACCGGGCGCAGGTCATGCGCGAGGGCACGGCCGGCCAGGAGCACGCCGTCTCCCGGCTGCGACCGGTCCAGCCCGGACGCTGAACCGGGCCCGGGGCGCCCGGGCTCCCGCACGTCCCGCCCGCCGCCGCGCCCCGGCGCCGCGCCCGCGACCTACCGGGCCCCGGCGCCGGTACGGATCACCGGTCGGCGGCGGCCGGTTCCTCCAGGACGCGCTTGAGGTTGCGCAGGGTGGTGCGGATGTTGCGCTGCTGGAAGTCGGCGAAGGTGTGGCCCCGCGTGGCGATCCGGTCGAAGGCGTGGGCCACGAAGTCGGGCCACGCGCGACGGTCGTCGGTCCACGTCTCGGTCACCCGGGTACCTTCCGGGACGGACTCGAACCGGTACTCCCAGGTGGCGATGGGGCCGCGCACGCGCGGCTGCCGGACGCCGATCGCGTGCACCCGGAACCGGAACAGGCGCCCCTCCTCGACCGCCGTCACGGTGCACCGGGTGGTCCACCGGAAGGCGCCGCGCTTGTTGCGCCCGTCGAACACCATGCCCACGCGCGCCTCCCCGGCGCCGCCGTGCACGGTGGCACCGAGGTTCTCCGGGCTCCAGTCGCCCATCCGGGCGGGATCGGAGACCTTCCGGTAGACATCGGCGGGCTGGGCAAGGACGACGATGCTGTCGGACACCGTGAACGTACGAGGCATGGGACTCCCCTTCTCGGCTGCCGACGCTACCCTCGGACGCCCCACCTGGCTACCCCCGGGTAACTTCGGCGGGCGGCAGGCAGGCACCCCCGACCGAGCCCCCGACTGGAGCCCCCGTCCCGAGCCCCCGACCCACCTTCCGGGCCGGGCCGGGGCGGAAACGTCACTCCTCCGTCGCGGCCCGGTCGGAGTCGCCGCGCAGAACGCAGAACTCGTTGCCCTCGGGATCCGCCAGGACGGCCCAGCCCGAGCCGTCGGGATTCCGGTGGTCGCGGACGAAGCGGGCACCGAGGCCCGTCAACCGTTCCACCTCCTCATCGCGTGAGGTCTCGGGGCGCAGGCACAGATGGATGCGGTTCTTGCCCGCCTTGGCCTCGGGCACCTGGTTGAAGTACAGCACCGGGCCCTCGGCCGGCACCACCTGCGTCTCGCGGTCCCCCGGTTTGTCCTCCGGATGCAGGGGACAGCCCGTCGCACTGCTCCAGAACCGGGCCAACTCGTAAGCATCCGCACAATCGATCGCCACGTTCTGCACTACTGACACCATGCGTGCGACCCTTCCCGATCTCCGCGCCGAACGCCACCGAGTTGCGCCCAGGAAGCAACCCCCCGGCACCCGTCGCCCGGCATCCGGCATCCGGCACCCGTCGCGCCGCCACCGCCCGGTCAGAGGCCGGTGACGCCCGCCACGGTCAGGAGTACACCGATCACGGCCAGGACCACCGCCGTCACCGCGGCGCTGTGCGTCTCCAGCCACGTCCTCGCCCGCCCCAGCGGGGTGAGGACGCGCTCGCCCAGGACGACGTGCGACAGCAGGGGCAGCGCGACGGTGGACACGGCGATCGCGGTGAACACCGCCACGGCGATGCCGGCGCGCGCGGTACCCAGTTCGGTCGCGCCGACGGTCAGCCCGGCCGCCGCGGTCAGCAAGAGGGCCTTGGGGTTGGCGAGCGAGAGCAGCAGGCCCAACCGCAGCCCCTTGGTCGGGGTGGCGGTGGTGAGGGCCCGCATCCACGCCGGGGTGTCCTTCGCGGCGCCGGAACGCCACTGCCGGACCGCCAGCAGGACGAGCACCAGGCCGAGCACGGCCTTGGTCCACGACGCCCAGGTGGGTGTCTCCCCCGTGTGCTCGATGACAGAGGCGAGGGCGGTGCTCGCGGTCGCCACCACGAGGATTCCGACCGTCCAACCGGCGAAGAAGGCGCCAGCGGCCGCCCGGCCACTCGGCTGCGCGATCCACCCGTCGGGTAGGAGTGTGAACGAACAAAACCCGCGCGCATTCCCGTTCCTGGCGATGAAAAACAGGAAAATACCACGTGCATGATCGGGGGCGGTGGGGGCACTCGGAGTCTCGGAGGTAATAACTATGGTTCCCCTGCTTCTTGTTCTTCTGCTCGCTCTGATCCTCTTCGGCGCCGGTTTCGCGGTGAAGATCCTTTGGTGGGTCGCCATCGCCGTTCTGGTGCTGTGGCTGGTCGGCTTCGTCGCCCGTCCCAAGGGCGGTAGCGGTCGGTGGTACCGCTGGTAGACCCGCCGCTGATCTGCGGCGTTGTGGTGTGGGGCCCGCCCCGGTCGAGGGGGCGGGCCCCACACCCATGTGTGCGTGCTCGTTACGGACGGCTGTTCCCGGGTAGGCGCGCGGGTGGCCCGGGCGGTCGACGGGAGCAGTCGGGAACCGACGCCTCCGAACCCGTCGGCCGCCCAGGTCCCGGCCCGTCGGGGAGCGTCCGGGAGCATCGGAAAGATTCATCGCTTTCCCGGGTGTGAGGCGAATGCGCCGGGGCAGGCGAGTTTTTGTGATCGTGAGGCCGCCCGTCGCTCGGGAATTCCCGGGGGCGGGCGTCGAGTTCCAAGCCAATGGGAGGTTTCTTATGACCGAGAACGTGTGGGGCTACCGCGAGACGTCCGGCCGACTGACCGGCGCGGACCTGACGGACCTGACGGGCTACAAGGTCGAGGCCGCCGACGGCTCCATCGGCAAGGTCGACAAGCACTCGGACGAGGTCGGCTCCGCCTACATCGTGGTCGACACCGGCCCGTGGATCTTCGGCAAGGAAGTACTCCTGCCGGCCGGTACGGTCACCCGTATCGACCCGGGCGAGGAGAAGATCTACGTGGACCGCACGAAGGAGCAGATCAAGAACGCTCCCGAGTTCGACAAGGACAAGCACCTCGGCAACGCGGAATACCACCAGCAGGTCGGCGGCTACTACGACGGCCCGCGCGGCGTCTGAGCGAGTCCGCCGGATCCGACGCGCACGTCTTCGTGAGGCGGGGACGCGGGGCGGATGACCGGCAGCACCCGGAGGGCGGGGCGGCGACCATGCGGTTGCCGCCCCGCCCTCCGCGCTTGGTCCCGCGGTCGCCGGGTAGGCGCACGAAATGGAAGACGAAGCGGTGGAAACCGGCGAGGACCTGCTGTCCGGGTTGAGCATCGACGCGAGCAGGCCGGAGCAACCCGTCCTGTTGGACGCCGTAGGGGCTCCCATCCGGACGTGGCAGGAGAACTACCCGTACCAACAGAAGGTGCGGCGCGCCGAGTACGAGCGGAACAAGCGGATCCTGCAGATCGAACTGCTGAAGTTGCAGCGCTGGGTGCGCGAGACGGGCGCCCGGGTGCTGGTGCTCTGCGAGGGCCGGGACGCGGCGGGCAAGGGCGGCACCATCCAACGCTTCACCGAACGGCTCAACCCCCGAGGGGCCCGCATCGTCGCCCTGGACAAGCCGACGGAACGGGAAGCGGGGCAGTGGTACTTCCAACGCTACGTCGCCCACCTGCCGGGCCCCGGTGAGATCGTCTTCTTCGACCGGTCCTGGTACAACCGCGCCGGCGTCGAGAAGGTGATGGGGTTCTGCACGGAGCGCGAGTACGAGCTCTTCCTGCGGCAGTGCCCGACCTTCGAGACGATGCTGGTGGACGACGGGATCCTGCTGGTCAAGTTCTGGTTCTCGGTCTCCCAGGCCGAGCAGCGCACCCGGTTCGCGATCCGGCAGGTGGACCCCGTCCGCCAGTGGAAACTGTCGCCCACCGACCTCGCCTCCCTCGAACTGTGGGACGCCTACACGCGGGCCAAGGTTGCGATGTTCCGTGCCACCGACACCGAGGCGGCGCCGTGGGCGGTCGTCAAGAGCAACGACAAGCGGCGCGCACGGCTGGAGGCGATGCGCAGCCTGCTGTGGCGCGTCGACTACGACAACAAGGACCCGGAAGCGATAGGCAAGCCCGACCCCCTGATCGTCGGCGCCGCCGACACCCTCCTCGAAGAGGGCGAGGAACCCACCACGCTGTCCCCCACCCCGCTCACCGGCCTGCCCACCGGCCCGGGCCACCACCCGACGCCGGAATGAGCGCCGGGCCACCCCGGAAGGGACGTCGACATTTCCGGGGCGCGCCGCCCATAAGGCATACGGATATTGAAAGCGCAATGGGAGATGTACGGAACAGCGGAATGCGCGATACGCGGTGCGGCACGTCGTGCGTGGGTCACAAGGACATGACGGCCTGAGCAATTCAAGACTTATCCTCGGGGAACTTCGACCGTATGGTGTGGCTCGAATCGAAGGAGCCCCCGTTGTCGAAGGTGATGGAACCCGCTGTGCACGCGGTTGCGGCGGAGCAGGATCATGTGTCCTCCCTGTACGAAGTGCTCACCGAGCGGCTTTGCGAAGCGCGAGCGCAGCGGGCGAATGTACTGAAGGCCCCGCCGGAAAATTCCGGTGAGGCATTCGAGAGGGAAATCGCCGCCGAGCGCCTCACCAAGGAAATCGGCCGGCTGGAGGGCGCCGAAAAGGGGCTGGTCTTCGGGCGCATCGACCGGACGGACGGCACCACCCTGCACATCGGACGGATCGGCCTGCACGCGGAGGAGGACGACCTGCCGCTGCTCGTGGACTGGCGCGCCAACGCGGCGCGGCCCTTCTACGAGGCGACGCCGGTCCACCCCATGGAACTGCGACGGCGCCGGCACCTGCGCCTCCAGGAGCGCACGGTCATCTCGGTGAGCGACGAACTCCTGGACGGGAGCGCCCCGACCGACGAGGACGTCGTGGGGGACGGCCCGCTGACCGAGGCCCTGTCGGCACGGCGTACGGGCAGGATGCACACCGCCGTCGCGACGCTGCAGGCCGAGCAGGACGCGGTCGTCCGCTCCGCCCACCGCGGGGTGACCGTGGTGCAGGGCGGCCCCGGCACCGGCAAGACGGTGGTCGCCCTGCACCGGGCCGCCTACGTCCTGTACGCGTTCCCGCGCGCCGCGCAGGAGGGGGTCCTGGTGGTGGGCCCGAACGCCCGGTTCCTCGACTACATCTCCCGGGTCCTGCCCTCGCTCGGGGAGAACGACGTCGTCCTGGCGACCTGCCGGGAGCTGGCCGGCGTGTCCCCGGCCACGGTGGACCCGTACGATACGGCGCGCCTCAAGGGCGGCGCCGACCTCGCCGACGCCCTGGCCGGCCTGTTGCGGGCCCACCAAGCCCCCGCCGGTGACTTCACCGTGCGGGTAGGACGGGAACTGGTCCAGCTGTCCGGCGAAGAGGTCGCCACGGCACGCGACGCCGCCGTGGCGGCCGTACCGGGGCACAACCCCGCGCGCCAGGTGTTCAAGGAGCTCTTGGTCGACGCCGTCACCGACGCGGTACGACGGGACATGGGCGATCTCCTGGAGCGGATCGACGCCGACGCCGAAGCGATGACGGGCCTCAACCTGGACCGGTTCACGGGAGCCGACCGGCGGCGTGCCGAAGGCGCGGCCGACACCGGGCCTGTCCACGAGCTGGACCTGGACGCCCTCCGAGCCGACCTCCTCGATGGTGACGACGGTGCCGGCGGTGACGATGGCGACGGCGATGGCGACAACAACGCCGCCGCAACCGGCGTCGACCGGGCCATCGAGGTGTTGTGGCCGCGTTTGACGGCCGGTGACCTCGTGAAGGCGCTCCTGACGAACGCCGGCGCTCTCGCCGAGCACCTGCCCCGCCTGACCGCGCAGGAGCGGTCCCTCCTGTTGCGCGGTCCGGACGACCCGTGGACCGACGCCGACGTGTCGTTGCTGGACGAGGCGGCGAGCCTGGTCGACGGCCCGCCCGAGCGGACGTACGGGCACGTCGTCGTCGACGAGGCGCAGGAACTGACCGCCATGCAGTGGCGGATGATCGTCCGCCGCTGCCCGGCAAGAGCGATGACGCTGGTGGGTGACTTCGCCCAGGCGGGCCCCCACGCGACAGCACGCGACTGGAAGGAAGCACTGGGCCCCCACGTCGGACGGCGGTTCGCACAGCACGACCTGACCGTCAGCTACCGCACCACGCAGGAGATCCTGGAGAGCGTCCGGGACCTGCTCGCACGGATCGCTCCGGACCAGAAGCCCACACGGTCACTTCGAACCGGGGCGCGCCCCCGCACCGTCACCACGACCGCGGACGGGCTGGTCACCGTCGTCGCTCAGGAACTGCGCGCCCAGAGCGCCGCGCACCCGGGCGAGCTGCTGGGAGTGATCTGCGCGGACAGCAGGGTGAACGAGCTGACTGCCCGGGGCATCGCGCACCACGCACGCATCGTGCCGGCGTCCGAAGCCCGCGGCCTGGAATTCGACGGGGTCGTCGTCCTGCACCCCGAGGAAATCATCACGGCCCGCCCCAGTGGGGAAAGGGACCTGTACGTGGCCCTCACCCGGGCCACCAAACGCCTCTGCACCGTCACCGTCACCGTCCAGCCCGCCTGATCGCCCGGCGCACGCGACGACGCCGCGCCGGCCGGGGGCCGTACGCCACGAGCCGATCCCCGCAGTCCCGTTCGGGCGATCGGCTCCGGGGCCCGTACCCTCCACACCCATCACATCATCGGCCGCTCGTACGGCCCGATTCGAGAAGAACGCACGCGCCATCGGCGCCCACGGCATCCGGGCTCTGGAGCACCTGGCTGCGCCGGGGCCGCTCACCGGGCCACCGGCACCCGTCCTGCACCCGATCCTCGCCGCCGACGCTCGGCCGGTGTCGTCGGACCAGTGGGGCAGCATGGTCGAGGACGACGCCCTGTGCGAGGCCGTCCGAACGCTGCTGACGGCCGCCGAGGGGTGACGGGACGGGCGGCGGGGGGCGTACCGCGAGGGGGTGCGCCCCCACCCCGACGCTGCGCGCGCCCCGTCCTGCGGCGATTCCTCCCACAGCAGGGGGCCTACATCGGGTCCATGGTCCCGCTGCCCTTGCCGTTGACCTCTTCGCTCAACTGGCGGATGTGCAGGGCCTTCTCCGTCAGCCGCTGCTTCTCCGCCGGGTCGCCGGCGTGCTGGGCCGCCTGTTCGAGTTCCTCGGCCTTCTCGCGCATCTCCCGCGTCCGCTTGCTCGGCTGACTGTCGTTGTTCATGGCCAGTTCCTTCCCTCGGGGGAGTGAGTGCGGACGCCTGCATCCAACCAGCGGAGCGACACCGGGTCACCGCACCAGCACGGCGACCCACCGGAACTTCACCGTCCCGGACGCGCCACCGCTCTCCGCCGCGCCTACCCCATGACGGGATCACCATCCGCCCTCCGACCGGCGCCCGGCCACTCGTGCTCAAGGTCGGTGCTCAAGGCTCGTGCTCAAGGCCTGTGACGGGAGGCTCCGTTGGACCCGTCGATCAGTCGTTCGCTGTTCTGTTCGATGGCCTAGGCTGTCGACGGGCGACGCGATCCGCGAGGCGAGCCGAAGGGCCGATGGCAAGGGCGATGACAGACCGACGGAACACCGGTCCGCCGCACGCCGTTCCCGGTGGGGCGACGCGCTCCCGGGCCGGCGGCGTCTGGGACTCGGCCCTGACCTCCGAGGAGTACGCCGCCGTCAAGGGCGCCGGGTTCGAGCCGGTCGGCCAGGTGCTCGGTACGACCGTCTCCGCCGTCGGGTACGAGGGTCTCGGCGGCTGCCCGGGAGCGTGGAAGGCCGTGAACGGCAAGCGGGTGCCGTCCTCCCGATGGGTGCCGTCGCTGTCGGCAACGGCGAAGGCGATGCAGGGGGCGCGCAGGCTCGCGCTCGCGCGGGCGGTCGCCGAATGCGGCGCGCTCGGCGGCGACGGCATCGTCGGGGTCGAGCTGTGCGTCGACCGGTTCGCGGAGGGGCTCGTGGAGTGCACCGTCCGGGGAACGGCGGTCAGGGCCCGCTCGCGGATCCGGCCGCAGCGGCCCTTCACGTCGCACCTGACGGGCCAGGACTTCGCGAAGCTGCTGTACGCGGGATGGGTTCCCACCGGACTCGCCTTCGGCGTGGCCCTCGAAACCCGGCACGACGACTGGCGCACCTCGCGCCGCACCGCGTGGACCGCCGACGCCCAGGAAGTCGACGGCTACACGGAACTGCTGAGCCACGTCCGCCGGGAAGCCCGTGTGCGACTGACCCTCGACGCGGCGAAGCACGGCGGCGACGGGATGGTGGTGGACGACGTGGAGCTGACGGTGAGCGAGAGCGAATGCCCCGCGTACGGATACACGCGCGACCACGTCGCGGAGGCGGTCCTCGTCGGCACCTCCCTCGTCCGCTTCGCCCGCTCCGAGCGGTCCGCCGGGCCCACACCACTGGCCATCATGAGACTGGAGCGCGAGCGCTGATATGACCGAGCGAACGGGACAGGAACCGGCCGGCGCAGCCGCCCGACCGGCCGCGGACGGCATGCCCGAGGACGCGATGCGGCGGCTCGCGCAACTCCGGCCGGGGGAGGGGGCGGCGCCGTTCACCTCGAACCTGTCGGTGAACGAGTTCCTGTTGGTGCGCGAGGTCGGCTTCCGCCCGCTCGGTCTGGTCCTCGGCTCCTCCGTCTACCACGTCGGCATCCAGTTCGGCCGGTGGTCGAAGAACCAGGAGCTGACCAAACTGTCGCAGGCGATGTACCACGCCCGTGAACTCGCCATGAGCCGCATGGAGGCGGAGGCGAGCGCTCTGGGCGCGGACGGGATCGTGGCGGTGCGGCTGGACATCGAGTTCAAGGAGTTCGGTTCGGACGTGGCCGAGTTCATCGCCGTCGGCACGGCGGTCAAGGCGGCCGGCGCGGACCCGGGACCGGCGGGGACCTGGCTCAACAACAAGGGCAAGCCGTTCACCTCGGACCTGTCGGGCCAGGACTTCTGGACGCTGATCAGGGCCGGTTACGCACCCCTCGACATGGTCATGGGCTCCTGCGTCCACCACGTCGCGCACCAGCGCTTCGCGCAGGTACTGAGCACCGCGGGCCGCAACGTCGAGATCGAACCGTTCACCCAGGCGCTCTACGGAGCACGAGAACTGGCGATGGGCCGCATGCGGGCGGAGGCGGAGTCCCTGGACGCCGAGGGCATCGTGGCGGTCCAACTGCGGCAGCACTCGCACTCCTGGGGACCGCACACCACCGAGTTCTTCGCGATCGGGACGGCGGTCCGCCCGCTGCGCGACGACCACACCATCGACCGACCGAACATGGTGCTGAGCCTCGATGGCTGAGCCGCCGGACGTCGACGCGTTGGCCGCGGCGCTGCGCCGGGACAGCGCGGACCTGAACCTCTACGTCGCCGTGCTGGCGGCGCACCTGGCGGACGCGCTGCCGTCCGGCACGGTACGGGTCGAGCGCCGGCGTTCCGTGGTGGAACGGATGGCGGGGCGCGAGGGCCGCGTCACCACACTGGACGTCGCGCTGGGGGAGCGGCGCCTCCTGCTGCGGATGGACCGGGAGGGCCGCGCGAGCGGCGAGGTCCGCCACGAGGTACGGGGCATCGTGCTCTCCCGGCGCCCGGTGGGCCTGGACGAGTGGATCGACGCCCTGGCCCGTTCCCTGTCCGAAGCCGCGACCGCGAACGCCCGGGCCCGCGAGGCCGCGGAACGCTTCCTGTCCTGAGGGCGGGGGCGGGGGCGGGGGCGGGGGCTCGGGGCGGGGGCTGGGGGCCGGCCGGCCCGCCTCGCCGCCCCATGGCCCGCCTCGTCGCCCCATCGCCCATCGCCGGGGAACTTTCGGGGCGGGTTGCGATGAGTACGGGCTTTGCCGCCGGTCTACCCTTCGGACCCATCGTGTGGGAGGAGCGGCAGATGACCGGTACGACGACTCTCGACCTCGGACCGCAGGCCCGGATCGTGGCGCGGCTCGCGGCGGGCGTGCCCGACGCGCGGCTCGGCGAGCCGACGCCCTGCCCCGCGTACGCGGTCGGTGACCTGCTGGGTCACCTGGCCGGACTCTGCGTCGCCTTTCGCGACGCCGCCCGCAAGGACCTGGGCCCGACGACGGACACCGACCCCGAGTCGGGCGTCCCCGCTCTGCCCGCCGACTGGCGCGAGGAGCTGCCCCGGGTGCTCGACGAGCTGGCCGCGGCCTGGCAGGACCCGGCGGCCTGGACCGGCATGACCCGGGCGGGCGGCGTCGACCTGCCCGGCGAGGTCGCGGCCGCGGTGGCCGCGGACGAACTCGTCGTGCACGGCTGGGACCTGGCCCGGGCCACCGGCCAGGAGTACGCCCCCGATCAGGCCGCGCTGCGCGCCGCGCACGCGTTCCTGCTGGCGGCCGCCCAGGAAGGGGACCGCGGCGGCGGCATCTTCGGCCCCGTCGTGCCCGTACCGGACGGGGCCCCGCTGCTGGACCGGGCCGTCGGGCTGAGCGGGCGCGACCCGGGCTGGACGCCGCCGACGTCCCCGTGACACGGGCCCCGGCCGCACACTGGAGGGGTGACGGACAGCGAAGGACAGACGGACGGCGAAGGACAGAGGGACGCCGAACGGCACCCGGACGGCGAACGGCACCCGGACCGGCGCCTGGAGCGAGCCATCCTGGAGTTGCTGGAGCGTCGAAGCCCGACCTCCACCATCTGTCCCTCCGACGCCGCGCGGGCGGTGTACGAGGGCGACGGCGACGGCTGGCGCGCACTGATGGAACCGGCCCGCCGCGCGGCCCGCCGCCTGGTCACGGCCGGCGAGGTCGAGATCACCCAGGGCGGCCACCCCGTCGACCCGACGAAGACCCGCGGCCCGATCCGCATCCGCCGCCGCCCCCGCTCCGACTGACCGGGCCGGCGGTGGCCCCTCCCCGTCCGGCCGGCCTCAGGTGCCGCCGAGCCAACTGGTGGCGTCCAGGCGGAACGCGGTTTCGGCCGGGACGACGGTCCGCAGGGCGGTCTCGATGTCCCGTACGCGGTCCGCGCCCAGCGCCCGGGCCCACTCGGCGCGGAGTTCGTCGAACACGGCGGCCGAGCGGCCGAGGGCGGCGCGGCCGTGGGGGGTGAGCCGGACGAGTTTGCGGCGCGCGTCCCCGGGGTCGTCGGTGCGCTCCGCGTAGCCCAGGGCCAGCAGCCGGTCGACCGTCTTGCCGGCGGCCTGTTTGGAGACCCCGAGGCGCCGTCCGATGTCGCTCGCGGTCGCGCCGTGGGCGCCGATGGCCTGGAGGGCGAAGCCGTACGCGGGGCGCAGGCCCGGGTGGCCCTCCTCGGCCAGGCGGGCGTGCAGCCGGTCGATGAGGGTGCGGAAGCCGCCGAGGAGGAGCAGGGGCAGCTCGAAGCCGGGTGTGCCGTCGGACGCCTCGGGGCGGGTCACCCCCTTGCCCGAATCGACAACCTGGTTTACGTTTCCTTCATCGACATCGTCAACCATGTTGTCGATACTACGCGTGTCCCTCATCATCCGCCGCACCGACCCCGCAGGAGCCGTCATGACCGCCGCGCTGTCCGCACCCACCGATTCCCCCGCTCCCGCCGAGCTGTCCACCCGAACCGCCAACGCCGTCGCGCTGCTCCGCGAGTCCCCGCAGACCCTGGACGGTTTCCTCAAGCTCAACGAGATCTTCGAGTCCACCACCCTGGACGCGCATTCCCGCGAGACCGTGATCCTCACCGTCGCCGCGCGCAACCAGTGCCACCTGTGCGTCGACATGCACGAGGCGAAACTCGCCGCCCTCGGCCCCGCCCCGGACCCCGAACGGCTCGCTGCCGTACGCCGGTTCACCCTCCAGGTGCTCGCCTCCTCGGGCGCGGTGAGCGAGGAGGAGCTGGCGGCCTTCCGGGCCCACGGCTACGACCGCCGCAACGCCCTGGAGGTCGTCCTCGGCATCGGTACGTACACCGTCTCGACCCTGGCCAACCGCCTCACCGGCGCCGCGTAGCAGCCCGCGGCGTACGGCCGCCCGGGCATCGGCGCCGGGGGTCGACGCAGAAGCGGACGACTGGGGCCCGGCCGTTGTCCCGTCGCGATGCCGACGACGGCGCCCCCGCCGACTCGGTGTGGGCCCGCCGGCAGGCGGCGCTCGGCGCACGCCTCGGATCCCGACGGCGTCGAGAACGGGTCGCCGAACGGGGAGCGGTCACCTCAGGGGCAGGACTCGGCGGTCTTGACGGCGGTGAACGCGACCGGCTGCCCGTTCAGCGCGGAGCCCGGGGCCGGGTTCTGGGTGCACACCTTCCAGTTCGACTCCTGGAGCACCATGCGGTTCTGCGACGAGGCGTCCTTGACGGTGATCGACGTGTTCGTCGGGAGCGCGGTACGGGCGGCCTTCATGCCCTTGCCGACGAAGTCGGGCATGGTGCCGCCGGCCGGCTTCGGCGCGGGGGCGTCGCCGGTCGGACAGTTCTCTTCGAGCTTGACCGTGCCGAAGTCGATGGTGGTCGACGTGTCGACGTTCGCGCCGGGGGCCGGGGTCTGACTACAGACCTTCCAGTTGCGGTCGAGGGCCTGGAGTCGCTCCTGGCCGAGGCTGTCATGGGACTTCAGGAGGAGGAAACCGGCGGCTTGGGCCTCGTCCTGAGCGCTTTGCAGGCCCTTGCCGACGAAATCGGGGAGCGTGGCGGTCTTCGGGCCGCCGCCGGCGGTCTTCGACGGTGAGGTTCCGGCGGGCGAGGAGGAGGCGGTCGGAGCGGAGGTGTCGGGCTTGCCGTCCGCTGCCTGGGGGTTGCAGGCGGTGAGTGCGAGAAGGCCGACGCCGGCGAGCAGGGTGACGTGATGTGTGCGCATCGCGCCATGATCGCCGGGGATGCGCCGGTTCGTGGGGCCTGTGACCGTTCCGTGACGCACTGGAACCGTGGGCCCGCCGCGCGACGGCCAGGAGACGGGGCGGGTGCCCGGGCGTGCGGCCATTGGGATGGTGTTCGTGGGTTCCACCCATCCGGGGCGGGGCCGACATCGAAACCCCGGGCGAGTCCGCGATTCCCGCGGGCCGCAGGCACGAACCCATACTTCTCGGGGAGCACCATGCGTACGCGCAAGACCATCACCGCCCTGTCCATCGCCGTGGCCGCGGCCCTGTCCGCGCCCGTACTGGCGTCCGCGGACGGCGGCGGCAAAGCCATGGACCACAGGGACCGGACGGGCCGCGAGGCACTGACCGCCGTGGGCCTGACCGCGAACCAGCGCCTGGTCGAGTTCACCGTCGACCGGCCCGGCCGGAGCATGTCCATCGGCAGGGTGACCGGCCTGGCCGGGGACACCAAGCTCGTCGGGATCGACTTCCGGGTGCAGAACGAGAAGCTCTACGGCGTCGGGGACCGGGGCGGCGTCTACACCCTCGACACCGGCAACGCCAAGGCCACGAAGGTGTCCCAGCTGACCGTCGCGCTCTCCGGCCGGCAGTTCGGCGTGGACTTCAACCCGGCGGCCAACCGGCTCCGCGTCATCAGCGACACCGGGCAGAACCTGCGCCACAACCTCGACGACGCCGCGGCCCCTCTCGGCACCACCGTCGACGGGACGCTCACCAACCCGACCACCCCGCCGTCCACGGCGATGGGCGTGACCGGCGCCGCGTACACCAACAACGACCTCAACACGGCGACCGCGACCACCCTCTTCGACATCGACACCACGGCCGACCGGGTCTCCCTCCAGTCGCCCGCCAACGCCGGCACCCTCGCCCCGACCGGGAACCTCGGCGTCGCCGCCGGACCCGACGCCGGCTTCGACATCTACTTCTCGCCCAAGCACGGCACCAACCACGGCTTCGCGGCCCTCAACACCGGCGGAGCCTTCCGCCTCTACGGCATCGACGTACTGACCGGCGCCGCCCGCGACATGGGCGCGTTCCCGAAGCAGCAGCAGGTCACCGACCTGGCCCTGCCGCTGGACCAGGGCTGACGTGACCGTGCGGTGGGCCGCCGAGCGCGCCGGTCCACCGCGCCGGTCCACCGCGCCGGGCCCGGTGCGCCGCGCCCGCCCCGTCGTCCGTCAGCTGCTTGCGTGCAGCACCGTCAGGACGCGGTCCGGTGTCAGGGGCAGTTCGCGCAGCCGGCGGCCCGTCGCGTGGGCGACGGCGTTGCCCAGGGCGGCGGCCGTTCCGACGATGCCGATCTCACCGATCCCCTTGCTGCCCATCGGGTTGAGGTGCTTGTCGTGTTCGTCGATCCAGTGCGCTTCGAGGTCCGGCACGTCGGCGTGCGCGGGCACGTGGTACGCGGCCAGGTCGCTCTCCGTGAAGTCGCCGAACTCCGCGTCCATGGTGCTGTGTTCGGTGAGCGCCATGCCGATGCCCATGATCATCGCCCCCTTGAACTGCGAGCGCGCCGTCCGCGGGTTGAGGATGTGGCCGGCGGCGAAGACGCCGAGCAGGCGCCGGACGCGTACCTCCCCGGTCACCGTGTCGACCCGGACCTCGGCGAAGTGCGCGCCGAACGCGTGCCGGGCGTACGGGGACTTCTGCTTGGCCGACTGCGTGGTGTCGGCCGACGCCGACAGCCCCTCGGCCGGCAACGGCCCGGCATGGCGCTCCAGGCGCGCGGTCAGGGCGGCGCAGGCGTCGTGCACGGCCCAGCCCCAGGACCCCGTACCGGAGGACCCGCCGGCCAGTGACGCGGCGGGCAGGCCGGTGTGCCCGATGGCGACGGAGACGCTGTCCAGCGGGACCCGCAGCGCGTCGGCGGCCACCTGTGCCAGGACGGTACGGGCCCCGGTCCCGATGTCCGTCGCGTTGATCTCGACGAGGTGGCTCCCGTCCGGGCGGGCGTGCGCGCGGGCGGTGGACGGGGCGATCAGCACCGGGTAGGTGGCGGCGGCCACCCCGGTGCCCACGAGGTACGGGCCCTCCCGCAGCGGGGTGCGCCGGTCCGCCCAACCGAACAGCTCGGCGCCCTCGCGCAGGCACTCCACCAAGTGCCGGCTGCTGAAGGGACGGCCGCTGTCGGGCTCGGTCGACGGCTCGTTGCGCACGCGCAACTCGATCGGGTCCATGCCGAGCGCGTCGGCCAGTTCGTCCATCGCCGATTCCAACGCGTACATGCCGGGAGCCTCCCCGGGCGCGCGCATCCACGACGGCGTGGGCACGTCCAGGGCGACGGCCCGGTGCGTGGTCCGCACGTCCGGTACGGCGTACATGACCCGGGCCGGCACGGCCGCCTGCTCGACGAACTCCCGGACGCGGGAGGTGTGCGTGGTGATCTCGTGGGTGAGGGCGGTGAGGGTCCCGTCCGCGCGGGCGCCCAACCCGATCCGGTGCAGGGTGGGCGCTCGGTGCCCCACCGTCGCTGGCAGGTGGGCGCGGGGGAGGGACAGCTTCACGGGCCGGTCGTAGTGGCGGGCGGCCATCGCGGCCAGCACCACGTGCGGGCGCGGTGTCCCCTTGGAGCCGAAACCGCCGCCCACGTGCTCGGAGACGACGGTGACCTCGTCCTCGGCGAGCTTCAACAGCGAGGCCAGCGCCGCGCGGACCGGGCCCGCACCCTGGCTGGAGTCGTGCACGGTCAGGTGGTGCCCGGCGGCGTCCCAGACGGCGGTCGCCGCGTGCGGCTCCATGGGGTGGTTGTGCAGCGGCGCCACCGCGTAGGCGCAGTCGACCCGTACGTCGGCGGCGGACAGCGCCGCGTCGGGGTCGCCCTGCTCCCGGTGGGCGGGATGGCCGCCGTTGGCCTCCTGCGGGGTGTAGGCCCCCGGGTGGTCGACGCTGAGGACGGTGTCGTGCGGCTCGCTCGCGTAGTCGACCCGCACCCGCGAGGCGGCGGCCCGCGCGCCCTCCAGGGTGTCCGCGACGGCGAGGGCCACGTACCAGCCGCGATGGGGGACCCGGGAGTCCTGGAGCAGTTGCAGCGTGGGGTCGTCGGAGGGGCTCAGGCGCGGTGCGTTGAACGGCGTCAGTACGCCGATGACGCCGGGCAGCGCGGCGGCGGCCGTGTCGTCGACGGCGGTGACGTGCCCGCGCGCGACCGTCGCCGGGACCGGCCAGGCGTAGGCGCAGCCGGGCGGGGTGTGCTCGGCGGCATAACGGGCGGCTCCGGTGACCTTCTCGCGGCCCTCCCGCCGGGGCGCGGGGCTGCCGAGGGCGTTGGTGGAGCGCATGACGGCTCCCTCTCTGATCGGTGCGGACGGCTGCGTCGGCCGGGTGGGGGCGCGGGAGTGCTACACGGCGGGCCGTTCCGTGGGCGCCACCGGCGGCCCGCCGGCGGCGCGCACCAGCCGCGTGAGCGCGTCCCGGGCGAGGTTGCGCGCCAGGTCGACCTTGAACGCGTTGTCGCGCAGCGGCCGGGCCCCCGCCAGCTCGGCGTCCACGGCCCGGCGTACGGCCTCCCCGGTCGGCCGGGCGCCCACCAGCAGCTCCTCGGCGCGGCCGGCGCGCCAGGGCCGGTGGGCGAGCCCGCCGAAGGCGAGCCCGAGACGCCGTACGCGGCCGTCGTCGGCTAGTTCCAGCACGGCGGCGACCGAGGCGAGGGCGAAGGCGTACGAGGCCCGGTCGCGGGCCTTGCGGTACAGGGAGACGGCGCCGGCGCCGGGCGGCGGCAGCACCACGCCGGTGACGAGTTCCCCGGGGCGGATCACGGTGTCCCGCTCGGGGCGGTCGCCGGGCAGCCGGTGGAACGCGGTCGCGGCAACGCTGCGGGGCCCGTCCTCGCCCCCGTACAGCTCGATGTTCGCGTCCAGCGCGGCGAGGGCCACGGCCATGTCGGACGGGTGCGTGGCGACGCAGTGCTCGGAGTGGCCGAGCACGGCGAGATCGCGGTGCACGCCGTCGCGGGCGCCGCAGCCGGTACCGGGCTCGCGCTTGTTGCACGGCTTGGACACGTCCTGGAAGTACGGGCAGCGGGTGCGCTGGAGCAGGTTCCCGCCGGTGGTGGCCACGTTGCGCAGCTGCCCGGACGCGCCCGCGAGCAGGGCCTCGGACAGCGCCGGGTACCGGGTCCGTACGAGGGGGTGCGCGGCCAGGTCGCTGTTGGGCACGCCGGCCCCGACGCGCAGGCCCCCCTCGGGCAGTTCCTCGATCCCGCGCAGGGGCAGGCGGGTGATGTCGATGAGGGTGGTCGGCGTCTCGACCCCGTGCTTCATCAGGTCGACGAGGTTGGTGCCGCCGCCGAGGTAGCGGGCGTCCGGACGACCGGCGTGCGCGTCCACCGCCTCCTGGAGACTGGTGGCCCGTACGTAGGCGAAGGGCTTCACGCGATCACGCCCGACCGGGTGACGGCCGGGGCGCCGGCTTCGGCGCCGGTTCCGGCGACGGCGGCTACCGCTTCCACGATCCCGTTGTAGGCACCGCAGCGGCAGAGGTTCCCGCTGAGCCGTTCGCGGATCTCCTCGCCGGTCAGCGCGACGGGGCCCGACGGCCGCGCCGCGTCCGTGACGTGCGAGGGCTGGCCGGCGGCGGCTTCCGCGAGGGCGCCGACGGCGGAGCACAGCTGACCCGGGGTGCAGTAGCCGCACTGGAAGGCGTCGTGTTCGAGGAACGCCTCCTGGAGGGGGTGCAACGATCCGTCGGCGTCGGCGAGCCCCTCGACGGTGGTGACCTCGGCCCCGTCCTGGGCCACCGCCAGCAGCAGGCAGCTGTTGGCGCGCCGGCCGTCCACGAGGACGGTGCAGGCGCCGCACTGGCCGTGGTCGCAGCCCTTCTTGCTGCCGGTCAGCCCCAGCGACTCGCGCAGGGCGTCGAGGAGGGTGACCCGGTGGTCCAGGTCGAGCACGCGTTCCGCGCCGTTGACCCGCAGCGTGACGCGGGACCGCAGGCCGTCGTTCTCCGGGGGAGGTGTTCCGCTCGCAGCCAACAGATGTCCTTCATGTCCGGTACGTGTGGATGTGACTGTCGACTGCCCAGCCTCGGGCATCCCACACGTTCCGGCGCCCTGGACGCGCCGTCAGGCGCCGGCAGGTCCCCGGCGACCCGACCGTCCCACGGCCAGGGCCGAGGCGGCCGCCGGCGCGCCACGAACGGACCTGCGCAGCCGGTACAGCGAGGCGGCGGCCACGCACAGCAGGCCGGTGAACAGCGCGACCAGCAGCACGAGCACCCACATCTCGCGGCTCCCGGGACGATGCCACCCTTCCCAGACGGCAGCAGCCGCCCACAGGGCGAATCCGGAGGCGTACGCGGCGCGGATGCGACGCAACTGTCGGACGGCGCGCGGGGCGGGGGTGGCGTGCGTCAGCGAGTCCATGGCCACCGACTACCCACACCGCGCCGAAGAAACCGGCCGCCCCACCGGCATTCCACCATTTCTCCGCCCCCGCCTGCTGTCCGCTTCTCCGTCCCCCCGCGATCCCCGCCGCCGCGGACCGGCGCGCGCCGCTCCGCGCGCCGGGCCTATGCCTGCCGGTCCCGCCGGTCCGGCAGGTACCAGCGGTACGGCTCGACGAGGGCGGCGATGCTCTCGGGTCCCCAACTCCCCGGCGCGTACGGCTCCACCGGCGGCGGGGCGTCCAGCAGCGGCGTCGCCACCTCCCACAGCCGTTCGACGCCGTCGGAGCGGGTGAACAGGGCCTGGTTGCCGCGCATCGCCTCCAGCAGGAGGTGCTCGTACCCCTCCAGGGAGTTGTCGGTGGCGAAGGAGGTGCGGTACGCGAACACCATGTCGGCCTCCGCCAGCCGCATCGACGGCCCCGGCTCCTTGACCAGGAACCGGGCGGTGAGGGAACCGGGATCGGCGAAGTCGATGACGAGCTCGTTGCCCCGGCCGTCCGCCGACTCCCGCGCGTCCAGCGGGAACATCCGCAGCACCGGCTCGCGCAGCCCGATCGTCACCACGTGCCGCCCCTCCGCGAGGGCCTTGCCCGTACGCAGGTGGAACGGCACCCCCGCCCACCGCCAGTTGTCGATCTCGACCCGCAGCGCCACGAACGTCTCCGTGTCCGACTCCGGATCGACACCGGGCCCGGCGCGGTAGCCGGCGTACTGGCCGCGGACGACGTGGGCCGGGTCCACCGCCCGCATGCTGTGGAAGACCTTGACCTGCTCGTCCCTCAGCGCGTCCGCCGCCAGGGTGACCGGCGGCTCCATGGCGACGAAGCCCAGCAGCTGGAACAGGTGCGTGACGACCATGTCCCGGAAGGTCCCGGTGCCCTCGAAGAAGTGCGCGCGGCCCTGGATGTCGATGTGCTCGGGCACGTCGATCTGCACGTGGCTGATGTGCTCGCGGTTCCACAACGGCTCGAAGAGACCGTTGGCGAACCGCAGCGCCAGGATGTTGTCGACGGCCTCCTTCCCGAGGAAGTGGTCGATGCGAAAGACGCGGGACTCGTCGAAGACGGCGTGGATGGTGGCGTTGAGCGCGCGGGCGGACTCCAGGTCCGTCCCGAAGGGCTTCTCGACGATGACACGGCCGCCCTCGGCGAGCCCCGTGGCACCGAGCAGGTCGATGACCGAGGCGAACGCGACGGGCGGCACCGCGAGGTGGAAGAGCCGGTGCGGGCTGCCCCCGACGGCCTCCTCCGCCGCCCGTACCGCCGCGACCAGCGGTTCCGCCGCGCCGGTGTCGGCCGCGCCGAAGGACAGGCCAGCCACGAACGCCTCCCAGGCCGGGCCCTGCGGCTGCGAACGGCCGAATTCCGCCACGGCCTGCCGGGCGTGGGCCCGGAACTCCTCGTCGGTCAGCGCCTCGGCCGCCGGCGCGGTACCGACGATGCGGTAGCGGCCCGGCATCAGCCCCGCCCGGGCCAGGTGGAACAGCCCCGGCAGCAGCTTGCGCCGGGCCAGGTCACCCGTCGCGCCGAACAGGACGATGACGTGGTCCGCCGGAAGTGGCTCGGTCGGGGTCGAAGTCGCGGTCGTGGTGGAGGGGGCGGGCTGGGCGGGCTGGACCACGGGGCATCCTCACTCGTCCGACGGCACGGGCCGACGCCGTGCCCGCGCACCGCTCCGGCGCGGCGGCCGTACGTCCTCAAGGCCCCACTGTGCGCGTCGGCGACCGATCCGGCACTCCGGGACCGTCGACTCGGGTGGCGACCCGGCGATCGGGGGAACGCCGAGCCGTCCGGCGGGCCGGGATCAAGGGGGAGCGGACCCCCTACTCACCATCCGCCCGGCGCCGCAGGTCCAGCATGGCCAGGAGCGAGGCCAGGTCGTCGGGGCCCGTGGTGCGGGACTCGACCGCCTCGTGGGCCCGCTCGCGGCGGTCCCCCGAACCGGTGGACTCCAGGCAGCGCGACCCGCCGGCGACGTCCGGTACGGACGCGCCGCCCCGGCCCGGGCCCGAGCGGTGTTCGGCCGCCGTCGCGCAGACGGCCGCCGTCCCCGCGGCGCGCCGGCGCCGGGCGTTGCGGGCGGCGGCGGTCAGGGTCTCCGCCAGTCGACCCGGTCCGAGCGGGGCGGGCCGGAGCAGCGAGGCCACGGATATGTGGCGGGCGGTGCGACGGGCGTCGGCCATGGAGTGCTCCTCGTCGGTCCGGCCGGGTCCTGACCCGCGGGGGGCCGGGACCCGGATGTCGTGCGGTGCGTACGGCCGGCGGGCGCGGGCCCGGCCCGGCTCAGCGGGAGCCGGGCAGGGAGGCCACGACCGCCTTGGCACGGTTGACCGTACTCGCCGCGGCCGCCTCGGCGGGCCGGCGCACGGCCTTCACCGGGTGCCGGTGATCGAGCGCGTGCAGGGACCGGTAGGCGAGGGAGGGCTTGCCGTGGGTGTCCGCGGCGGCTATCAGCAGCCCACCCAGCGTGGCGAGGTCCGTCAGGAAGTGGGCGCGCCGACGGGCCCGCTCCTGCGGGTCCTCCTCCTTCCAGAAGGCGTGCGTGGCGAGGGAGGTCGGCACCACCGAGGCGGCGAGCGTGAGCGCGGCCAGGCGCGGGGCGCGCCCCGTCGCGAACAGCAGACCCGCTGCCGTCTGGACCGCGCTGGTGACGCGTACGAACTGGACCGCGTCCCCACCGAGCGCCGGGACGCGCTTGCCGATCTCCCGGGCGACGGGTTGGGCGGCTTCCGCGATGGTCTCGGGACGGCGCAAATTGCGCAGTCCCCCGGCGATGAAGGGGGCGGCGAGCAACGGACGGGCGAGCTTTCGAAGGACGGCCATGCCACGCTGCTGCCCAGCCGCGGCCGGTCCATCCGACCCGACCCCGACCCGACCCCGAGCCGACCCCGCTCCTGTTGCCGCGGCACCCGCCGGCGCCCCGCCCCGCCCGTCAGCCGACGGCCGGGGTCGTCCCGGGCCCGGGAGGAGGAGTCGGCGCGCGGCGGGGGAGCAGGAACGGGGTCGCGAGGACGAGTACGCCGGCCAGGCCGAGGGCCGTGCGCGGGCCGAGCAGGACGCCCAGTACCCCCCAGAGGGCCGTCAGCAGGGCGGTCGACGCCTTGGACGTCACCGCCCAGGCGGACAGCGTACGGGCGACCCGGTCGGGCGGGGTGCGCTCCAGACGCTGGGTGGCCTGGACGGGGTTGAAGACCCCGCAGCACAGGATGAGCCCGAACTCGACGCCCATCACCAGCAGCAACCCCCCGCCGCCCGGACCCACGAAGGCCAGGCCGACGGGCCAGATCGCGCGCAGCGCCCCGGATCCGACCAGGACCCGGTGCTGCCCGAACCGGCCGACGAGCGGCCGGGCCAGCCGTGAGCCCAGCAGACCGCCGATCGAGGGCAGGGCGAACGCGAGGCCGTACTGCCACGGCGCGAACCCGAGCGGGCCGAGCATCAGGAGGGCCAGCAGCGGGGAAGCGGCCATCACCAGGCCGTTGAACAGGACCGTGTTGAAGAACAGCGGTCGCAGCGTCGGATCGGCGAGGACGTACCGCCAGCCGTCGAGCAGGTCCCCTCCCCGCATGCCCTTGCCGTCCACCCGGTGGCCGGCCTGCGCGCGTTCGGGGCGCGGCTCGTCCCCGCCCATCGCGCGCAGGCCCAGTGCCGAGAGCAGGTAGCTGACCGCGTCGGCCACCACCGTCGCCACCGGACCGAGCAGGCCGATCGCCGCGCCGCCCAGCGGCGGTCCGACGATCGTGGTCGCCCAAGCCGTGGACTCCAACCGGGCGTTGGCGACGAGCAGGTCCCCGGCCGGCAGCAGCGTCTTCAGGTACGCGCCCGAGGCGGCGCGGAACGTGATGTCGGCCGCCGCGACGACCACCGAGACCAGCAGGAGGTGGAGGAACCCGAGCACGCCGAGCGCGAACGCGACGGGAACCGTCAGCAGGGCCGCGCACCGCGCCAGGTCCATCGCGATCAGCACCGGACGCTTCCGGCGGAACTCGACCCACGGGCCGAGCGGAACCGCCACCGCCGCGCCCACCGCCGCCCCCGCGGAGGCGAGCAGCGCGACCTCCGCCGGCCCGGCGTGCAGCACCTGGATGGCGATCAGCGGAAACGCGCCGAAGGCGAGCCACGTCCCCAGCGCACCGGTCCCGTACGCCGCCCAGAGCCATCCGAACCGCCGCCCCAACCGCCGCCCGCCCCTCACGTACGACCTCCCCTCCCGCTCCGTACCCACAACCGATCCGCGATCGGAACCATCAAAGCGAGCGGCACGACCAGGGATCAAACAACCGCCGGACCTTCCGCCACAACCAGGGGTTGTGACAGTAGGGTGTCGGCATGGACCTCGACACCGTCCGGACGTTCGTCGCCGCCGCCGACGCGGGCCGGTTCCAGGAGGCCGCCGCCGAGCTGGCGGTCACCCAGCAGGCCGTCTCCAAACGCATCGCCGTCCTGGAGCGCAAACTCGGCGTACGGCTGTTCACCCGCACCCCGCGCGGTGCCGAACTCACCATCGACGGCCAGGCGTTCCTGCCCCACGCGCGCGAGCTGCTGCGCGTGGCCGACCGCGCCGTCGCGTCCGTGCGCACCGGCCGCCGGCCGCTGCGCGTCGACGTCATCGCCTCGCGCGTCGCGGCGTCGGGGCTGATGCGCGAGTTCCACCGCGCGCACCCCGGGATCGACCTGGACGTGGTGATGCTCTTCGACATCGACACGGCCGTCGCGGCCCTGCGCTCCGGCGCGATCGACGCGTCGTTCCGCGCGGTCGCCGCGCCCGGCCGGCCGCTCCCCGAGGACATCGAGTCCGTCCGCGTGCTCGACGAGCCGCTCCAGCTCCTGACCGGCCCGGGCCACGCGCTGGCGGCGGCCCGCTCGGTGACGATGGCGCGGCTCGTGGGGCACCGGATCTGGATGCCCGGCATCGTCCCCGGTACCGAATGGGCCGCCTACTACGAGGACCTCGTCGCCGCGTTCGACCTCACCATCGAGGCGACCGGCCCCAACTTCGGCTCCGACGCCCTCCTCGACACCGTCGCCGACACCCCGGCCCTGGCCACCTTCATGGGCGAGCGGACCCGCCTGGTCTGGCCCGCCGGCCACGGCCTGCGCCGCATCCCGGTGACCGACCCGACACCCGTCTACCCGCACTCCCTCCTGTGGCACCGCGACAACCCCCACCCGGCCCTGACCACCCTCCGGACCCACCTCGCCACCATCCCGACCCCCGCCGGTCCCGCCCCGGAAACCTGGACCCCGAACTGGGCCCTCCCGCACTGAGCCCGCCCTGCGCGACCCCGCGGCCATCGCCTCCGCACGCGGCTCAAGGGCCGGCGCGCGGGACCTCGAACGAGTGCGGGTCGGCGACGCCCGGCGGGGTGCGGCGGGTTCGTGATCATGGAATCCGACCCGTGCGACCGGGTTGCCGAACCGGCAACTACGCTCGAACTCCTGTGCCGTTGCGTGCATGATCGGGTAACGGTCCTGGCGTACGGCAGGCCGAGCAACCTGGAGGATTCATGTCGAAGCAGGCCCTGGACGTCACACACCGGTTGGTTCCCTCCCCGGCGGGGCGGATCCACCTGGTGGAGCAGGGCGAAGGGCCGCTGGTGCTGCTCGTGCACGGTTTCCCGGAATCCTGGTACTCCTGGCGCCACCAGCTGCCGGTGCTGGCCGCCGCCGGATACCGGGTGGCCGCGATCGACGTACGCGGCTACGGCCGTTCCTCCAAGCCCGACGACGTCGCCGCGTACCGGGTGCTGGACCTGATCGAGGACAACGTCGCCGTCGTCGAGGCCCTCGGCGAACAGTCCGCCGTGATCATCGGCCACGACTGGGGGTCGACCATCGCCGCCAACTCCGCGCTGGTCCGGCCGGACGTCTTCAGCGCGGTGGGAATGCTCAGCGTCCCCTACGCCCCGCGCGGCGGGCCGCGGCCCAGCGAGGCCTTCGCGGCGTTCGGCGGGGACGAGGAGTTCTACATCTCCTACTTCCAGGAGCCCGGCCGGGCCGAAGCCGAGATCGAGCCGGACGTGCGCGGCTGGCTCGCCGGGTTCTACGGCGCCCTGTCCGCCGACACCATGCCCGGGCCCGACGCGCCCGTCCCGTACTTCGTCAGCCCGGGCGGGAAGCTGCGCGACCGCTTCCCCGCGGGTCGGCTGCCCGGCTGGCTCGACGAGGACGACCTGGACGCCTACAGCGCGGAGTTCGAGCGGAGCGGCCTGACCGGCGGCCTCAACCGCTACCGGAACGTGGACAGGGACTGGGAGGACCTCGCCGAGTACGACGGCGCCCCCATCACCCAGCCGTCCCTGTTCATCGGCGGCGGCCTGGACGCCCCGACCACCTGGCTGGCCGACGCGATCAAGGCGTTCCCCTTCACCCTGCCCGGCCTGGTCACCTCCCGGATCCTCGACGGCTGCGGCCACTGGATCCAGCAGGAGCGCCCCGCCGAGACCAACCAGCTCCTGACCGACTGGCTCGCCTCGCTGCCCGCCTGAGGTCCGCGCTCGTGGTGGGGTGCGGCCGGTCGTACGGTGGAGGGGAGAGACGGTAGTCGGCTCGGAAAGCAGGTGCGTCCCATGCGCACGTCGACCCGCATCGCCGCCGGTGTCCTGACCGGCCTCACCCTCCTGTTCGGCGGCACGGCCCTCGCCGTCCCCACCGCCCCGGCGGACATTCCCGCCTGCACCCTCATGGCGAGCCGGACGGGCGTCGCCGTCACCGACGCCGTCACGGCCGCGTGCCAACGGGGTGTCGGCAACGACCTCCAGGGATGCGTCAGCGGGCTCACCGAAGCCGGGGTGCCGGGCGGCGCCGCGAACGGCGCCTGCCGCGCGGCGGCCCATGAACCCCGGTGACCCAGGAACCCCGGTGACCCAGGAACCCCGGTGACCCACGAACCCCGGTCGCCCACGAACCTGGGTAGGGCTGGAAGGTCAACTCCCGTACCTCTCATGCGATCTGCGCACCAAACACCCCCGCCATATTCGTGGGATCCGCCAGTACGACGCTCCGGCCGATGAGGAGCAGACTTCCGGCCAGGGGCTTCGACTCGACATGAGGGGCGAAGCCGGATGCATCGGATGCATCGGACGTACTGGATACAACGGGGGAAATGCGTCATGAGCGGTCAGCTGTACGACGAGATCGGCGAAGCGTTCGAGGGCTTCAAGACCCTCCCTCTCGCACGGTACGGAGAGGTGCCCGGCTTCCTCGCCCTCGTCGGCGACGTGAACGGCAGGTCCGTCCTCGACCTGGCCTCGGGAACCGGCTTCTACAGCCGGGAGTTCAAGCGGCGCGGCGCGTCCCACGTACTCGGCGTGGACATCTCCTCCGCGATGGTCGACGCGGCCCGGGCGCTGGAGGACCGCGACCCGCTGGGCGTGCGCTACGAGGTGGGCGACGTCGCCGAACTGCGCGCCTTCGAGCAGCCCTTCGACATCGCGGTGGCGGTCCAACTGTTCAACTACGCCGAGGACGTCGCCACCATCGAGCGGATGTGTCGCACCATCCACCGCAGTCTCGCGGAGGGAGCAGAGTTCTTCGCGTTCGGGCAGAACCCGGACTACCGGTTCGACGGCCCGTCCCTGGCCAAGTACGGCTTCCTGTGCGAATCCCTAGGCGAGGACACCGAGATCGGGCCGCGCGTACGGATCACCGCGCTCCTCGACCCGCCGATCTCGTTCGTCGCGAACCCGCCCAGCCGCGAGGTCTACGAGAAGAGCCTGGAAGCGGCCGGCTTCAGCGACATCACCTGGGTTCCCCTGGAGATCTCCGCCGCCGGCGTGCGCGAGCACGGCGAGGAGTTCTGGCAGGACCTCGACGGCAACATGCCGCTGACCATGCTGCGCTGCCGCGCCTGACCGGATCCCGTCCGGGCGGTGCGAGCACGCGCCGCGCGGACGTCGGCCCGCCCGGACCCGGGTCCCCCGACGCGGCCTCGTCACGAGACCGAGGCGGCCGGGGGACTCCACCGGTGGGACCGGGGCACGCCGCTCGGGACCCCGTACTCCTTCTTGAGCTGCTCGGGGATGGCGTAGTGCATGACGCGCCCCCGGGTCAGCGAGGACAGCTCGAAGACCGTCGTGAGGTGGCCGAGCCGGTCCAGGGCCCAGGCGCCGAGCGGGGAGCGGTCCTCGATGGTCTCCAGGATGCCGAGCAGGTGGGGCGCGGCCTTGACCACGGTGTCCCACGGGGTGCGCGGCACCCGGAGCCAGTCCGCGCTCGTGTCGCCGACGAGGTGACGGATGAGCGCGGAGACGATCGGGTCGAAGAAGGTCCCGGGCACGATCTCCTCGTACAGGTCGATCAGCTGCCGGGTCAGCCGCGCGCCCTCCTCGGACGGCCCCATGTGCCGGATCATGTACAGGTCGAGGAAGCGACGTGCCTCGTCCAGGGACTTCGGGACGGCCTCCTGGTCGACGCCGAGCATGGCCCCGACCACCCGCCAGGCGTAGAAGTAGGCCTCCGCGCCCTCCGTGGACATGTGGATGTTCAGCCGGTGCAGGCTGTCCAGCACGAGCAGCGAGAAGAACATCTGCCCGCCGATCATGTCCTCCTGACAGATCGGCGTCCCGAGCGCCGCGACGTCCCACTTGTCCTCGCGCGCGAGGTGGTGACGGATCGCCGCGTGCAGGAGCCGGACCTTCTGCACGGCGGGCAGGAAACGGCTGCCGGCCTCGAAGGCGTCGGGCTGCATCAACAGGACGGTGAACTGGCCCGTCTCCGCCATCCGCTTCGACGGGTACTTCAACCCGTGGGTGGCGGACAGCAACTTCGCCACGTGCGGAACGAGGTAGCAGGCGGGCATGGAGGCGAAGGAGAGGGCCGTGGAGATGTGCACGTTGTTGTCGATGAAGAACAGCCGCGCCTTCTCCATCTCCCCCCAGTCCACCCAGGCCGGCGGGAAGCTCGTGACGTCTAGGTACTCCCGGGCGACGTCGGGCAGACCGTCCGGCAGGGGAGCCCCCGCGGTGGAGACGTGGCGCATCAAGCTGTTGAACTTGCCCACCTCCCCGCGCGCGAAGAGCGTGGCCACGGTCGCGTCGGCGAGTTCGTCACCGGTCCGCCGCAGTGCGTCCATCGACGCCTCGGTGTAGGTCATGGCAGGGCTCCTTGTCGCGCGGGGTCAGGACAGCCGGGCCGACGCCGAATGCGCCAGGACGGTCAGGGCGGTGCCGGCCCGCTCGGGTACGGCCAGGTCGTGGAGGGCGGCGAGGGCTTCCGCTACCCGGGCGGTGATCATGTCCTCGACGCGGTCGGGAGCCCCGAGCCGGCGCATCGTCGCGCGGACCACGTCCAGGCCCTCCGCGTCCAGGTCGGGCCGGCCCAGCAGACCGCGCAGCAGCTCCCGGTCCTCGTCACCGGCCAGCCGCCAGGTCTCGGCCAACAGGGCCGTCGGCCGGTGGCCGCGCAGGTCGTCGGCGTTGGCCTTGCCGGTGTCCTCCGGATCACCGAACAGGCCGAGCAGGTCGTCCCGCAGCTGGAACGCCTCCCCCAGCGGCAGCCCGTACGCGGAGTAGCCCTCGCGCAGCCGCGCCCCGGCGCCGGCCAGCGCCCCGCCGATGAGCAGGGGGTGCTCGACGGTGTACTTGGCGGTCTTGTACCGGATCACCTTCAGCGCCGCGGCGGTGTCCGGACCGGCTCCGGTGCGCAGGATCTCCAGGCACTCGCCCGCGATCAGTTCCCGCGCCATCACGGACCACAGCGGACGGGCCCGGGCCAGGTACGCGGAGGGCAGACCGCAGCCGGCGAACAGCTGACCGGCCAGAGCCATGAGCAGGTCCCCGACGAGCATCGCCAGCGACCGCGCGGCGGCATCGGCATCCGAGGCGCTCACGGCGCGGCGCAGGGCGACGTGCGCGGTGGGTCGCCCGTGCCGCAGCGGGCTGTCGTCGATGAGGTCGTCGTGAACGACGGCGGCGGCGTGCACCAGCTCCATGGAGGCCGCCGCCCGCACCAGGGCGTCACTGTCCGGCTGCCCCACCGCCCGCCAGCCCCAGTAGCAGAACGCCGCCCGCAGCCGCTTGCCGCGCGCGACGGAAGCCTCCAGCTGCTCGGCCACCCCCGCCAGGCTCGCGTCGATCGCCGCGAACCGGTCGGCCTCCTCGCCGACGACCCGGTGCAGCACCTCGTCGACCCGGACCTTGAAGGCGGCCTGCGCCCACCCCTCACCCGTCATGGTTCCCGCGGGCCATCACGTGCCGGGCGAGGAGCTCCAGGTGGGCCGGGGGTACGGCCGCGTACCGGTCCACGACCAGGCGTCCGCGCGCCAACAGGTCGTGCTCGGCCTCCGCCGCCAACTCCGTGGCGTCCGAGCGGCGCAGCAGCCCCCCGACCGTGTCGAGGACGGTGCCCAACGCCGAACCCACCGTCGTCACCGCCAGATCGGCCAGGCCGGCCGCCAGCAGCACCGCCCTGCCCTCCGGCCCCGCGTCCTGCGTCATCGCGTCCCCCTGTTCGACCCGCGCCCCGGCGACCCCGGTCACGCGTCGCCCTTGCGAGCATCGCGTCACGGCGGCCCGGACGCGGAGGAACTCGCGATCGAGTGACGGGTTCGCCAGAACGTACGGATCCCACCGGCCGCGGCGGTCGAACGCAGATGTCCACCCGGCTTCGGGAGCGGCGGCGATCCGGCAGATCCGGGCGGGGCGGTACTGATCCCCGTCCTGGTATTCCGCTTCCGCCGCGGAGAAGGGCGGGCCGACTCTCCGGCAGGACGGCGGCGCGGCGGAACGCACGCTTCACCCAGGCGGGGGAAGAACGCGGAAGGCACCAAGCCGGACCCGTGAGGACGCCGAATCGCAGCTGCCGGCCCGGACGGGTCGGCGCGGCGCGCTCCTCGGGGCGGGTCGGTCCGCATTCCTGAAGGAGAACCCTCATGTCGCGTGTTCTGAAGAGCGCCGGTCTCGTCCTCGCCGCCGGAGCCGTCGTGTTCGGCGGTGCCTCCATGGCCTCCGCGGACGCCGGCGCGCAGGGCGCGGCCATCGGCTCGCCCGGCGTGCTCTCCGGGAACCTGATCCAGGTCCCGATCCACATCCCGATCAACGCCTGCGGCAACTCGGTCAGCGTCATCGGCCTGCTGAACCCGGCCTTCGGCAACACCTGCGTCAACGCCTGATCACCCGCACCAGGACGCCCTTCCGGCCCACCGCACGCCCGGCGGGCCGGAAGGTCCGCACCGGCGCGCCGTCCCCGGACGGGCGGCGGCGGGGCGTACCCCTGGTTACCGGCGGTCCGGGTCGGCACGTCCCGGTGGTCCGGCTCAGCTCTCGATCAGGCACTGGAAGACGACGGTGTCGAAGACGTCCTCCATCCGTACCGCGGTCCCGCCCCGCAGGGTCCAGGAGTGGATGAAGGGCAGGGTCCGCGTCGTGCCGCGGACCGAGGTGACCTGGCGGACGCCGAAGACCACGATCCGGTTTCCGGAGGCCAGGAACTCCTCCGGTTCCAGGCGCATCCCGCCCAGGACGGCCGGCACGCGCGAGAGGAACTCGCGGACGCCCGCGTGGCCGTGCTTGGTGCCGCCGAGGCCGTACTCGGCCATCCCGTGCGGGTGCACCCACTCCACCTGCGGGTCCAGCGTCTCCAGCAGGGCCGCCACGTCGCGCTCGTGGAAGGCGCGGTAGGCGCGCCGGACGAGGGCGAGGTTCGCCTCGGTCGGGTCGGGGGCGTCGGCCGGGTGGGCCGCATCGGTTGGGTCGGGCGCGTCGGTCGGCTCGGCCACGTCGGTTGGGTCGGGCGCGCAGGTCATCGTCGTCATGTCTTCGTGTCCCCGTTGGTTGGAGCGAGAGAGTCAGCGCTGGAACTGCCGCGGGTGCAGGGCGCGCAGGGTGCGCTCGATGCCGTCCTGCCAGTCGACCAGGCAGGGGCCGGTGAGCCGCCGGCGCAGCGTGGGGTCGAACCGGTACGTCTCCCGGGTGACCTCGCTGGGCGCGAGCCGCGCCTCGACGCCCGTCAGCGCCTCGATGTGCCGGAGCAGATCGGTGACGCCGACCGCCTCGTCGCCGCCCCAGTTGACCAGCGTCGAGGGGACCGAGGCGGCTCGCCACAGGTGAGGGACCTGGGCGACGAGGTCGTCCGTGTACAGGAGCGAGCACCAGTTCTGGCCCGCCAGGGGGACCGGGATCGCGGTCCCGGCCAGCATCTGGCGGAAGTACAGCATCGGGACGCCGCCGTAGCTGCCGCCGGGCCCGTACGCGATGTTGAGGCGGGCGATGGTCGTGGGCACGCCCAGCACTCGGGCGAACGCGCGGACCACGCCCTCGGTGGCGAGCTTGCCCACCGGGTAGGCGGGCAGCCAGTCGGCGGACGCGCTCACCGGGTCGTCCTCGGCGTAGGCGTGGTCCAGCGTCCGGCGGGCGTACAGGGCGCCCGTGGAGACGTACAGGAACGATTCAGCGGTCCGGCAGTGGGTCATCAGGCGGCCGGTCGCCACCGTGTTGACCTCGGTGGAGCGGTTGAAATCGCCGTCCTCGCCGCGGTCCACGGCCGAGTGCAGCACATGGGTGAAGTCCTCGGGCAGACCCTTGAACGCGCTGTCCGAGGTGTCGGCCATGTCCCAGCGCCAGGTGGTGACCCCGGCGTCGGCCAGCTCGCGCTCGGCCCCCGGGTCGCCGAACCTGCCGACGCACCAGACCTCGTTGTCCGCTGCCAGAGCCCGGGCGACCGGCCGCGCCACCTGCCCGGTGCCGCCGGTGATCAGGATCTTCTTGCCCCTCATCACTTCTCGTTCCCCCCGGCAAGGCTCGTACGTACGCGCCCGCCGGCGGCCCGCGCGGCGTCGGCTCCGGCCATGCAGCGGTCCAGTTCCCGGCGCAGGATCGCCTGGAAGGCCGCCACATGGCGCGCGCCCATCAGGGTGTGGTGCTCGCCCGGCACCTCCAGGTACCGGTTGGGCCCGGTGGTGTGCTCGTCCCAGCGGCGCAACTGGTGCTCCAGCCAGTCCTCCCGGGTGCCCCGCAGCGGTTCCGCGTGGAAGACGCTCATCGCGCGCACGGTCCCGGCCGGCTCGTAGCCGCGCCCCAGATCGGTCAGGGCGTCGGCGACCTCCGCCCAGGCTGCGAACCTGCCCTCGTCCAGGTCGAGTTCGGCGAGGCGCGCGGCGGGGGCGAGCGCGATCAGGCGGGCCACCTGGGTCTCCTTGGGCAGTCCGCGCAAGGTGGCCGGGAGCAGGGCGGCCTGTTCCTTGTCGATGAGGTCCAGGAAGGACGCCAGATGGGTGGCGGTCTCGGTGAAGTCCAGTTCCTCCATCCGGTACTTGATGTGCGGCGGAAGGTTGAAGCTGCCGACGAAGTCCACCCGTTCCCCCTCGGACTCCAGGACCTTGGCGATCTCGAAGGCCACCGAGGCGCCGTACGAGTAGCCGGCGAGGGCGTACGGTCCGTGCGGCTGCCGCGCCCGGATGGCGTCCACGTAGGCGTCGACCATCTGCGGGTAGGACGCGAAGGGCTTCTCGCCGTCGTTGAAGCCACGGGCGCGCAGGGCGTAGAAGGGGCGGTCGCCCGCGAAGTAGGTGGCCAGCCCGACGAAGACCAGCACCTCGCCGACACCCGGGTGGACGCAGAACAGGGGGGTCTTGGCGCCGGAGGTCTGCAACGGCACGACCGGGTCGTACGGGTGCCGGCCGGTGTCCGAACCGGTGCCGGTCCGGATGCGGCCGGTGACAAGGGCGGCCAGGGCGCGGACCGTGGACGCGGTCAGGACGGTGACCACCGCCAGCCCGGTGACGCCCAGCCGCTGCGCCACCTTGGCGCGCAGCCGCAGGATGTCCAGCGAGGTGCCGCCCAGGTCGAAGAAGCTCGCCGTGGCGCTGATCGCGGCCGGGTCGACGCCGAACAGCTCGGCGTAGATCTCCGCGATCACCCGCTCCACGGGCCCCTCGGGCGGGGTGTGGCCGCCCAACATGCGTTGCCGCAGGTCGGCCGCGGCCCGTCTGTGGTCCTCGTACGCACCGGATTCCAGGCCGCGCCGCATGTGCGAACGCTGGATCTTGCCGAGGCTGGTCTTCGGGAAGGCCTCGGCGGGTAGTGGCAGCACCAGCGCGGGCCGGAAACCCCAGTGCATGACCACCGTGCTGCGGACGGCCGTCATCACCCCGTGCAGGCCGGCCTCGTCACCGACGGGAAGGTCGGGGGTGAAGGCGATCACCAGCTGCTCGGTGTCGCTGTCGGCCGGGCGCGTGGGGAAAGCAGCGACCTGGGTGGGGGTGACGCCGTCCAGCCGTTCGAGCACGGCCTCGATGTCGTGGCTGAAGTAGCTGACCCCGTTGACGATGACGCTGTCCTTGCTGCGCCCGACCAGGGTCAGCCGGCCGTCCTCGATCCGGCCGAGGTCGCCGCTGCGGAACCAGCCGTCGTCGGTGAAGGCCTCGACGGTGGCCCTCGGGTCGTTGAAGTAGCCGGTGGTGACCATCGGGCCGCGGAGCTGGAGCTCCCCGGCCTCCCCCTCGGGCAGCACCCGTCCGGCCTCGTCGACGACGCGCATGCGCAGCCCCGCGACGGGGGTGCCGAGCCCGGCGAACTCGGCGCCGCGGTCGGCCTCGGGGAACTCGCCCCGGGAGTAGACGCTGCCCGCGCAGGTCTCGGTCATCCCGAAGGCCGGCCAGAGGGCGTCGGGGGCCAGGCCGTACGGGGCGAGGACGCGCAGGAACGCCTCGCCGGTCGGGACGACCACCGCCTCGCCGCCGCTGATGACGTGCCGCAGCCGGCCGAGGTCGAGGCTTTCGCCGGTGGCGGTGAGACGACCGGCCGCCGCGGCCACGAGCCCCAGCAGGAAGTTGGGTGAGAACGTCATCGTCACGCCGTGCCGGTCGATCAGCCGCAGGAACTCCAGCGGGTCGTCGAGCACCGCCGCGGCGGGTGCGTGGACCTGGCGGCTGCCCGTGGACAGCGGCAGCAGGTGGCACTCCAGGAGGGCGGCCACATGGTCGAACGAGACCCAGTTCAAGGTGGTGTCGGCGGCGGTGAGCCGCTGGTGGCCGTTCTTGGCGACCATCGAGGAGAGCAGGGCGGCGTGGCTGAGCATGACCGCCTTGGGGGCCCTGCTCGAGCCGGAGGTCAGCATCAGCACGGCCGTGTCACCGGGCGCGGCCCGGTGCAGCTCCTCGGCGGGCTCCGCCCCGTCGAACTCCTCCAGCCGGACCACCTGCCGGTGAGCCGCCGGCGGCAGCCGGTCGGCGAGGGCGGCGTTGGTGACGGTCAACGGACCGCCGAGCAGGGCGCCCACGTGGCGCAGCCGCTCGGTGAGGGCCGCGGGGTCACCGGCCGGAACCGCCAGGGGGCAGGGCAGGAAGCCACCGAGCACCGCCGCCCAGAAGGTGGGCAGGAAGTCCTGCGCACGATCCAGGGCGATGACGATCCTGTCCCGGGGGCGCAGTCCCCGGGCCCGCAGCCCGGTGAGGATCCGGCGGGCCCGGTCCAGGAGTTCGGGGTGGCTCTGGTCCTCGTACCCGAGGTGGGCGGCGCCGTGGCAGTGGCGCAGACCCGAGTCCGGGTGGTGCTCGACGGCGGCGAGCAGCAGGTCGGTGAGGGTGGCCGGCGGCGGGACGGCCGTGGGCGTCGGGGTCGGGTGGGATGTGGTCGAGGGCTGCGCGGAAAACACGGTCGTCTGTCTCCTGGCCTCGCCGCACGCCGGGACGAGGCGTGCGTGCCGAATGGGGTGAAGGACGTGAGGGCCGCGACGGGTCAGGCGCCGAGGCGCCGTACGGAGTACGGCCCTCCGGCGGCGCCCGCGGGCAGTGCGAGCGAGGCCACCCAACCGTCGGGCACGGCCAGTCCGACGGTCCGCCACAGGGCGGGGAAACCGAGGGGCGCCGTATCGACGATCTGCCCCGGGGCGAAGTCCTGTGCGGTGTGGGCGGGTTGCGCCGGGGCCAAGTCCCGCGCCGTGCCGATGTCCTGTGCGGTGTCGGGCGCCAAGCCGCCGGCGCCGGTGTCCAGCGCGGTCAGATCGGTCGCGATGCCGATCCCGACGGCCTTGAGCACGGCCTCCTTACGGGTCCAGCAGCGGAGGAAGGCCAGGGTACGGGCGGCGCCCTCGGGTCGCGCGTACACGGCCCGGCGTTCGACCGGGGTGAGCACCACGGAGTCGAACCGGTCGGCGTCGAGCGGGCGGACGTGTTCCACGTCGACACCGACCCGGAAGGGCGAGAGGGCCACCATCCCCAGGCCGTCGGTGTGGGCGACGCTGATCCGCCAGGCCGTCGCGGGGAACCGCACCACGGGCGGCCCGTGGTCCTCGTTGCCGCACCCGGGACAGGCCTCGCGGCCGAGGGAGACCCCGTCGGCCGGCACGCCCAGCACCTCGGAGAGTGCCCGCTTGACCGCGGCCCGGCAGGTGATGAACCCGGCGCGTGCCACCGCCGACCTCATCGCTGCGGCGCGGTCCGCTTCCTCGTCGTCGAGGAGGGCGAGGTCGTCACCGCGGTACGTGCCGGTCGGTACCGGCCACCACCGGACGACTGCGTCGGAGGTCTCCGAAAATGGCGCATAAGTTATCTGTTCCGTCCCCGTGTGGCGTGTGGTCACAGAGGTCACCGTAGGCTTGAGTCCGGCCCCAGCGATGCTTGAGCCGGGGTGAGTTGGCCAGAAGCGGACACCGTCGCCACGCATCGTGAACCGGGGGGAACACCCCGTGATGCAAGCGGAAGTGGCGGTTTTGCGTTCCGGGGAGTGGGTGCAGGTTGCTGCCATCGCAGCTGAAAATCTTCGTACAAGTCGGCGAATTGCAAGCGTGGTGTGACACCTCCTCCCATGTCGCCTTGTGTTCAGCGGTAAGTGACTGTTCACCAGGTGGCGTTATGCACGCGTGATCGAGCTGGAGCCGCCCCTCCGCACATCCGTCCGCCCGGCCGCCCGTCGGCCGGGTCCGCCCGACGGGCGCCCCGAACGTCCTCGGTGACCCCTTGGTCGGAAAGGTCGCGCCGTACCGACTGACCAGGTACTCCGCGGCCCGGGCGGTCGTCTCTGGAATTGTTGACCAGCCGCGATTCGGCGAACTACTGTCTGACCTCGAATGGTGCTTGAAACTCGCTATGATATTTGCTTGATGAAATAGTTGAGCATGCATCTATTTCTGCGGAGGGTTGAAGCCACAATCATCCAGTCACCGGTCGAGCAAGGGGGATGCAATGACAGGTGCCGCGATCGAGTCCACCCATGGGAAAGAAATGCGGGAGGAGATTCCGGAAGTAGAACCGTCCGACCACGCCGCTCACGTGGAGCGCACCCTGTTACAGGCACGCGCGCTCATCGAGTCCACCGTCTCGCTGCACCGCAACCGGTCGGCGCCGGCTCCTGCCGCGCCGCACACCGACGTCGCGGTGCTCGGCGACGCCATCGAGGAACTCGTCCGCCGTGCCCGGCACTCGGTCTGCATCGCGGTCACGGGCGGTGAAGCGTTCCACCACATCGCCCGGAAGGCCCTGGCCACGCTGGAATCCGGACTCGTGGTGCGCGTGCTGTGCGCACCCGACGTCGCCGACCGCTCGCCGGCCCTGCAGGCCAAGGCTCCCGGCATCCGTCTGGAAGTGCGGGTGTGCGAAGCGGAGTTGCGCGACATCGTGGTGGTCGACGGCTCCTCCGCACTGGTGCGGGCAGCTGCCGACAGTGCCAACGGACAGGCGACCCTGGTCCACGACGCCGCGGCCGTGCGAGCCCTGGAACTGCTCTTCGCCGGAGCCTGGGCACGCGGCCGCAGGCTGGACGACCACCTCGCGCTGAGCCCGAAGTTCCGCGGCGACCTGACCCGCCGGATCCTGGAGAAGCTGCGCGACGGACTCACCGACGAAGCGGCGTCCCGCGACCTCAACGTCTCCCTGCGCACCTATCGACGCCACGTCGCCGACATCATGCGCGAGCTCGGCGCCGGCTCCCGATTCCAGGCGGGCGTGCGCGCGGTGGAACTGGGGCTGCTCTCGGAGTGACGCAGCCGCGGGCCGGCTCAAACGGGGATCGCGTGGCACCGATCGACCTACGGGGCCGCGCAGCAACACATCACACCAACGGGGATGGTGAGCGCCACGTGTCGCATGCGACCGAGGACGAACTGGAGCGAGCGCTTCTGGAAGTACGGGCCCTGATCGAGTCGACGGTGGCCATCCACCGGGACCGCAGCATCAGGGAGCAGCAGATCGCCGAGGTGGACGGGGGCTACGCACCCGTTCTGGACACCGCGGCGAGTCTCATCCGGGGAGCCGTGCGGACGATCGACATCGTCGACGCCCGGCTGCCCGGCACGCAGGAGGAACAGGCCCGTCAGGATCGGGCCGAGCGCAACCTCATCTACTCGACCGCCGAGGGGGTCGCCGTCCGGGTGCTGACCAGCCCGGCGATGGTGGACGAGGACTTCGTCCGCGAACAGCTCGCGCTGGAAAGACCGGTGGCGATCCGGGTGGCCCGGGTACCGCCGCTCCAGGCCCTGCTGGTGGACGGCACCAGCGCGTTGGTGATGGCGGAGTCGGCGGCCGGCGTGCGGGCCTCGATGATCCGTGCGCCGGAGGTCCTGCACACCCTCGACACGCTCTTCGAGAGCATCTGGCGCAACGCCGTGCCCGCCGGCGAGCGGATCGTCTTCGGAGACCGCGACCGGGCCGTACTGGCCCGGCAGATCCTCGGCGCGCTGCGCGCCGGGGTCACCGACGAGGTGGCCGCTCGCGAACTCACCGTCTCGGTGCGCACCTACCGCCGGCACGTCGCCGAGATCATGGCGCTGCTCGGTGCCCAGTCCCGGTTCCAGGCCGGGGTCCGGGCCGCGGCACTGGGCCTGCTGCCCACCGCACCGGACGCTCCCGGCGGCGGGCGGGCCTGACAGCACGCGGCCCCCTGCTGCCACCGGCACCGTCCCCGACGGGCATCCGGGCCGCTCGCCGGCAGCTTCCTGAAACCTCCGTTGCCGCCCGCCCCGCGTCGCCAGTTGTATGGCGCCGGGACAGGGAACCGGGCTCCTGGTAGATCCTCGGCCCCTTCCCGGTGGCATGGAGAGCCCCCGTCCTGCATGCCATCAGGCGCGCGGGGATCCGTCGATCGCGAGAGCGACGACGACGGATCCTCGCGGCCCCCGGTGGACGACGCGGCGTACGGCGTGGAAGGCGGAGCAATGGACCGGATGCCGACAGGGCTCGTGTTCCCGGGACAGGGAACCCAGAAGGAGGCCATGGGCGCCGTCTGGCGGGACACCCCTTCCTGGAAGATCACCGAGGAGATCTCCGACGTCACGGGAGAGGACCTGCCCCGACTGCTCCTCGACACCCCCGACGAGCAGCTCCGGCGTACCGACCTGGCCCAGCTGACCGTCTTCACGCTGACCCTCGTAGCCCACGCGGAGGCCGTGCGCCGCGGCGCCTTCGACGGCCGGGACGTGGTGGCCTGCGCCGGGCACAGCCTCGGGGAGTACGCCGCCCTGACCGCCGCCGGAGCCCTTTCACCGGGCGCGGCCGCCGCCCTGGTCGCCGCCCGCGGCCGGGCCATGCGGGAGGCCGCCGAACAACGCCCCGGCACCATGGGAGTCCTGGTCGCGGCCCCGCTGGAGGCCGTCACCGGCCTCGCCGAGCAGATGCGTACGGCCGGCCACGAGGTATGGGTCGCCAACGTCAACGCACCCGGCCAGACGGTCGTCGCCGGCTCCGTCGAGGGCATCGACAGGATCGGGGCCGAAGCGCCCTCGATCGGCGCCAAGATGATCCGTCCCGTCGTCGGCGGCGCCTTCCACAGCCCGCTCATGGAGCCCGCCGCGCAACGCCTGCGGGCCGCCCTGCGACACACCGCCTTCGCCCCGGCACACCTGCCGGTGGTCGCCAACGTCGACGCCCGGGCCCACACCGGCGGCGACTGGGTCGAGCGGGCCACCCGCCAGCTCACCTCCCCGGTGCTGTGGGAGCCGTCCGTACACACCCTCGTCGGACCGCTCGGCTGCCGCCGCCTGATAGAGATCGGCCCCGGGCGGACGCTCGCCGGACTGATCCGCAGGATCGCCCCGGACACCGCGACCGTGTCCCTGGACAGCCCCGCGGCCCTGGACTGAGGCCGGGCCCCGTTCCCGGCCGGCATCCGCGCCCACCCCACGTCCACCGCGCCACACGCACGAGGAGACCACCCACATGCCACTGGGCACCCACAGCACCTGGCTGCGCAGGTTCACGACCGCCGGGCCACCGCGCCTGCGCCTGGTCTGCCTGCCGCACGCCGGCGGCTCGGCAAGCTTCTTCCACGACTGGGGGCACGCCTTCGGCGACGACGTCGAAGTGCTCGCCGTCCGCTACCCGGGCCGCCAGGAGCGCGTCTGCGAGGAACCCTGGACCTCGCTGGAGGACCTCGCCGGCGCCATCACCGGCGAGCTGGAGCCGTACCTGGACGCCCCGCTGGCCCTCTTCGGCCACAGCATGGGCGCCACCCTCGCCTACGAGATCACACTGCGGCTGCGCGAACGGTTCTCCGTCGCCCCCGAACTGTTGATGGTGTCCTGCCGCAAGGCACCGCACCTGCTCACCCCGCGCACGGCGGCCTTCGACACCGACGCCGAGCTGATCGAACAGGTCAAGGAGCTCGGTGGCACCGACTCCGCGCTGCTCGACGACGAGGACCTGCGCGAGCTGGTACTCCCCGCCATCAGGGCCGACTTCACCGCCGTCGCCGGTTACGCCGCCCGGCCCGGCGTCCAGCTGCCCTGCCCGGTCGTCGGGTACGTCGGCGACAGCGACCGCGGTGTCGGAGCCCACGAGGTCGCTGCCTGGTCCGACATCGCACCGCACGGGTTCGACCTGCGGGTCCTGCCCGGCGGCCACTTCTACCTGGTGGACGGCCGGGAGCAACTCGTCGGTGACATCCGCGCACGGCTGGCGCCGCAGCGGTGAGCACCGACCTGCGGCCCCTGCCGGACTGCGGGGTGGGGGTGCTGGACAAGGCGTCCCTCCTGCTGGAGATCGTGGAGAGCGGCCCGACGAGCCTGGTCGACCTGGTCGCGCACAGCGGCCTGTCCCGCCCCACCACCCACCGGATCGCCACCGCCATGGAACGGCTCGGGCTGCTCACCCGGGACGCCCGCGGGCGCTTCGCCCTCGGACCCCGCCTCGGCCTGCTCGCCGTCGAGGCACGCCACGACCGACTCGCCCAGGCCGCCGGGCCGATCCTGGAACGCCTGAGCGGGGAGACGGGCCTCGACGCCCGGCTCCACCGCCGGCGCGAGGGGTTGCACATCTGCGTCGGCTCCTCCGTGGACCGGGTGGCGGGCGTGGACCTGGCCGCGATCGGCACCGCCCGCCCGGCCACCGCCGGCCCCGCGGCCCAGGTGCTGTACGCCTGGGAGGAACCCGACGTGCTGTACGAGGGGCTGCGGCGGGCCCGCTTCACCGCCCCGCAACTGGCGACCGTACGGCGCCGGGGCTGGGCCTACGGCCCCGACCCGCTCGCGTCCGGCCTGATCTCCTACGCCGTACCGGTGCGTTCCGGGGCCGGCGTCGTGGCCGCGGCCCTGGTCCTGACGGGGGTGTCGAGCCGGATGCCCGAGGTCCCCGACCGGGAACTGCGACGTGCCGCGATGGACGCGGCCGTCTCCTTGAGTGACGTCTTGCTGCGCGGTACCCGGGCGAATTCCGCGGCCGGCCGCTCCGCCGGCTGAATTCAGCGGCGACGGTGGCAGGTTGTTGCAGCCGTCGTTGTGAGAAAAGAACTCGCGCCCGCACCATTCCAGTGCGAGTAAACGCGCCGCGCTCGCGGCGGTAAATCGGACAAGGGGAAAAGCGTGACGACTGCAACGCGCGACGATCGGCTCGAACTCATCAAGGAAACCGTCTGCGACATTCTCGAAATCGAGGAGGACGAGGTCACCGAGGTCAGCCTTTTCAAGGAGGACCACAACGCCGACTCGCTCCGCGCCATCGAGATCCTCGCCGCCCTGGAGAAGCAGTTCGGCATCGTGATCAACCAGAGTGAGCTGCCCCGCATGGTGAACCTCAAGGGCGTCTACGAGGTCGTCGCGGAGCCGGCCGGCTGGTAGGGAAAGCGGCGTCGGGAAGGATGGGGAGATTGCCATGACAGCGGCAGAGCACGGCGCCGGCCGTATCCGGCCGGAGCGGCACCGGGTCGTTCTCACTGGACTGGGAGTGGTGTCCAGCATCGGACTCGGCGCGAAGGAGTTCCTCCAGGGACTCCGCGAAGGCCGTAGCGGTGCCCGGCCCATTTCCGTGTTCGACACGGAAGGGTTCGCCCACGCCAACGGGTGCGAAATCACGGATTTCGACCCGCGCGAATGGATCACCACGTTGGACGTGGAACAGCTGGGCCGGGCCGCGCAGTTCTCGACCGCGGCCGCCCGAATGGCCCTGGAGGATTCGGGCCTCGACCTGACGGAGCTGCGCGGCAGGCGGGGCCTGATCTCCATCGGCACCACCGACGGCGAGAGCTACGACCTCGACCAGCTCGTCGAGCGCGAACTCGGCACGAAGACGGGCGACTTCGAACCCGCGGCCGCCCGGCGCGTACCGGCCGGCCGGCTCTCGGTGGCGATCGCCCAGGAGCTCGGCCTCACCGACGTCGAGGCCCTCACCATCCCGACCGCCTGCTCGGCGGGCAACTACGCCATCGGCTACGGCTTCGACGCCGTCAGCTCCGGTGAGGCGGAGTTCGCCTTCTGCGGCGGGGCGGACGCGATGTGCCGCAAGACCTTCACCGGTTTCTACCGGCTCGGCACCATCGCCCCCGACCGCTGCCAGCCCTTCGACGTCGACCGCAAGGGCATCCTCACCGGCGAGGGCGCGGGCGTCCTGGTCCTGGAGCGCCTGGACTCCGCCCTGGCACGCGGGGCGACCATCTACGCCGAGGTACTCGGCTACGGGCTCAACTGCGACGCCCACCACCAGGTCGCCCCCGACCGGGACAGCGTCGCCGAACTGATGCGGCTGGCCCTGGAGAACGCCGGCGTCGAACCGCACGAGGTGGACCTCATCTCGGCGCACGGCACCGGCACCCGGGCCAACGACATCACCGAGGCGGGAGCCATCCGCCAGGTCTTCGGGGACACCCCGCCCCGGACCGTCTCCATGAAGTCGATGCTCGGCCACAGCATGGGCGCCGCCAGCGCCCTCGGCGCGATCGGCTGCGCCCTGGCCATCCAGAACCGCTTCATCCCACCCACCATCAACCATGTCACCACCGACCCCGAGTGCGACGTCGACTGCGTACCGAACCACGCCGTCGAGGCGGATCTGCGGATCGTCCAGAACAACGGACTGGCCTTCGGCGGCAACAACGCGGCGGTCCTGCTCGGCCGGTACGACGCGATCAAGGAGGCGTCATGACGACCCGCCCCATCATCGGGATGGGCGCCGTCGCCGCCACCGGTTCCGGTGTCGGTGAACTCTTCGAGAACCTGTGCGCGGGCGTCAGCGGACGCGCCGAACTGCGCGGCTTCGACCGCACCAGGTTCCGGGCGCAACACGCCTACGAGGTCGACGACCGACCAGCCGTCGGCGAGGACGTACCCGGTCGCGCGAGCCGGCTGCTGCACGAGGCGATAGCCCAGGCCGCCGCCGACGCGGGCCTGGGGGAGGACCTCTCCGGGATCCCGATCCTGGTCGGTACCGGCCTGCGCGAACTGCGCTCGCTGGAGCTGTGGTGGCGTGACGGATCCCCCTTCGCCGACTCCGGGCTGCACTTCGGCACCGGCCTGAAGGAACGCTTCAACGCCGACGTCACCCACACGTTCTCCAACGCCTGCTCCGCCTCCCTGTACGCCCTGGCCCTCGGCAGCGACCTCCTCGCCCAGGAGGGCGAGGACGCCCCCGACACCGTCATCGTCGCCGGCGTCGACGTCCTGACCGAGTCGATGTACGGGCTCCTGGAACGCGTCCACCCGACGCCGCCGGACCGGGTGCGGCCCTTCGACCGCAACCGCACCGGCGTCCTCATGGGCGACGGGGCCGCCGCGATCGTGCTGCGCCGCACCGAGGAGGGCGCCCGCCGGGTCCACGGCCACCTGCGCGGCGTCGCCGTCAACTGCGACGCGTACCACGTCACCGCGCCCTCCCCGGAGGGCATCGCCGAGGCCATGCGCGCCGCGCACCGGCTCGCCGGCGTCAAACCGTCCGACGTGGACCTGGTGATGCTCCACGGCACCGGCACCCTGCTCAACGACGAGGCCGAGGCCACCGCCCTCGCCGACGTCCTGGGCACCGACGCCTCGGTGCCGCTGATGACCGCCGTGAAGTCCATGACCGGCCACACCTCCGGCGCCTCCGGACTCATCAACCTGATCGTGGGCGTCACGGCCCTGAACGAGGGGCGGGTGCCGCCGACCCTGGGCCTGGACGAGCCGGTCGAGGAAGCCGCGCCGTTCCGCTTCGTCACCGGGCAGTCCGCCGAGGGCCGGCCCCTGAAGGTCGCGCAGCTCAACGCCTTCGGATTCGGCGGCATCAACGCCGTCGCCATTGTGGAGGGTCCCCGATGACCGCACAGTCCGCCACCGCAGTCACCGGCACCGCCGTGGTGGTCACCGGCGCCGCCGTCCTGGTGCCCGGCGCCGACACCGTACGGGCCCTGGCCGACGGACCCGCCCGCGGCGGCGCCCCCGTCGAACCCGCAGCGCACGTCGGCAAGAAGGGCCTGCGCTACAAGGACCGGGCCACCCAACTCGGCTACGCCCTGACCGCCGCGGCGCTGCGCGACGCCGGCCTGCTCGGCGCCGACGAGAAGGCCGGCCTCGGCGTGCCCGCGACCAGCGTCGGCGTGGTGGCCAGCTCCAACTTCGGCAACCTCGACACCGTGGCCCGGGCGCTGGACACCATCCGCGAGGAGACCGTCACGGCCACCTCGCCGATGGACCTGCCCAACGCCTCCAGCAACGTCATCGCCTCCTCGGCGGCCATCCGCTACGGGCTGCGCGGCCCCAACCTCATGGTCTGCAACGGCGAGACCTCCGGCCTGGACGCCGTGCACTGGGCCGTCACGATCATCACCGCCGGCCGCGCCGACCGGGTGCTCGTCCTCGGGGTCGAGCCCGACAACGAGGTCGTGCGCCGACTGCTGGGCGGCGGACACGCCGTCGACGGCGGCGCCGCCCTGGTCGTGGAGTCCCGGGCCGCCGCCGCCGCACGCTCCGCGAGGGTCCGCGCCGTGATCGGCCCGTACAGCCGAGGCGCCGGCGAGCTGGGCGCGCGCGGTCGCCGCTGGGAGGCCCCCGCCCACCTGGGCAAGGCCTCCGGGGCCTCCGGGCTGCTCCAGGTCGCCGCCGCCGTCGGCTGGTTCGACGCCGGCGAGCGCGGCCCCGTACAGGCCGTGACCGGCAGCACCGTCGATGACGCGCGCGCGGACCTGCTGCTGCTCGCTCCCGAAGCTGCCTGAAAGGGCGAGGAGGAGGTTGTGATGAACACCCATGTGGACCTGCGCCCGGTGACCGTCGAACGGCGCACCGCGGGCAGCGGGCCCCGCGTCCTGCTGCTGCACGGACTCGCGGCCAACGACAGCGTCTGGGAGCGGGTCCTGCCCGAGCTGCCGCCGTCGTACCAGGTGTGGACGGCCCGGCTGCCGTGGCGGACCGAGACCATCGCCGACTGGGGCGAGCAGCCCAACCTGCGGGGCTGGCTCGGCAAGGCCCTGGAGGCGGTGCCGGGCGGCGCCGAAGTGGTCGTCGCCCACTCGATGGCCGCCAACGTCCTGCTCGACCTGCTCGACCAGAAGAACCGGGGCGGCGTCGACTCGCTGCGCCAGTACGGCATCCGGGCCCTGGTCCTCGTGTCGCCGTTCTACCGGTCCCGGGCCGAGGAGTTCGACTGGAACGCCATCAGTTTCTACCTCAACGACTTCCACCTGATCATGGAGGAGGGCATCCGCGCCCACTCCGGCGGCCGGCTCCCGGACGACGTCCGCCGGGCGATGGGGGAACGGGTCCGCGACCGCGTCGGCCCCTACGGCTGGCTGCGCTTCTTCGAGCTGTACCTGCGCACCCCCGCCCTGCAGACCGGGCGGATCACCGCGCCCGCCCTGGTACTGGCCGGCGAGCACGACTTCGCGGCCCGGCCCCAGGAGGGCGTGGCGCTGGCCGCGGCCCTGCCCGACGCCGTCTCCCGCGTCCTGCCCGGTAGCGGGCACTTCCCGATGCTCGACGCGGCGGGCGAGTTCGCCGCCGCCGTCAGCAGCTTCGTCAACTCGACCATGGGCCTGACCCCGCCGAGCGGGCCCGCCCTCCTCACCGCCCTGGAGCACCGAGCATGACCCTCGTCACGGACACCGCCGTCAAGACGCTGCTGACCACCGCCACCACCACCACGGTGCGCCCCCGCTACGAGGGGTCCAACATCTGCACCTGGATCGGCTTCAAGCACGTCAACTACCTCGTCGAGGAAGCCGTACTGGACCACTTCCGCCAGTCCGGGCTGCCCGCCCGCGCGCTGTACGAGGAGCACGGCCTGGGCCTGGACCTGGTCACCATCGACAGCCGCATCCTGCACGCCTTCCACATGGACGACACCGCCGAGGCGCAGGTCGTGCCGTGGACCAAGGACGACGACGGGACCATCGGCTTCAAGGTCACCATCCAGTTCGAGCGGGGCGGCGAGATCCACAAGGCGGTCACCTCGAAGGTCCGCGTCTCCCTGCGGATCGACACCTACCTCGAGGCGGCCGGCGAGGTCCCCGAGCAGCTCGCCCGCTTCGCCGTCGCCAAGCTCGGCGACGACCTGGAGCGCGAGGCGCCCGCCGCCGCCCCGGCCGAGGAGGAGATCCTCGCCTCCCTGACCACCGGCCGCAACGCGTACGCCTGGAAGTGGAACATCCCGTACCCGTACTGCCACTTCACCGAGCGCATCCAGATGTCCGGCTACCTGCGCCTGATGGAGGAGGGCAAGGACCGCTTCGTCGCGGACCGCGGCATCTCCATCAAGACGCTGCTCGACGACCGCCGCTGGATCCCCGTCGTGCCCCGCTCCGACATCCGCATCCTCGACGAGGCGCTGATGGAGGAGGACCTCTACACGGTGTACACCGTCGAGGAGGTCTTCAAGGACTTCACCTACACCTCGCGCATGGACTTCTACGTCCTGCGCGACGGCGAGCTCGTGAAGACCGCGACCGGCCGCATCGTGCACGGCTACGCCGTCATCGAGAACCGTCGCGACTGGAGCCTCGTCAACTTCGACCAGCGCGTCCTCGACGCCGTCAACGGGACGCCGGCGGCGTGAGCGAGGACTGGGAGAGCGGCACCCCCCGGCTGCTGCTCGTCGAGAGCCAGGGGCGCTTCGCGCAGGACGCCGGTTTCCGGCGCGACGCGGTCACCCAGGTGATCACCGGGCAGACGGCGCTCCTCTTCCTGGTCCAGGACGGGGTCGTGCTCGCCGTCCCCGGCAGCGACAGCGACCTGGACCGTTTCCAGAAGGAGGGCGGAGTGCTCGCCGCGGACAGCTTCTCGCTGGCCCAGCGCGGCCTGGAGGAGGCGTCCCTCCGCCCCGAACTGCGCGTCGTGGGCATGGACGTGGTGGCGGGCTGGATCCTCGATCCGGCCGTCCGGGTGGTGTGGCACTGAAGTGGCCAGGAAGATTCCGCACACCGACGTGCTCATCACCCTCATGGGTCCCCCTCACACCTCGGACCAGGTCACCACCGCCCTGCGGCTGACCCAGTCCCTCCTGGAGCGGGGCGCCACCGTACAGGTGTGGACCTGCGGCTACGCGACCATGCTCACCCAACGCGCCCTCGGCGACGACAAGCCGCGCAACCTCGCCGACTGGAACCGGGAGTACCCCTCCACCGCGGCGCTGGTGGAGGACCTCCTCACGACCTGGGAGGGGCGGCTGTACTGGTACGGCTGCCGCTTCTGCAGCGACGACCGGGGGGCCGATCACCACCTGCCCCAGGTGGTGATCCGCCCGCCCGGCGGCTACGCCGCCAACGCGGCAGCCGCCGACAAGGTCCTGCACCTGGGGGGGATCTGATGGACGCCCGTGTACTGGCCATCGTCGAACACGGCTACCGCGGCGCGCTGGAGAAACAGTTCTTCGACGAGCTCTACCTCGCCACCGAACTGCACCGGCAACTGGGCGGCCTCGACATCCTGCTGCGCGGTTCCGCCGCGAGCTACGCCCTGGACACGGGCCCCGTACCGGCGCTGCGCATCGGAAGCCGGACGGTGGACACCCTCACCGACCCCCGCGCCGGCGTCCGCACCCTGCTGGAGCAGGGCGTCGGCGTCCTCGTGGAGGAGCCCGACATCGCGGCCCTCGCGGCCGCCCGGCCGCTGATCGAAGGCGTCCGGCTCGTCGCCGCCGACGAGACCGCCGCCCGCTGGAACGAGTACCGGATGGTCGTCTTCCTGTGACCGTCCCGCCCGGAACCACCGGAACGAACGGCACGCCCGGGACCACCGGCCACGAACGGCACCACCACCTGCACCACCCCGAACGGAAGGAACACGTGACGGTCATGACCACTCCCACCACCGGCACCGGACGCCCGGTGATCACCGCCTGGTCCGCCGTGTCGCCGTACGGCATCGGCAGGGCCGCCTTCACCGAGGGCCTGCGGGAGCGGCGCACGACCGTCACCGACCTCGGGCCCGAGTACGGCACGACCCCCGACGGCGTGGGCCACGTGGTGCCCGGCTTCGCGGTCCGCGAGGTGCTCGGCAAGAAGGGCACCCGCTCGATGGACCGGGTCACCGGCCTCGCCGTCACCGCCGCCGGCGCCCTGCTGGACGACTCGGCGCGCAACCGCGCCGTCGGCACCGGGGAGGGCGCCGCCTTCGCCCTGGGCACCACCACCGGCAGCGCCCAGTCGATGATGGACTTCACCCGGGACTCCCTCACCGGGGAACAGCCCTTCTTCGTCGACCCGGCCCGCTTCCCCAACACGGTCATGAACTGCGCCGCCGGGCAGAGCGCCATCTGGTTCCACCTCAAGGGCCCCAACGCCACCATCGCCGGCGGCCGCACCGCGGGCCTGCACGCCCTGAACTACTCGCGCAGGCTGCTGGGATCGGGCCGCGCCCGCACCGTGCTGTGCGGCGCCGCCGAGGAGTTCAGCCAGGCCCGCGCCTGGCTGGAGCACCACAGCGGCGAGCCCGCCGGCGCGGACGCCGCGCCGGCCGCCCCCGCCCCCGCGCTCGGTGAGGGCTGCGCCATGCTGCTCGTCGAACCGCACACGCCCGAGGACGCCGACCAGCCCGTGCTCGCCGAACTCCTCGCCGTGGAACTGGGCGTCGTCCTCGACGGCGACCCCCGCCCCGCCCTCGTCGCCTGCCTGCGCGCGGCCCTGCGCCGGGCCGGCGTCGAGCCGTCACAGGTGGCCGCCGTCGCCCGCTCCGGCGCGCCCGGCAGCGAGGGCCTCGGCGAGGCCGACGCGGTGCGCGAGGTGTTCGGCGCCGTCGACCACGCCGACCTCACGCCGACCGGCCTGATCGGCGACACCGGCGCCGCCGCGGCCGCCTTCCAGGCCGCCGCCCTGCTGTCGTACGCCGAGGACCGGCCCGCCGAGGCGGCCGGCCGGATCGGCGTGATCACCTCCGTGGACCGCACCGGCACCGTCGGCTGCGCCCTGCTCGGCCTGCGCTGAAGCCGGCCCGCCCTCCCGAAAGGACAAGAACACCGTGCTGGAGAAGGAAGAACTGCGCGCCCTCGTCGCCCAGGTGCTGGACGTCGAGGTGGCCGAGGTGGGCGACGACGTCAAGTTCGTCGACGACCTGGAGGTCGACTCGCTGATGGCCCTGGAGGTCGTCGTGGTGCTGGAGAAGAAGTACGGCGTCAAGCTGCCGGAATCGGACCTCAAGCACATCGTCACCCTGGACAGCGCCTACGACGTGCTGCGCGCCCGGATCGACACGGCGCAGGCGGCCTGATGCCCGCCGCGAGCCCACTCCTCGCCGCGGTCGAGGTGCTGCCCGCCGACGGCGAGCTGAGCACCGCGGCCCGGTTCACCGTGGCGGACACCGAAACAGTGCTCCCCGGCCACTACCCGGGCTTCCCCATCTTTCCCGGGGTCTGCCTGGTCGAATGCGCCCGCCAGGGCGCCGAGGCCACCCTGCCCGACGGTGCCAAGGGCGCCCGCCTCGCGGCCGTGGAGTCCACCCGGTTCACCGGGCCGGTCTTCCCCGGCGACCGGGTCGACATCGCCCTCGCCTGGAAGCGGACCCCCGCCGGCGACTGGCAGGTGCGGGCCAAGCTCACCACCGGACGGGGCCCCGCGGCCGGCGTACGCCTGCGCTACGCCGCGCCCGCGACCACCGGAGAGGAGGCGGCAGCGTGATCGGCCAGCGCGACATCCGGGCCCGGCTGCCCCACCGCTTCCCCATGCTGCTGGTGGACCGGGTCGTGGACATCGTCCCCGGCGAGCGGCTCATCGCCCTCAAAGCCGTCACCTGCAACGAGCCCTGGTACGAACGGCTCGACGCGGACACCCCCGAGGAGGACTTCGCCTACCCGGCGACGCTGCTCGTGGAGTCCTGGTGCCAGTCCGCCGGCGTACTGGCCACCTGGGACGACCCCAACCCGGACGTCCTCGACGGCCGCGTGATGCTCTTCGGCGGCATGACCGGCGTCGAGTTCCACCGCCCGGTCCTGCCCGGAGAGGTCCTGGAACACCGCGTGCGCCTGGACCGCAAGGTCGACGACACGCTGCTGTTCGACGGGGAGACCCGTTCCGCCGGCGAGACGGTGATGACCGTCGACCGGATCGTCATGGCCTTCCGCCCCGCGGCGGCGCTGCGCCCCGCCACCGCCTGAGGAGACGAACGACATGTCGGACAGCACCAACCCGGTGGCCCTCGTCACCGGCGGCTCCCGCGGCATCGGCCGCGCCACGGTCCGCGCGCTCGCCCGCGACGGATTCGACGTGGCCTTCTGCTACCGCTCCGACGACAACGCCGCGCGCACCCTGGAGAAGGCCGGCGAGGAGTTCGGCGTCCAGGTGGTGGGCAGCCGCGTCGACGTCGCCGACGGGCCCGCCGTACGGGCCTGGATCACGGCGACCGAGGACGGGCTGGGACCGATCTCCGCGGCCGTCACCGCCGCCGGGATCACCCGCGACAACCCGCTGGTCCTCATGGAGGACGAACAGTGGCGCCAGGTCATCGACACCAATCTGGACGGCGTCTACCACGTCTGCCGCGCGGTGGTCTTCGGGATGATGAAGCGCCGCGGCGGCGCCATCGTCAACATCTCCTCCGTCGCCGGGGTCTACGGCCACGGCACCCAGACCAACTACTCCGCCTCCAAGGCGGGGATCATCGGCTTCTCCCGGGCCCTGGCCAAGGAGACCGGTCGCTCCGGCATCCGCGTCAACGCGGTCGCACCCGGCTTCATCGAGACCGACATGGTCGCCGGGATGAACGACAAGGCCCGCAAGGAAGCCCTGTCCGCGATCCCGCTGCGCCGCATGGGCACCGCGCAGGAGGTCGCCGACCTGGTCGCCTACCTGGCCTCGGACAAGGCCGCGTACATCACCGGAGCCGTCCTGCAGATCGACGGCGGCATCACGATCTAGCACCACCCGCACACGAACCGTTGGAGGCGGTGATGGCACGACGAGGACCCCGCTGGTACTTCTCCTTCCGCAGCCCCTACTCCTGGATGGCCTACCGGGACCTGGTCGGCCGGCACGCGGACGTGGCCGCGGCGATCGAATGGCTGCCCTTCTGGGAGCCGGACGAGCCGGCCCTGGACGAGTTGGAGCGCAGCAACATCAAGCTCCCGTACGTCCCGATGTCCAAGGAAAAGCACCTCTACATCCTCCAGGACGTCCGGCGCCTGGCCCGGGCCCGCGGCCTGGACATGGTGTGGCCGGTGGACCCCGCTCCCCGCTGGGAGGTGTCGCACCTGGCGTACCTGGCGGCCGAGCGGCTCGGAGCGGGTCGTGAGTTCATCGCCGAGACCTACCGCGCCCGCTGGGAGCTCGGTGAGGACATCTCCGATCCCGACACCATCCGCAAGATCGGCGAGGGCCTGGGGCTCGACCCCGAAGCGCTCGCACGGGCCCACGATGACCCCGAGATCCGCGAGCTGGGGCTGAACGCCCTGAACTCCCTGCACCGGGACGGCGTGTTCGGCGTCCCCTTCTTCATCAGCGGCTTCGACAAGTACTGGGGCGTCGACCGGCTGGCCGGATTCGCCGAGTCGGTACGGGCCGCCCGCTGACACGTCTTTTCCGACACCCACACCAATTCCCTTCACCACGCACGGCAGGAAAGGAAGCAGAGATATGGCGACCAACCCGTTCGAGGACGACGCCGCGAGCTACTTCGTGCTCGTCAACGAAGAGGGCCAGTACTCCCTGTGGCCCGCGTTCGCGGAGGTACCGGCCGGCTGGACCGTCCGGCACGGCGCGGCGCCCCGGCAGGAGTGCCTCGACCACATCAACGAGAACTGGACGGACATGCGGCCGACCAGCCTGGTCCGGGCCACCGCGGCCTGACAGGAAGAAGCCGAGGGGACGGGCGTTGGCAGGTATCTGCAACGCCCGTTCGGCGTTGTCGGGGCCGGATGGCAGGTTGATGCAGTGGGCGTTGTCGATGATTTCGGACAGATGTGAGAGTGGAATTCGTTCTACGAAAGTCACAGCCCGGGTTCTTCGGCTGCCGATTGTCCGCTAGGGGTGGATGGGAATCATGCTCGCTGGAGACGCCTTGTCATTGACCGCGGCTCAGGCCGGAATTTGGTTCGCCCAGCAGCTCGACCCGGAAAACCCGATCTACAACGCGGCCGAATACCTCGACATCCAGGGACCGGTGCACGCCGGAATTCTGGAGGAGGCGCTGCGCATCCTGGTCGATGAGGCCGAGGCGCTGCGCATGCGGATCGTCGAGGACGACGAGGGCCTGTGGCAGATCGCCGACCCGGCCCCGGCCTGGCAGCTGGAGCAGCTGGACGTCCGCGGCGAGGACGACCCCGAGGCGGCTGCCGAGGCCTGGATGCGCGAGGCGCTCGCCGAGCCCGTCGACCCGCGCCGCGACCTGCTCTTCCGCTTCGCCCTGCTGCGGGTCGACACCGAGCGCTACTTCTGGTTCTACCGCTACCACCACGTCACCGTCGACGGGTTCGCCGTCGCCCTGGTCACCCGGCGTGCCGCCGAGCTGTACACGGCGCTGGCCGCCGGCCGCGAGCCGCAGCCCAGCGGCTTCGGCACGGTCGCCGACCTGGTCCGCTCCGACGCCGAGTACCGCGCCGGTGAACGCTTCGTCGCCGACCGGCAGTTCTGGCAGGACGGGCTCGCCGACTGCCCCGAACCCGTGGGCCTCTCCGACACCAGGCCCGTCATGGCCCACGGCCTGGTGCGCCGCACCGAATTCCTCGCCAAGGACCGCCTGGAGGCGCTGCGGGACACCGCCCGCGAGGTCGGCGTGACCTGGCCGGCGGCCATGATGACCGCAGCCGCTCTCTACCTTCAGCGCTCCACCGGCGCCGACGAGGTGGTCCTCGGCGTCCCCGTCTCCTGCCGCCTGGGCAAGGCCGCCCGCTCCGTACCGGGCATGGTCTCCAACGTCGTACCGCTGCGCGTGCCGGTCACCCAGGACATGACCCTCGCGGACCTGCTGCTCCAGGTCTCGGCCGACCTGCGCGCCACCGTGAAGCACCAGCACTACCGCTACGAGGACCTGGTCCGCGACCGCAAGCTGCTGAGCGGCGGCGGACGGCTGGCCGGCCCCGAGATCAACATCATGATGTTCGACTACGGGCTGCGCTTCGGCGAGGCGCCCGCCGTCGTCAACAACCTCTCCATCGGCCCCTCCGACGACCTCTCCCTGATCGTCTACGAGCGCTCCGACGGCCGCGGCCTCCAAGTCGACTTCGACGCCAACCCGGCCCTGTACACCCCCCGGGAGATCGCCGCCCACCAGGACCGCTTCCTCGGCTTCCTGGGCCGACTGGCCGCCGCCGATCCCGCATCCCCCGTCGGCCGGATCGAGGTCGCCGGTGACGCCGAGATCGACCTCGTGGTCCGCGGACACAACGACACCGCCCACGACGAGGCATCGGCCACCCTGACGGAGCTGCTGGCCGGGCAGGCGGCGCGCACCCCGGACGCCGAGGCCCTGCGCTTCGAGGGCAGCTCCCTGACCTACGCCGAGCTGCACGCCCGCGCCGACCGCCTCGCCCACGTCCTGCGCGCCCGGGGCGTCGGCCCCGAGGACCTGGTGGCCCTCGCCGTCCCGCGCTCCGTCGAACTGCTCACGAGCCTGCTCGCGGTGCTCAAGGCCGGCGCCGCCTACCTGCCGGTGGACCCCGACTACCCCGCCGACCGCATCGCGTTCATGCTCGACGACGCCCGGCCCGCGCTGCTGCTCACCACCGCCGAGACCGCCGTACGGCTGCCCGCGGGCCTCGCCGCGCCGCTGCTCGTGGTGGACATCGACGACACCGTCGACCTGCTCGCGGCCCAGCCCGACGGCCCCGTCGCCGGCCCGGCCCCCGAGCGGGACCATCCGGCGTACGTGATCTACACGTCGGGGTCGACGGGTCGTCCCAAGGGGGTGGTGGTTTCCCATCGGGGGATCGTGAACCGGTTGCTGTG
>NZ_JBEZKS010000044.1:0-70849 GCF_040651775.1 Streptomyces sp. NPDC048383
TCGGCGTCCACCTCACCACCCTGCGCCCCGAACAGGCCGCCTACATCGGCGTCCCCGTCGACGGCCCGTACAAGCCCGACCACTACCGCTACTGAGGTCCCGCTTCTGCGCCCGAACGGCCGCCCGAACGGCCGCCCGTCCGCCGTCCGCCCGCCGTGTTGTCCGCCGTGTCGTCCGCCCCCACGCGAAGCCGCGCGTGGGGGCCGCGGTGTGCCCGGCGGGGCTGTCCGCGGCCCCGTGCCGACCGGGGGACCACCGGAACTGGATCGAGGGTCGAGCAGGTGTTCGCAAGCTCTCGGTGACACCCGGACGCGAGAGGCAGCCATGATCAATCTTTTTCAGCCCCAGGTCGGTGCTGAGGAACTCGAAGCGGTGGCCGGGGTGTTCCGCGACCGTTGGCTCGGTCACGGACCCCGTACCAAGGCGTTCGAAGCGGCGTTCGCCGAACACCTGGGTGTCGCCGCGGAGCACGTGGTCTTCATCAACTCGGCCACCTCGGGCCTGTTCCTGGCCACGGAGGCGCTCGACCTGCGCGACGGCGACGAAGTCGTCCTGCCGTCCCTGAGCTTCCTCGCCGCCGCCAACGCCATCCTCGGCACCGGTGGCCGTCCGGTCTTCTGCGACGTCGACCCCCGCACGCTCAACCCCACGCTGGAGGACATCGAGACCGTCCTCACCGAGCGGACCAGGGCGGTCGTCGTCCTCCACTACGGCGGCTACCCCGGCGACATCGTCCGGATCGCCGCGCGCTGCCACGAACTCGGCATCACCCTCATCGAGGACGCCGCCTGCTCCGTGGACTCCCGCGTCGACGGCCGGGCCGTCGGCACCTTCGGGGACCTCGCGATGTGGAGCTTCGACGCGATGAAGGTCCTCGTCACCGGGGACGGCGGGATGATCTACGTCAAGGACGCCGAGCAGGCCGCCCGGATCCGCCGCCTCGCCTACCACGGCCTCGCCCAGTCCAGCGGTTTCGGCCACGCCAAGGTGTCCTCCCGGTGGTGGGAAATGGACATCCCCGAGCCCGGGCGCCGCGTCATCGGCAACGACCTCACCGCCGCGATCGGCTCCGTGCAACTGCGCCGGCTGCCCGACATGGTCACGCGCCGCAAGGAGATCGTCGACCTGTACGACCGGGAACTCGTCTCCCTCGACGGCGTGCTGACGCCCCCGCCGCTGCCCGCCGGGCACGCGTCGACGTACTACTTCTACTGGGTGCAGATGGACCCCGCGATCCGTGACGCCGTCGCCGGCGACCTGCTCGCGGACGACATCTACACGACCTTCCGCTACGCACCCCTCCACAAGGTTCCGGCCTACGCCCCCGTCGAGGGCCCGGTTCCCGGGCTCCCCGGATCCGACTGGGCGTCCGACCGGACCCTGTGCCTGCCCTTGCACCCGGGTCTGTCCGACGCGGACGTGCTCACCGTCGTCGCCTCGTTCCGCAAGGCCGTGGCGGCGCGGAGCGCCGAGGCGCGGCAGGACTCTCCCGCGAAGGACATCCGATGAACAGACGTGTCGTCATCACCGGCATCGGCGTGGTCGCACCCGGGGGAGTGGGTACGAAGAACTACTGGTCGCACCTGACCTCCGGTCGGACCGCGACCCGCGCCATCAGCCTCTTCGACGCCTCGCAGTTCCGTTCGCGGATCGCCGCCGAGGCCGACTTCGACCCGCTGGACCACGGCTTCACCCCCGAGGAGGCGGCCCGTCTCGACCGGGCCGCGCAGTTCGCCCTCGTCAGCGCCGACGAGGCGCTGCGCGACAGCGGACTCGACACCGCGGCGCTGGACCCCACCCGTACGGGAGTGAGCCTGGGCAGCGCCGTCGGCTGCACGACGGGCCTCGACAACGAGTACGACGTGGTGAGCGCGGGCGGCAGCACCTGGCAGGTGGACCACACCCTCGCCGTGTCCCACCTCTTCGACTACTTCGTGCCCAGCTCGCTGGCCGCGGAGGTGGCATGGCGGGTCGGCGCGCAGGGGCCGGTCTCGCTGATCTCCACCGGCTGCACCTCGGGTCTGGACTCCATCGGCCACGCCGTCGAGCTGATCCGCGAGGGCAGCGCCGACGTGATGGTCACCGGCGCCACCGAGGCGCCGATCTCGCCCATCACCGTCGCCTGCTTCGACGCCATCAAGGCGACCTCGCCGCGCAACGACGACCCGGCGACCGCCTCCCGGCCCTTCGACGCCACCCGCAACGGCTTCGTCCTCGGCGAGGGTTCGGCCGTACTGGTCCTGGAGGAGCTGCGCAGCGCCCGCCGCCGCGGCGCCCACGTCTACGCCGAGATCTCCGGGTTCGCCAGCCGCGGCAACGCCTACCACATGACCGGGCTGCGTCCCGAGGGCCACGAGATGGCGCAGGCGATCAGCGTCGCCCTCGACGAGGCCCGCCTCGACCCCGGCGCCGTCGACTACGTCAACGCGCACGGCTCGGGCACCAAGCAGAACGACCGGCACGAGACGGCCGCCTTCAAGCGGAGCCTCGGGCAGCGTGCCCACGAGGTGCCCGTCAGCTCCATCAAGTCGATGATCGGGCACTCGCTCGGCGCGATCGGCTCCCTGGAGGTGGTGGCGAGCGCGCTGGCCATCGAGCACAACGTGGTGCCGCCGACCGCGAACCTGCACCGCCCCGACCCCCAGTGCGACCTGGACTACACCCCGCTCACCGCACGTGAGCACCGCACCGACACCGTGCTCACCGTCGGCAGCGGGTTCGGCGGCTTCCAGAGCGCCATGATCCTGACCGGTCCCCGCCTGGGAGATGCCGCATGACCACGGACACGACCGTCAGCGTCACCCGCCCGCGCTTCGACGCCGCGGGACCGGCCGAGGTGCCCGTCGTCACCGGCATCGGCGTCGTCGCCCCCAACGGGCTGGGCACCGCGGCGTGGTGGGCGGCGGTCCTGCGCGGCGAGAGCGGCATCCGGCCGGTCACCCGCTTCGACGCGGACCAGTACCCGGCCGGGCTGGCCGGTGAGGTTCCCGGGTTCGACCCGGCCGAGCACCTGCCGAGCCGGCTGCTGCCGCAGACCGCGCACGTGACCCGGCTCGCCCTCACCGCCGCCGACGAGGCCCTCGCCGATGCCGGCGTGGACCCGGCGCGGCTCGCCGACTACGAGGCGGGCGTCATCACCGCCAACTCCGCCGGCGGCTACGAGTTCGGTCAGCGCGAGCTCCAGGCACTGTGGAGCAAGGGCGGTCAGCACGTCAGCGCCTACCAGTCCTTCGCCTGGTTCTACGCCGTCAACAGCGGCCAGATCTCCATCAAGAACGGCATGCGCGGCCCCAACAGCGTCATCGTCAGCGAACAGGCCGGCGGGCTCGACGCGGTGGCCCAGGCGCGCCGCCAGCTCCGCAAGGGGATCCGACTGCTGATCACCGGCGGCCTGGACTCCTCGCTCTGCCCCTGGGGCTGGGCCGCGCACCTGGCCGGCGGCGAGCTGAGCACCTCCGCGGACCCCGAGCGGGCCTACCTGCCCTTCTCCGCCGACGCCGACGGTCACGTCGTCGGCGAGGGCGGGGCGCTGCTCGTCCTGGAGGACGCCGCCGCCGCCCGCGATCGCGGCGCCGCCGTCTACGGGACGGTCGCCGGGTACGCCGCCACCTTCGACCCGAAGCCCGGCTCGGGCGGCGCCCCGCGCCTGCGCGACGCCGCCGCGCTGGCACTGCGCGACGCGGGCCTGGAACCCGCCGACATCGACGTGGTCTTCGCCGACGCCGCCGGCCGGCGCGGCGCCGACCGCGACGAGGCCGAGGCCCTCGCGGACCTGTTCGGTGCCCACGGGGTCCCCGTGACCGCGCCCAAGACCATGACGGGCCGGCTCGCCGCGGGCGGCGCCTCCCTCGATCTGGCGGCCGCGCTGCTCTCCCTGCGCGACGGCGTGATCCCGCCGACCGTCAACACCGGGGCGCCCGCCGCGGACTGCCCCATCGACCTCGTGACCGCGGTACGCCGCCCCGAGCGGCTGCGCACCGCCCTGGTGCTGGCCCGCGGTCGCGGCGGCTTCAACGCGGCCATGGTGGTCCGCGCAGCCTGAGAACGGGTCGGTTGCCCGGACGCCCTTACGGACGACCGGACCCGGCCGAAGGACCGGACGCACTCATCCAGCGGCCGCGCCCGTACGCACCTGAGCCAGGAGGACCGTTGCCCACCATCGACCCCGCCGAATTCGCCCGCACCATGGCACACGTGCCCACCCCGGTCACCGTCGTGACCACGGTGGACGCGGCCGGCCGGCGCCTGGGCTTCACCGCCGGCTCCTTCACGTCCCTCTCCCTCGATCCGCCGCTGGTGCTGGTCTGCCTGGCGAAGAGGGCGGCGAGCCACGAGGCGTTCGTCCGCGCCGACCGGTTCCTCGTCAACGTCCTGGCGGCGGACCAGGCCGATGTCGCCGGAGCCTTCGCCCGCTCGGGACACTCGGGGCTCGACAAGTTCGCCGGCACCCCCATGGAGCCCCTCGAACACGGCCTGCCCGGCTTGAGCGACGCGACGGCCCGGCTCGTCTGCACCCTGCACGACGTCCTGGACGGCGGGGACCACAGCATCCTCGTCGGCCGCGTCGAGTCCGCGGCGGTGAGCGGCGCGGAGCCGCTGATCCACCACAACCGGCGGTTCGCCCGGCCCGGCGGCGGAGTCGACCTGGTGTCGTCCGGAGCGTCGTCGGCCCGCTGACGGTCCGCTGACGGGCGCTCAATCGGCGCATGCGTTAACGGCGTTAACGGTCCATCACCGTTAACGCCGTTAACGCTTGCCCGCATTTTCCGGGACGTTCCGGGATCTTACGGACGGCCGGCCGGCCCGTCAGTCCTTGCTGTCCTCCGCGGTCACCCGGTCCGAGGGCGCGGACGTCGGCGCGGCCTCGGGGGCTTGCTCGGCGGGAGCGAACTCCCTCAGGGCCAGGGACAGCAGCAGCACGGTGACACCGAGACCCGTGGCGACGAGGAAGCCCGTGGTGATCGAGGTGGCGCCGATGACCGGACCGATGATCAACGGGGCGACGAACTGCCCCAGGAAGTTGGCGGTGCCCGACAGGGCCATGACCTGGCCGCGCAGCGCGGGCGGCGCGGCCTCGCCGAGCATCATCGCCAGTGCCGGTACGGACATCCCGCTGCCGAGTCCGAACAGGCCCGCCGCCACCGTGAGCAGGGCGGGGTGCCCCGCCAGCCCGATGGTCAGCATCGACAGCGTCCACAGGACCAGGGACACCCGCAGCAGGTTCACGTACCCGAGGCGGCCCTTGATCCGGGCGTAGAACAGGCCGATCACACTGCCCGTCACCGAGGTGCTGGTGGTGATCAGGGAGATGACGAACGGGTCGGCCACGTCGAGCTGCGTCAGGCGCTGCGGCAGGAAGACGGCCATCACGTACAGCAGGAACGAGCTGAACATCGACAACCCGTACAGCGCCAGCAGCCGGGGCTGCTGCTTGATCAGCGCCACGGCGTTGACGCCCTTGGGGCGGGGCGCCACCGGGGCGTTGGGCAGGACGAACAGCATCGCCACGGCGAGCGGGATGCCGAGCAGGTAGACCGCGAACGGTCCGTGCCACGACAGGCTGCCCAGGGCGCCGCCGATCAGCGGCCAGATGATGCCGCCCATGCTGATGGCGGTGCCCCGCCAACCGGCGACCTTGTCCCGCTCCGGCCCCTGGTAGAGGGCGAGCAGGGCCACGGTCGTCCCGCTGAACAGGGCGGCGGCGCCGATGCCGAAGGCGAACCGACTGATGATCAGGGTCGCGTACGAGTCGGCGAACAGCCCCGCCCCGCCGGCCACGCCGTAGATGAGCAGACCGATCACCAGGGGCATGCGCACGCCCCACTTGTCGATCGCCCAGCCGACGAACGGGCTGACGATGGCGAGGGACAGGCCGTGCGCCGTGAGGATCAGCCCGGCTTGTGTGCCGCTGACCCCGAGATCGCCACGGATGACGCTGACGACCGGTGCGACCACGGCTCCGGCCATGATGGTCAGGGTCGAGGCGATGAGAAGAACGAACAGTGTTGCCCTGCTGGGGGCGGGGGCTGCTGCGGCAGCCGAAGGCTGTGCGGCCATACGGAACTCCGGTGGTGGTATGTGGTCCACGATCCCGGTCGGTGCGTCGGGGGAGCTCGCGGTCGCGGGGACGCCGGTCGAATGTCCGGAAAAATCGGACCGGAACCCTTCCCGCCACGATGGGGATCTTTATCCCCCAGAGTGCGAGATTCCGCTAGACCGCCGCTGGACCCCCGCTCGGCGCACGAGCCGGCCCCGCCGACAGACCGCCGCACACCCTCCCCCCTCGGGCCGGACCGGTGCTCGACCGGTGCTCGGGAACGGCTCCACGATCACTGTTCGAGTGGGAGTCGAACCACGGTTGCCAGGATCGGCCCCCTGTACCCGAGGACCCCGGACCGGGACCGGCCAGCGGCCGGCACCGGCCCGACACCGAAGACCCGAGAAGCGAGGAGCGCGACCGATGGCGGAACACCAGGCCCTGACGCCGGACGAGGTGGGCGAGTTCTACGACGACCGGGGGTGGCTCTGGGAGATCTTCATGGGCCAGAACCTGCACATCGGGTACTGGGACGACGAGGACCCCGGCACCGACCCGAAGGACCGCCTCACCGACGTCCTGATCGGACAGGTCGCACCGGAGCCCGGCGGGCACCTCCTCGACATCGGCTGCGGCAAGGGGCGTCCCGCGATCCGCCTCGCCCAGGCCGGCGGCGGCAAGGTCACCGGCATCACCGTCAGCGCCGAGCAGATCGAAGCCGGCACCGAACTGGCCCGCGAGGCGGGCGTATCGGACCGCGTCACCTTCGAGCGCGCCGACGCCATGGAACTGCCCTACGCCGACGGCTCGTACGACGCGGCCTGGGCCGTGGAATCCGTCATGTACTTCTCCGACCGGCAGAAGGCCCTCGACGAGATCCACCGCATCCTCAAGCCCGGCGGCGTCTTCGTCCTCTCCGACTACGTGGAGAGCGTCGAACTGGACGCGCGTTGGCGCAAGGTCCTCGTCGAGGGCTTCACCGTCGACTCCCTGCCGACCCCCGAGCAGTACGTCGAACTGCTCACCGCCGCCGGTTTCGTCGTGGAACGCGACTACGACGCGGGGGAGCACCTGCGCAAGTCCGCCGCGCGCATCGGCCGGATCGTGGAGGAGAACTACGAGAAGGTCGTCGCCAAGGGCGGTCAGAGCTTCGCCGAGGAGTTCAAGCAGATGATCGGCGAGGTGTCGGAACTCGAACGCGACCACCTGGGCTACCGCATCATCACCGCCCGCAAGCCGCTCGTCTGACCCGCCTCCGAGGGCCTCCCGAGCGCCTCCCGAGCCCCTTGCGAGTCCCCTCCGAGCCCGTCCCGAGCCCGACTTTCCAGGATTGTCCGCATGAAGATTCTGTTCGTAGCCGGTGGCACCTCCGGAGTGATATTCGGGATCGTCCCGCTGGCACAGGCGGCCCGCAACGCCGGCCACGACGTCATCATGGCCGCACCCGAGAACTGCACGGCGACCATCACCGCCGCGGGCCTCCCCGCCGCCGCGGTCTCCTCGAAGGCGATGCAGGAGGCCCTCGTCGACCGGCGGGGCGTGCGCGTCCCCATCCCCGAGGACCTGCACGAGCGGTACATCTTCAACGGCCGCACCTTCGGCCGGTACGCCGCGAGCTGCCTGGACGGGCTCATCGACCTGGTGGACCGCTGGCGGCCGGACGTGGTCGTCGGCGGGGCACTGGCCTTCGCCGCCCCGCTCATCGCGGCGTACGCGGGCGTCCCCTACGTCAAGCAGGCCATCGACATGGGCGAGCCGCGCACCATCGACCTCGCGGCCGCCGCCGAACTCGGCCCCGAGATGGAGCGCCTGGGCCTCTACGAGATGCCCCGCACCGACCTCTTCGTCGACATCTGCCCGCCCAGCCTGCGGCCGGCCGACGCCCTGCCCGCCCAACTGATGCGCTACGTGCCCTACGCCACGCAGAAGACCGTCGAACCGTGGATGCTGCAGAAGGGCGCGCGCCCCCGGGTCCTGGTCTCCGCGGGCAGCCGCGTCACCCCCGAATCCGACTTCGACATCCTGAGCGGCCTCGTCGCGAAGGTCTCCCAACTCGACGTGGAAGTCCTCGTCGCCACCCCGGAAGAGGTCGCCGAGCGTTTGCGCCCCCTCTTCCCCGGGGTCCGCGCCGGCTGGATCCCGCTCCACCAGGCGGCCCCCACCGCCGACCTGGCCATCCACCACGCGGGCGGCAACACCACGATGGGCTACGTGGCCTACGGCGTACCGCAGGTGCTCGTCCCGTACCTGCCGTACTGCGTCGACTACAGCGCCCGCCTCGACGCCTACGGCGCGGGCAGGATGATCGCCCCCGAGAACGACTCCGCGGAGAACCTCGCGGACGCCTGCGCGGAGATCCTGGCCACCCCGTCCTACCGGGAACGCGCCCGCGAGTTGGCCGACGAGGTCGCCGCCCAACCCGTCGCCACGCAGGCCGTCGACGCCATCGAGCGGCTCGTCCCCGCCGCCGCGCACTGACCCGGGACGGCGGACACCCATGCGACTGCTCTTCATGGCCACCCTGGCCAAGACCCTGCACGAGACGACCGTGGGCCTGGACCTGGTCCACCAGCTGAAGGCCACCGGCGTCCGCTGCCACTTCGTCATCGACGCCGACAACGAGGCCCAACTCAAGGCCGCCGGCCACCCCTACACCCTCGTGTCCTCCGCGCTGGGCCACGGCGTGCGCGACGTGGTGGCCCGCACGGTCCGCGAGTTCCGGCCCGACGCGATCGTCCTCAGCGACTACGTCGGGCACTGGCTCACCCACCTCGTGAACTACGAGACCGACCCCTGGTACGTCCAGGAGTTCGGCGTGCCCGTCCTGCCCATCGACATGCTGGGACTGGCCGACACCGAACGGGAGGTCGAGGCCCTCGGCAGGACGGTGACGATCGACGCCAACCTCCTCGACATGCCACTGCGGCTGCGCCCCGTCCCCGTCAACCGGCCCCAGCATCCCGTCGGCCCCGACGAGATGCTCTACCGGGCCAACAGCACCCTGCGCCCGCTCACCGAACGGACCCGCGCGGACGTACGGCGCTCCGTCGGCGCCGAGGCCGGCCACCGGCTGCTCCTCTTCCCCACCCTGCCCTGGCAGCACACCATGCGGACCCGGGCCGGCCCGGCCACCCGGGAACTCGCCGTCCGGTTGCCCGAGCTGATCGGCCACTACCTGCGCAGGCTGCCCGCCGACACCCGGTTCGTGATGGTCGGCCCCTACTTCGAGAACCTCGGCCTGCCGGCCGAGCGCGTCCACCTCGAACCGGAGTACACGGCGGACCGCTACCACCAACTGCTCGGCGCCACCGACGCGGTGATGTCCTGCTTCCTCACCTCCTACGCCCTCGAACGGGCCGTCCTCGCGGACGTACCCGGGCTCATCGCCACCAACGGGCACGACCTGCCCGCGGCCGCCGCCGACACCGCGCTCCCCTCCGGCGCCTCGTCGGCCGTCCGCTCCTGGCTCGCGGACTTCCCCGGGCCCGTGCCCTCCTTCCACGCCTGGCCGCTGCGCTGGAGTCGGCTCCTGTCCGGGCTGCTCCACGACAACCCGTTCGCGGAAACCGTCCTGCACACCGAGATCCTCGACGAGGACGCCGTGGTGAACGGCCTGGAAGCGGTGCTGTACGACCCCTCCGTACGGGACCGGCTCGCCGGGGCCCGCGCGGACTACCGGGACGCCATCGATCGGCTGCCCGACACCGCCCAGGCCTTCACGGCCGCCGCCGAACGGCTCGGCATCGGGCGCTGACCCCTGCCCCGTCCGCACCCCACCAGAGGAAGACACACGATGCGCTACGACCGTGCAGCCGACCCGCTGATCGCCGCCGCCCGGGCCGCGGCGCCGCTCGCCGCCGAACACGCCCACGCCAGTGAGACCGCGCGCACGCTGGCCCCGCCCGTCGCCGAAGCCGTCATCGCGGCCGGATTCCCCGGATACTTCGCGCCGGTCGCCCACGGCGGCGCCGCCGGCACCTTCACCGGACTGCTCGACGCGGTCGCCGCCCTCGGCGAGGGCTGCACCTCCGCCGCCTGGTGCGCCTCCGTCGTCGCCAGTGCCGGCCGGATGACCGCCTACCTGCCCGCGGCCGGTCAGGAAGCCGTCTGGCACAAGGGCCCCGACACCGTCGTCTCCGCCGGCCTCGTCCCCAGCGGCACCGCCGAACGAGGCCCGGGCGGCTGGCGCCTGAACGGCACCTGGCCCTACGTCAGCGCTGTCGACTTCTCCGACTGGACCCTCGTCGCCGCCCGCGCCCGCACCCCCGAGGGGCAGCAGGTACGGATCTTCGCGGTACCCCGCACCGACTACCGGATCGAGGACACCTGGTTCACCGTGAGCCTGCGCGGCACCGGTAGCAACTCGGTGGTCCTGGACGACGTGCTCGTCCCCGACGAACTGTCCGTACCGCTCGACGTGCTCCTCGCCGGCCCGGCACCCGAATCCGACGCGGCCTGCCACCAGGTACCGCTGAAGGCCGGCAACGGACTCACCCTCGCCGCGCCCCTGCTGGGCGCCACCCGCGGCGCGTTGCGCCGCTGGTCCCACCTCGTCCAGGGCAAGCTCGCCGGACCCGCCGGCGCCATCAGCGGAGCCCAGGACGCCGGCCCGTTCGAACAGCTCCTGGCCCGCGCCGAGGGCGAGACCGACGCGGCGCAGCTCCTCCTGGAACGGGTCGCCCGGACCACCGACGAGGGCCCGTACTCCGCCCTGGACTCCGCGCGCAACGGACGCGACAGCGCCCTCGCCGCCGACCTGCTGGCCTCCGTCGTCGACCGGCTGCTGCGCACCGCCGGCACCCGGGCCCAAGCGGAGGGGGAGGAACTCCAGCGGCGCTGGCGCGACGTCAACTGCGGCGCCGGGCACAGCGGGCTGCAGTTCGCGCCGCTGGCCGGCACGTACGCCCGGCTGCGCACCGCGACCCCGGACGCGGTCTGAGACCGCCGGCGCCGCGGTCGCGGCGCACGCCGAAGGGGCCCCGCCGGCAGGCGGGGCCCCTTCGCCGTGTCCGCCGTCAGGCGTGGCACACGGGCAGGCCGCCGTGGTAGTCGATCATCTCCGAGAACATCAGCTCGATGTCGAGCGGAACACCCGGCGCCGCGCCCCGCTCCTCCGCGTACGCGCGGTGCAGGTTCGGCACCAGACGCTCGGAGTCCAGCAGCTCCGCGTACTCCCCGAGGTCCGCGTCCCGGGCCGCGTCCAGCGGTCCGACACCGGCCGCGACGCCCTCCCGGGCCAGCCGCTGCACGAACCGTAGGTACCCCTCGGTCGCGTCGAGCAGCTCCGGGCCCGCCACCGGCCCGTGACCGGCGACCACCGTACGGGGATCGAGGGCACGCAGCCGCTCGGTCACCGCCAGCGAGCCGGCCACCGACCCCATCAGGCAGAACGGCGTCGACCCGGACATCACCAGGTCCCCGGTGAACAGCACCCGTTCCTCGGGCAGCCACACCACCGTGTCGCTCGACGTGTGGGCGGGCCCCAGCCGGACCAGTTCGGCCCGCACGTCTCCCACGTACAGGTCGAGGCGGTCCCGGAAGGTGACCTCGGGGAGCACCACGGAGACCCCGCCCCAGTGGACGTCGGGCCACAGGCCCGTCAGGTGCAGGCCCACCGTTTCCATCTCGGTCCGGGTGCCCTCGTGCCCGACGACGACGGCGTCATCGGCGAACAGGTAGTTGCCGAAGGTGTGGTCACCGTGGGAGTGGGTGTTGACCACGTACCGCGGCGGTCGGGACGTGACCGTTTCGACCGCCGCCTTCAGGGCCTTCGCCCGGGCTTCCGTGGCGGCCGTGTCGACCAGCGCGGAGCGCCCACCGGACACGATCAGCCCGGCGTTGTTCAGGCACCATCCGCCGTCCGGCTGCACGTAGGCGAAGACGCCGTCCGCGACTTCCTGAAGACGGGGCTGCGCCCCGCCCGCGGCGCGGGCGTCGGCCGCCATCCTCAGAAGACCTGGTCGTGCGTGATGAGGCGGGACGCGATCCGCACCTCGCCGTCCTCGACGACCAGGACGTCGTGGACCAGGCAGCTCGGGTTGATCTCCGGCTGACCGCCCGGGCGGACGGTGGTGACCAGGGCGTACGCCGTGGACTTGAGCGTGCCGTCCTCCTGGTGCTCCAGGGCGACCTGGTTGAACCAGTGACGGCGGCGGACCTGCTGGCCGTCGTACTTCTTGTGGAACTCGACGAGCTCGCGCACGATCCCGGGTCGGGTCCGGGCCGGCTCCGCGCCCGGCGAGTGCAGGAACACGCCGTCCTCGGTGAAGGAGGCCGCGTACTCCTCGAACCGGCGGGCGTCGAGGGCCTGCATCTGGTGGGCGTAGAAGTGGAGCACCTGCGAGTAGAGGTCGGTGCTGACTGCGGTGGTCATGTGGGTGTCCCTCCTGGGACTGGTGAGGGGAACGGACGGGGGCGGGGCGCCCCTTCCGGATCGGGCCGAACCCGATCCGAAGGGGACGGCCTAGTCGCGCGGAGCGCGGACGACGACGGCCGAGTTGAAGCCGTGCCGGCCGCGGGCCAGGACGAGCGCGTTGCGGATGCGGCCTTCGCGGGGCCCGGTGTGCACCAGGTCGATGCCGTACGCGGCGGGCACCTCGGAGACCGTGGGCGTGGAGGGGATCACCTCGTCGCGGATGGCCAGCAGCGCCGTGGCCACGTCCAGCGGCCCGCCACCCGAGTACAGGCGTCCGGTGAGCGCCTTGGGCGCGGTGACGGGAACACCGCCCGGCCCGAACACCGAACGGATCGCGTCCGCCTCTGCGGCGTCCAGCTCCGGGACGCCGGCGCCGTCGGCGAACACCACGTCGATGTCCCCGGGCGTCAACCCGGCCTCGGCGAGCGCGGCCTCCACGGCCCGGCCGAGCGTCGGCGGCCGGTCCGAGCCGGGAGCGGGGTCGAAGGTCGACGCGTGCGCGGCGATCTCGCCGTACGGGCGGACGCCGCGCCGGGCGGCGCCGTCCGCGTCCTCGACGATGAGCATCGCCCCGCCCTCGCCCGGCACGTACCCGGAGGCCCGGGCGCCGAAGGGCTGGTAGGCGTGGGCCGGGTCGCTCTCGCGGGTGACGCGGCCGCCGGCCAGCTGGGAGACGTAGCCCCACGGGTCGAAGGCGGAGTCCACGCCGCCCGCCACGACGACGGGCGTACCGCGCCGGATGGTGCGGCGGGCGTGGCCCAGTGCGTCGAGACCGCCCGCCTGCTCGCCGACCAGCGCGGCGCTGGGGCCGCGCAGCCCGTGGCGGATGGAGATCTGGCCGGTGTTCACCGCGTAGAACCAGGCGAAGGACTCGTAGACGCTGACGAACTTCGAACCCTTGGTCCACAGGTTGGCGAACTCGTGGTGGGTGAAGGTGAACCCGCCCAGCGCGTTCGACGTGACGACGCCGATGTCGTAGTCGTGGACGGTGTCGTTCGGGACACCGGCGTCGGTCAGCGCCCACTCGGCGGCGACGAGCGCCAGCTGCGTCGAGCGGTCCGTCTGCGGGAGCAGTCGGCCCGGCAGGTGGTCGGCGGGGTCGAAGCCGGCGATCTGCCCGGCCAGCGAGGCCGGGTAGCCGGTGGCGTCGAAGCCGGTGACCGGGGCGATGCCGGTGCTGCCGTCGAGCACCGCCTTCCAATAGGCTTCCACGCCCATTCCGTTGGGCGCCGTGACGGCGAGCCCGGTGATGACGGTCCTGGTCATGCCTTCGCTCCTTCGGGGGCGCGGAGGACCATGGCGCTCTGGAAGCCGCCGAATCCGCTGCCGACGGTGAGGACGGAGTCGACCCGGTGCTCGCGGGCGGTCAACGGGACGTAGTCCAGATCGCACTCGGGGTCGGGGGTGTGCAGGTTGGCGGTCGGCGGCACCACGTTGTGCTTGATCGCCAGGAGGCTCGCGGCGATCTCGATCGAGCCGATCGCGCCGAGGGAATGCCCGATCATCGACTTGATGGAGCTGACGGGCACCTCGTAGGCGTGCTGCCCCAGGCTCCGCTTGAAGGCGGCCGTCTCGTGCCGGTCGTTCTGCTTGGTGCCCGAGCCGTGCGCGTTGATGTAGTCGATGGCGGTGCCGTCGACGCGCGACTCGTCGAGCGCCACCCGGATCGCCTCCGCCATCTCCCGGCCGTCCGTCTTGAGGCCGGTCATGTGGTACGCGTTGCAGCGCGTGGCGTAGCCGCTGACCTCGGCGTAGACCTCGGCGCCGCGGGCGCGCGCCGCCTCGTACTCCTCCAGGACGAACATGGCGCTGCCCTCGGCGAGGACGAAGCCGTTGCGGGTGGCGTCGAAGGGCCGCGAGGCGTGCTCGGGGTCGTCGTTGCGGGACGTCGTCGCCTTGATCGCGTCGAAGCAGGCGAGCACGATCGGGGAGATCGGGGTGTCCGAGGCGCCGGCGATCATGACGTCGGCGCTGCCCTCGCGGATCAGCTGCGCGGCGTACCCGACGGAGTCGAGCCCCGAGGTGCAGCCGTCCGACACCATCGTCACCGGGCCCTCGGCGCCGGCCGCCCAGGCGACCTCGGCGGGCATGATTCCGGGGCTCAGGTAGTCGAACATGTGGGGGGAGAGGTAGTCGGGGTCGACGACCCAGTCGCGACCCCGGTCGGACATGACCAGGTACTCGTTCTCCAGGCTCGTCGCGGCGGCGACGGCGCTGCCCAGGCTCACGCCGATGCGGTGCGCGGGCACACCGCCGAACTCCAGTCCGCTGTCCGCGACGGCCTCGCGGGTACAGGCGATCGCGAACTGCGTCGCCCGGTCCATCCGGCGGATCTCGCGGGGCGACAGGCCCTCGGCGGCCGCGTGGAAGTCGACCTCGCCGGCCACCTGGGACCGGAAGGACGAGGCGTCGAAGAAGGTAATGCCGCGGGTCGCCGTCCGGCCCGCCGACAGCAGGTCCCAGAACTCCTTCACCCCGGAGCCGCCGGGTGCCCGCACGCCGATTCCTGTAATCACCACTCGTCGGGTCATCGCGCGCGGCTCGTCCCGTAGGTGTTCGAGCTGGACATCGAGTCAAGTCCTTTCCGGCCCGGCTGCGGAGAGACCGGCCCCCTACCACGACAGAAACTGCGTCAATTGATCCTTTGACGCTCTGTTGCCTTTCTCGAAGACCACTCGAAGGTCCGTCTCGGCGCCCGGGCAGGGGCGGTGACCGGGGGGTATCCCCGGAGACCGACGACCGGGCGCCCGCCCGGCCCCTCCACCGGGTCTCGACCGGCGGTCGAGGGCGGGGAACCACGCTCTCCGTAGTCCGTCTGGTCCGGAAAAGGGCCGGAACATTGCGATACGGAGGCACGATGGGCTCGCTGAACGGCAAGGTCGCGCTGGTCACAGGGGCGACGAGCGGCATCGGACGGGGCATCGCCGCCCACCTCGCCGACCAGGGGGCGCACGTCTTCGTGTGCGGCCGGGACGCGGACCGGCTGGCCGCGACCGTCAAGGCCCTCCAGGAGTCCGGCGGCTCGGTGGACGGCACCACCTGCGACGTGACCGACCGGGAGGACGTCAAGCGCTTCGTCGGCGCGGCCGTCGAGCGGTTCGGCACCGTCGACATCCTCGTCAACAACGCCGGGCGCAACGGTGGCGGCCCGATCGCCGAGATGTCGGACGAGCTCTGGTACGACGTCATCAACACCAACCTCAACAGCGTCTTCCTGCTGACGCGCGAAGTGCTCAGCGCCGGCGGCATGCTCGGCAAGGGCTGGGGCCGCATCGTCAACATCGCCTCCACGGCCGGCAAGCAGGGCGCCGTGACCGCCGCCCCCTACTCCGCGTCCAAGCACGGCGTGGTCGGCTTCACGAAGGCCCTCGGTCTCGACCTGGCCAAGACGGGCATCACCGTGAACGCCGTCTGCCCCGGCTTCGTGGAGACGCCGATGGCCGAGCGGGTCCGCCAGCACTACGCCTCCTCCTTCAACATCACCCTCGAAGAGGCCGCCGAGAAGGTCCACACCCGCGTCCCGATCGGCCGCTACGTGGAGGTCGAGGAGGTCGCCGCCATGGTCGATTACCTGGTCAGTGACGCGGCGGGCTCCGTCACCGCGCAGGCCATGAACGTCTGCGGCGGTCTCGGCAACTACTGATCCCTCCGCCGGCGGCCCGACCCATCGCCGCCGGCGGCCCGGACGGCCACGAGCCCCGGGCCGGAAATCCCACGCACGAAGTAAGGAAGTGTCCTATGAAGGCAGCGGTGTTCAACGCGTTCGGCGGTCCCGAGGTACTGGAGGTCGCGGAGGTCGACACCCCCCGCCCGGCCGAGGGGCAGATCCGCGTCCGGGTCAAGGCCGCCGGCGTGCAGGCCTACGACTGCGCCGTCCGCGGAGGCTGGACGCCGCCGGGGGCGACCCTGGAGTTCCCGCAGAAGGTCGGCAACGATTTCGCCGGTGTCGTCGACGAGCTCGGCGAGGGCGTCGACGCCTTCGCCGTCGGCGACGAGGTCCTCGGCTGGGCGATCCTGTCCTGCTACGCCGAATACCTGGTGGTCTCCGTCGACCAGGTCGTCCTCAAGCCGGCCAACATGCCGTGGGAGGTCGCCGGGGCGTTCTCCGCGTCCGCGCAGACCGCCCACACCGCCCTGGAGGACCTCGCCGTCGGCGAGGGCGACACCCTTCTGGTCCACGCCGCGGCCGGCGGGGTCGGGACCATCACCGTGCAGCTCGCCAAGGAGCGCGGCGCCACGGTCATCGGCACCGCCAGCGAGCGCAACCACGACTACCTGCGCGAACTCGGCGCCACCCCGGTCGTCTACGGCGAGGGCCTGGTGGAGCGGGTGCGCGCGCTCGCGCCGCAGGGGGTCACCGCCGCCCTCGACGGCATCGGCGGCGTAGCCGTCGACGACTCGGTGGAACTGGTCAAGGACAAGAACCGGATCGGCACCCTGGTCGCCTTCGAGCGGCTGGAGGAGCTCGGTGTGCGCGGCATCTTCAGCCGCCGCGCGCAGGCCCGACTCGCCGAGCTCACCGCGCTCTACGCCGCGGGCAAGCTCCGCGTCGAGGTCTCGCGGACCTTCCCGCTGGAGCGGGCCGCCGACGCCCACCGCGAGGTCGAGACCGGACACGTGCGGGGCAAGGTCGTCGTCACCGTCGCCTGAGACGGGACGCAGTCGGCGCCGCCGCCCGGAGCGGCAGCCGCCGGTCCGGGTCGACAGGCGGCGCGTAGTGAGGAGCGTTACGCATGAAGATCGAGATCTACTCCGACGTCCTGTGCCCGTGGTGCTACATCGGCAAGAGCCGCATCGCGAAGGCCCTCGACGGGTTCGCGCACCGCGACGCGGTGGAAGTGGTGTGGCGCAGCTTCGAGCTGGCCCCCGACGCGGACGGGGTCCCCGGCCCCACCGCGGCCGAGGCCATGGAGCAGTGGACCGACCCGGCCGCCGTACCCGCGCGGATCGCGCTGATCCGCTCGAACGGCGAGCAGGAGGGCGTGGAGCTGAACCTCCACGCGTCCCGTCCCGTCAGCACCTTCGACGCCCACCGGCTGATCCACCTGGCCGCCGATCGCGACCGGGTCGACGCGGTACTGGAAGGCCTGTTCCACGCCTACCACACCGACGCGTTGAACGTCGCCGACCCGGCCGTGCTGTCCGGCATCGCCGCGAAGGCCGGCCTCGACGCCGACGAGGTCAAGGAACTGCTGGAGGGCGACCGCTACGCGGACCGGGTCGCCGCGGACGAACGCCGCGCCGTCACCCTCGGCGTCGGCGGGGTGCCCTCCGTGGTGATCGACGGACGCCCGCCGGTGTCCGGGGTGCAGGACCCGGCCGCGCTGACGGCCGCTCTCGAAGCGGCCTGGGCCCAGCGCGCGAAGGCCTGACCCGGGGAGCGTGAACCCGCCTGGTTGGCTGGATCCTTCCTCCAACGGATCTCCAGCAGGCTCCTGAAAAGTGATCAACCAGGCGGGGACACCTCCCCGCCGACGGGCTCCGAAAGGGAACAACAGTGCAGCGCAAGTGGAAGCTGACCGGTGGCATGGTGGGTTCGCTCGGTCTGGCCCTGACGGGAGTACTCGCCACGTCGGGTCCGGCCGCCGCCGCGACCGTCTCGACGACGCTCCCGTACGTCTGCCAGACCCGGCTCTCCGGTGAGTGGATACCGGTCGAGTACAGCCGTAACTTCACCACCACGGCGCCGACCAAGGTCGCCCCGTTCCACACCTTCAAGGTGACGTTCGACTCGGCGCCGATCAAGGCCGTCGCCGACTACAACAAGCTCCTGAACACCATCTCGTTCAACTACAAGGTGCCCGCCAACGCCACCGTCCTCAGCTACAAGTTGACCGGCGGCAGCAACCTCGGCACCGCCAAGCAGTGGGTCGAGCGGACCGGCAACGACCTGCGCGTGAAGTCGGACGGCGAGTGGGCCGGCGGCGTCGAGTTCGACTTCCCGAACCTCGAAGTCACCCTGCGCGCCCCGGGCAGCGGCACCCTCACCACGGGCGCCGGCGGCTCCAGCTTCACCGACACCGCGTTCGGCTGGAACCGTCTCCAGCCGACCACCAACGAGTGGGACCCCTTCCAGTGCTACGCCGACCCGGCGCAGCCCGTCACGTTCTCGACCACCCAGGTCGGCTACTGATCCACGGTCCGACAGGCCCCGGGCGCGGCCGCCGATCCCTCTCGGCGGCCGCGCCCGCCCGCCCGCACCCTCACCCCGGGGAGCTCCACAGACATGCCACACACCGACAGCGCGTCCGCCCCGCGGGCCGAGCACACGGACGGAACCGGCGGCCGGACGGTCGACTTCTGGTTCGATCCCCTCTGCCCCTTCGCCTGGATCACCTCCCGCTGGGTGCTGGAGGCCGCCGAACGGCTGCCGTTGACCCTGCGGTGGCACGAGATGAGCCTGGCGCTCCTCAACAGCGGCCCCGAGGTCCCCGAGGCCCGTCGCGCCCTCCTCGGCCGCTACTGGGGGCCGGTCAGGCTGATCGCCGCCGCCCGCGCGGCCCACGGCGACGAGGTCGTCGGCCCGCTCTACACGGCGCTCGGCAACCGCTTCCACGGCGCGGGCGGCATCTTCGAGCCGGTGCGCACCGCGGCCGACTCCGACTTCCGCGAGGCCATGCACCGGGCGCTGGACGGCGTCGAGCCGGGCTGCGCCCAGGCCCTGGAGGAACTCGGCCTGCCCGCATCCCTGTTGGCGGCGCTGGACGCCGAGGAGTGGGACGAGCAGCTGCGGGCCTCCCACGGCCGGGTCCCCGACCACGACCTCGGTCAGGAACTGATCGGCGTACCGACGATCTCGGTGGACGGCGGCCCGGGCCAGTTCGGGCCGGTGCTGTCCGCGATCCCGCGCGGCGAACGGGCGGCCGAGCTGTGGAGCGCCTTCGCGACGCTGGCCGCCGACCCGGACTTCTTCGAACTGAAGCAGAGCACGGGCCGCTCGGCGCCCGTCACCGGCTAGTTCCCGGCCCCCGGCCGGGCCGGCCCCCCTTTACCGTCCGTTTCTCTTTCCGCTCCGCGGCACGACCGGAGGAAGTCAGATGCGCATCATCCGAATCCACGAGTACGGGGACCCGGATGTCCTCCGCGTGGAGGAAGCACCCGTTCCGACGCCGGGCCCGGGCGAGGTCCTCATCGCCGCCGAGGCCGTCAGCGTCGGCTTCGCGCAGACCCAGATGCGGCGGAACATCTTCCCCGCTCCCATGTGGCGCCCGCAGTTCCCGATCGTCCTCGGCGGGGACGTCATCGGCCGCGTCGCGGGCGTCGGCGCCGGTGTGACGGACATCCACGAGGGCGACCGCGTCGGCGCGTTCACCCTCAACGGCGCCTACGCCGACTACGCGGTGGTCGACGCCGCCACGGTGCTGCCCGTCCCCGAGGGCCTCGACGCCGCGCAGGCGACCGCGCTGCCCTCCCCGGGCCCGATCGCCGCCGGCACGCTGGGCACCGCGGCCCTGCGGCCCGGTGAGAGCGTCCTCGTGCACGCGGCGTCCGGCGGCATCGGCCACCTCGCCGTCCAGTTGGCCAGGGCGGCGGGCGCGGGCCTGGTCATCGGCACCGCCGGCTCCGCCGACAAGCTGGACTTCGTACGGGGTCTGGGCGCGGACGTCGTCATCGACTACAGCCGCGACGACTGGGCCGAGGAGGTCCGCGCGGCGACGGGCGGCAAGGGCGTCGACGTCATCCTCGACAGCGTCGGCGGCGACGTGCTGCGCCAGGGAGTGGGCCTCCTCGCCCCCTTCGGGCGCCTCGTGTTCTACGGTTCGGCCGGCGGCGGCCTGGAGATCCCCAAGGTCTCGCCCATGGAGCTCATCGAGATGAAGTTCCTGACCGGCTTCGCGCTCTCGCGTTGGCGCGCCGCCCGCCCCAAGGAATACCTGCGCAACCACGAGGACCTGGCCAACCGGCTCGCCGACGGCACGGTCCGGCACGCCGTGCACGCGACCCTGCCGCTGCACGAGGTCGCCGAGGCGCACCGGCTGATCGAGTCCCGCGCGCAGATCGGCCGGATCGTCCTGATCCCGGAACACACCGCCTGACCCCACCGCCCGGCCGCTGCCCTCCGGCACCGGAACGGCCGCCACCGGCCCCGCAGGCTCCGGCCCGCGGGGCCGGTCGCGTCCGGTGCGACGCTCCGCTGCCCTGACAGGCGGGTCCCACGGATGTCACGATCGGCTCCGCGCGCGGGTACGGGGCCCGCCGACTGCAGGTGAGGACGCGTCATGAATCCGGACAGAGCGGTACCGGGGCAGGATCCACAGGGCCGGGCGACGGGACAAGCGGCCGCGGCCGCCGGGATCGGTACACGGGCCGCCGGGGTGCTGCTCGGGCTGTCGACGGTGCTCGTCGGGCTGATGGCCGGCCTGTTCTTCGCCTTCGACGTCTCGGTGATGCCGGGCCTCGCCCGGCTCGACGACGCCGCGTACGTCGCCGCCATGGACCGCTTCAACGCGGCCATCGACGGCAACGGCCTCTTCGGGAGCGTCTTCGTCCTGGCCCTGCTCACCACCGCCGCCGCCGCGCTGGTCTCCCTGCGCACGGGCCACCGTACGATCGCGCTCTGGGCGGGGGCGGCCGCCGTCGCCTACCTCGCCGTCCTGGTGATCACCTTCGCGGTGAACATCCCGCTGAACGACGAGCTCGCGGACGCGGCCGGCGCGGCGGGCTCCGCCGCGCCGGTGGTGGACAAGTTCCAGGGCACCTGGGTGACCACGAACGTCCTCCGCACCCTGCTCTCCACGCTGGCGCTCGTCGCCCTCGTCCGGGCCGTGCTGCTGCACGGCCGCGCCACGGCGCGCTGACCGGGCCGGGACGGCCCCCGCACGGGCGGGGGCCGTCCCGGGGATCAGGCGCCGCCGTGCAGGACCAGCGCCCAGGCCAGCAGGCCCGTCGCGGCCGTGCACAGCAGGGCGCGCCAGACGTTCGCCCGCACCCACGGGCCCTCGAAGGCCCGCCGGACGGCGGCCGGGTCGGCGAGGGCGTCGGCCGGACCGGCCTGCGCCAGCGCGTTGTTGAGCGGGATGTTCACCACGCCGGTCACCACCATCGCCAGCACGTAGCAGACGAACGCCCCGATCAGCGGCCCCAGCGCCGCCCGCCCGTCGGCCGGGACGTGCAGGCCCACGGCGAGCCCGGTGAACACCAGCGCCCCCAGGTAGCCCAGCATGAACCAGCCGTTGAGGATCGCCACGTTGATCCGTTGCATCACCTCGACCACGGTCCGGTCGCCGGTGGCCCGCAGACCGGGCATCACCGCCACCGAGAACCCGTAGAAAAGGCCGCTGACCAGGCCCATGGTGATCGTCGCCGCGATCAGTGACGCGAACCGTGCCGTTTCCATGTCGATCTCCCCCGTACGCAGTCGAAATCCGGTCATCCAGCTGACGGACGCGCCGATCCTACGGGCGGAGATCCACGGGCGTACGGGGAAGACCGATGAGCCGGTTAGCACCCGGTTTCAACCGATGGACACCCTTCGGCGCCCACAGGGCCACGAGGTACCCTCCGCTTCCGCGGGCCCGCACGCCCGCCCGCGAAGCCTGGAGAGGAAACAGACCGTGACCGAACCGAAGCACCGGCTGGACGCATTGCGGGCCGACATCGAGCGCCGCAACCCCGCCCAGCCCGAGTTCCACCAAGCCGTGCGCGAGGTCCTGGACACGCTGGCCCCGGTGTTCGCCGCCCGTCCCGAGTACGCGGAAGCGGGCCTCGTGGAGCGGCTGGTCGAGCCCGAGCGGCAGATCATCTTCCGCGTGCCGTGGACGGACGACCGCGGCCGGGTCCACGTCAACCGCGGCTACCGCGTCGAGTTCAACAGCGCGCTCGGCCCGTACAAGGGCGGCCTCCGCTTCCACCCGTCGGTCGACATCGGCGTGGTGAAGTTCCTCGGCTTCGAACAGATCTTCAAGAACGCCCTGACCGGGCTGGGCATCGGCGGCGGCAAGGGCGGCAGCGACTTCGACCCGCACGGCAGGTCGGACGCGGAGGTCATGCGCTTCTGTCAGTCGTTCATGACCGAGCTGTACCGCCACATCGGCGAGCACACGGACGTCCCGGCCGGTGACATCGGCGTCGGCGGCCGCGAGATCGGCTACCTCTTCGGCCAGTACCGCCGCATCACCAACCGCTGGGAGGCCGGCGTCCTGACCGGCAAGGGCACCGGATGGGGCGGCTCCGCGATCCGTCCGCAGGCCACGGGCTACGGCAGCGTCCTGTTCGCCGCCGAGATGCTCGCCGTCCGCGGCGAGGCCCTCGACGGCCTCACCGCCGTCGTCTCCGGCTCCGGCAACGTCGCCCTGTACACCATCGAGAAGCTCCAGCAGCTCGGCGCCAACCCGCTGACCTGCTCGGACTCCCAGGGCTACGTCATCGACGACAAGGGCATCGACCTCGCGCTGCTGCGGCAGATCAAGGAGGTCGAGCGCGGGCGCGTCAGCGAGTACGCGCAGCGCCGCGGCTCCTCCGCCCGCTTCGTGCCCGGGGGCCGGGTCTGGGAGGTCCCGGCGGACGTGGCCTTCCCTTCGGCCACCCAGAACGAACTCGGCGCCGACGACGCCCGCGCGCTCATCGCCGCCGGCGTCAAGGCCGTCTCGGAGGGCGCCAACATGCCCACCACCCCCGAGGCCGTCCACCTCTTCCAGGAGGCCGGCGTCGCCTTCGGCCCCGGCAAGGCCGCCAACGCGGGCGGAGTCGCGGTCAGCGCCCTGGAGATGGCCCAGAACGCCGGCCGCACCGCGTGGAGCGCGGACCGGGTCGAGGAGGAACTCGCGGGCATCATGCGCGACATCCACACGGTGGCCCACGAGACGGCCGAGCGGTACGGCGCACCGGGCGACTACGTCACCGGCGCCAACATCGCCGGCTTCGAGCGGGTCGCCGACGCGATGCTCGCCCAGGGCGTGATCTGACGCCGGAAGCCGGGGCACCCCGGCCCGGACACCGGGCCGGGGGCCGTAGCCTGGCCTTCCACCACTGACAGGGAGCCACCCGTGCTGAGCGCGCTTGACGGGACGTACGGCGACCGGAAGGACGCCCTGAGCGTCGCCGGACGGACCGCCTCGTACGAGGAGTTGCTGGGCGCCGCGAGCGCCGTCGCCGCCGACGTGGCGGGCCGGGCGGCGTTCGCGGTGACGGCGACCGCCTCGCTGGAGACCGTCGCGGCCACCGTCGGCGCCCTGCTCGCCGGGGTGCCGCTCGTACCTCTGCCGCCCGACGCGGGACCCGCCGAGCGCGCGCACATCCTGCGGGACTCCGGCGCCGACGAGATCGACGTCGACTTCGCCCGCCGGGCCCCCGCCCGCCCCCTGCCGAGCGCACCCACCGCCGACCCCGCGCTCATCCTGTACACCTCCGGCACCACCGGGCCGCCCAAGGGCGTCGTCCTGAGCGGCGCCGCGATCACCGCCGACCTCGACGCGCTCGCCGACGCCTGGCAGTGGACCGCCGAGGACACCCTCGTCCACGGGCTCCCGCTGTTCCACGTGCACGGCCTGGTCCTCGGCGTGCTCGGCGCGCTGCGCACCGGCAGCCGGCTCGTGCACACCGGCCGCCCCACCCCGAGGGCCTACGCGGAGGCGGCCGGCAGCCTCTACTTCGGGGTGCCCACCGTCTGGTCCCGCATCGCCGCCGACCCGGAGGCCGCCGCGGCCCTGTCCGGGGCCCGCCTCCTCGTCTCCGGCAGCGCCGCCCTGCCCGCCCCGGTCTTCCGGGACCTGGAACGCCTGACGGGCCACCGGCCGGTCGAGCGGTACGGGATGACGGAAACCCTGATCACCCTCAGCGGCCGCGCCGGTGGCGAGGTCCACCCGGGCGCCGTCGGCACCCCGCTGCCCGGCATCCGGACCCGCATCGCGGCCGAACCGGGCGCGGAGATCGGCGAACTCCAGCTGACCGGACCCACCTTGTTCTCCGGCTACCTGGGCCGCCCGGAGGCCACCGCCGCCGCGTACACCGAGGACGGGTGGTTCCGTACGGGCGACATCGCCGCCGTCGACGGGACCGACGGGGTCCACCGGATCGTCGGCCGGGCCTCCATCGACATGATCAAGTCCGGCGGGTACCGGATCGGCGCCGGCGAGATCGAGAACGCGCTGCTCGACCACCCCAAGGTGAGCGAGGCGGCCGTGGTGGGCGTCCCCGACGCCGACCTCGGACAGCGGATCGTCGCCTTCGTCGTCGCCGAAGGCGTCACGGGCGGCGAACTCACCGACTTCGTCGCCGCGCACCTGTCGGTGCACAAACGACCGCGCGAGGTCCGGTTCATCGCCGCCGTACCGCGCAACGCCATGGGCAAACCGCAGAAGAAGCTCCTGCTGACGGACGACACCGGGGACCACGCATGACCATCGCCAAGACCACCAGGGACGTCCGCGCCACCGGCAGTCCGTGGATCCGCCGCTTCCACACCGCGGTGCGCCCGCAGGACGCCCCCGTCCTCGTCGTGCTCCCGCACGCCGGCGGCAACGCCTCCTTCTACTTCCCGCTCTCCCGGGACCTGGCCCCGCACGCCGAAGTGCTCACCGTCCAGTACCCCGGCCGCCAGGACCGCTTCGGCGAACCGAGCCCCGAGACGGTGACGGGACTCGTCGACGAGGTCGAGCGGGCGTTGCTGCCCTGGCGGGAACGGCCCCTGGTGCTCTTCGGGCACAGCATGGGCGCCGTCCTCGCCTTCGAACTGACCCGCCGGCTGGAGCGGGCGGACGCGGCCCCGCGCGGCCTCGTCCTGTCCGGCCGGCGCTCCCCGCTGCTGCCCGAGGAGGGCACCACCCACCTCGAGGGCGACGCCGCCCTCCTCGCCCGACTGGGCGAACTCTCCGGCACCGACCCGCGGTTGCTCGCGGACCCGGACTTCCGGGAGCTGATCCTGCCGTCGCTGCGCAGCGACTACAAGGCGATCGAGACGTACCGCTACGAGCCGGGGCCGCCCCTGAACACCCCCGTCAGCGTGCTCTGCGGGCAGTCCGACCCGCGGGCGAGCCCGGCCGGGGCCATGGACTGGCGCCGGCTGACCGGCGCCGCCTTCACCTTCCGGTCGTTCCCCGGCGGGCACTTCTACCTGGCGGAGCAGCACGACGCGGTGGTCCGGGCGCTCACCGAGGACCTTTCGGCCTTCGCCGGAGCCTGACGGGCGGCGGCCGGGCCCACCGCGGCCCGGCCGGCCGGATCCCGCCGGAGATCATCTAGGCAGGGCCGGGGGGCGTCGGTACGTTGCTCGCATGGACCAAACGGCTGGCGATCCCAGAACCGATCATCGCGCCCTCCTCGCGGCTTCCGTCACGGTCGTGCTGTGGGCCTCCGCTTTCGTCTCCATCCGCTCAGCGGCCGAGCACTACGGCCCCGGGGCGCTCGCGCTGGGGCGGCTGCTGACGGCCTCGGTCGCGCTGGGCGTCGTACTCCTGGTCAAGCGGGTGCCGCTGCCGCCGCGTCAGGCCTGGCCGGGGATCCTCGTCTCCGGGGTGCTCTGGTTCGGGCTGTACATGGTGACGCTGAACTGGGGCGAACAGGAGGTCGACGCCGGTACCGCGGCGATGGTCGTCAACATCGGCCCCATCGTCATCGCCCTGCTCAGCGGCTGGCTGCTGAAGGAGGGTTTTCCGCCGATGCTGCTCGCGGGCATGGGCGTGTCCTTCGTCGGCGCGGCCGTCGTCGGCGTGTCCACCTCCCACGGCGGCTCCTCCTCGATCCTCGGCGTGTTGCTGTGCCTGGTCGCCGCGCTCGCCTACGGGGCCGGGGTGGTCTCGCAGAAGCCCGCGCTGCGCCACGCCACTCCGCTCCAGGTGACGACGTACGGCTGCTTCGTCGGCACGGTGTGCACCCTGCCCTTCGCCTGGCAGCTGATCTCCCAGCTCCCCGAGGCGCCGCTCGGCGCCACCCTGAACATGGTCTACCTGGGCCTGTTCCCGACCGCCCTCGCCTTCACCACCTGGACGTACGCGCTGTCGCGCACCACCGCCGGGAAGATGGGCGCCACCACGTACGCGGTGCCCGCCGTGGTGGTGGTCATCGCCTGGTTCGCGCTGGACGAGGTCCCGGGCTGGCTGACCCTGCTGGGCGGGGCGATCTGCCTCGGCGGCGTCGCGGTCTCCCGCAGGCGGCCCGAGCCCGCGCCGACGGAGGTCGCTGCGGGAAAGTAACCGCCATGGCGGGGCGGGCCGTTCGGGGCGGGCGGCCGTCCGGTTTCCGTCCCGCCCGGACGCACGGTCCGAGGCGCCCCGTACGCCCCTCGACCGCCCCACGGTGACCCGCCCCCGCCCGGGGGCGGGTCACAGGACGTACGTGGCCTCGTTGCGCCCCAGCAGGTAGCCGAGCTGCAAGCGGTTGAGGGCGCCCATCTCCTGCTTGATGGCCGCGATGTGGGCCTGGAGGGAACGCTCGCTGATCCCGATGCGGCGGGCGATCGCCTTGTCCGCGTAGCCCTCCACGAGCAGCCGACTGATCGACTCCCGGATCGCCGGAACCACTTCGTCCGCCGCTTTCGCGGCGTGCAGCGGCACGAAGGGAAAGGGCTTCGCCCGGTCCCAGGCCTTGTCGAACGTGTCGCGGAGAAATCGTACGATCGTCGGTTCGGTAATGGAGATCGCCGTGGTACGGTCCTCGTTCGCCGAAATGAAGGCGATGTCGTCCACAATGATCAGCCGGTCGAAGAATTCCTCCAATGTGCGAACCTGGGCTCCGTATTCGGTAACCGCACGGACATATTCCTTCGTCGCCTCGTCGAATCGCGTGGTGTGCTGATAGAGCGTTCGCATCGCGATCCCCGCCGAGATGTGCCGGCGCACCGATTCCAGCGCCTCCTTCAGGACCGCGCTCGGCCGCGCCCCGTCGGGCTGCGCGGTGAGGATGTCCCGCCGGACCGCGCCGAGGGCGTCGTTGATCGCCGTGGAGATGCTGCCCAGGCCATGCAAGTAACGGACCCCGGGGCCCACCACCACCTCGTCCGCGCCGGCCTCCACCGCCGCGGCGACGGCCGGGCGCGCGGCCTGCTGCGCGGCTTCCTGGGCCAACAGCCCGAGGTGCGTTGCGAGTTCCCGCAAGAACGCCTGCGGTTCCCCCGCCGCGGCCGCACACAGCGCTTCAGGTGCACCGCTCTGTGCGGTTTCGACGTATTTGACTACGTCCACGTGCCACCCCTGTCTGTCCGGTATGCAGCTGTCTGTGGCGTTCTGGACCCCGTCGGTTCCCGCAATGCGTAAACCGGAGCCATCGTAGGTCTACCTGGTCGTGACCCGGCAGGGGAGATTTGGTCTCACCGCAGGAACGAACACGCAGAAGGCGCCCGACGATCACCACCGCCGGAAACCGCCTCGGTTTGGCGTTCCTGGAATGACCGAACACGAAACGACTTGAGGGGACTGGGCAAAATGGGGAAGAACCACATGGTGACTCGTCGGACCGGCCGCGTTTCGGGAATCCGCGGTCGCGTCGCACTCGCCGCGGCGGGCGTCGCCCTCGGCGTCGGCACGGTCGTCACCGGGATCGCCCAGGGCGCCCTCACCACCGACTCCGGCAGCCACCTGCGGCTCGGCGACGTCGGCTGGAACAACACGAACCCGCACGTGGTCGCCGGTGACGTGGGCTGGAACAACCCGCAGCCCGGCACGACCACCCCGACGCCGGCCCCCACCCACCCCACCCCCGGGCCCACCAACGACGTTGGCTGGAACTGACCGTCCGCCGCCGTCCCGTCCTGCACTGCGTCCCCTCCCGCCACTGACCGACCGGCAACAGAATGGCTGATCCTCGTGGTTGCCCCCTCCCCCTGGTTCCTGACCTCCGAGACCACCGCCGCCGCCGACGACGGTGCCACGGCCGCCACCCGCGTCTACTGCTTCCCGCACGCCGGCGGGAACCCCCGGACCTTCCTCGGCTGGCAGGCCGACCTGGGAACGGACGCGCGGATCCTCGCCGTCTGCCCGCCCGGCCGGGGCCACCGCTTCCGTGAACCGGCCCTCACCTCCGTCGCCGACCTCGCCGACGGCGCGGCCGCCGCCATCGCCCTCGCCACCACCGCCGCCGGCCAGCCCTTCCTGCTCTTCGGCCACAGCTTCGGCGCCGCCCTCGCCTTCGAGGTCGCCCGCCGCCTGGACGGCGTACGCGGCTTCGCCGGCCTCGTCGTCTCCGGATGCAGCGCCCCCTGCCTGCTGCCGACCCGCCGCGTGGTCGACACCGCTCGACTGGAGGGCCGGGCCTTCACCGAGGCCGTCGGCTTCTTCGGCGGACTGCCGCCCGAGGTCGTCGAGGACGAGACCCTCCAGGAACTGCTCCTCCCGCACCTGAAGGCCGACTTCCGGCTCGTCGCCGGCTACCGCTACCGGCCCGCCGCCCCCCTCGACGTCCCGGTCACCCTGCTCAACGGCACCGAGGACCCGCACGTCGACGCGGCCGCGCTGGACGCCTGGGCCCGCGAATGCGCCACGCCGCCGCGACGGCACTGGGCCGACGGCGGCCACTTCTACTTCGAGGGTCGGCCGGACGCCGTCACCCGCGTCCTGCGCCCGCTGGCCCGTGCGGCCGCGGCCGCGACGCCCGTCGGGGATGAGTACGTTGAGCTGATCTGACCCCGATCCGCCCCCCGGCCGACGCACGCCGGCAGCTCACCAGCGAGGACCTCCATGAACCACGCGGCTTCCTTCGACGCGCCCGAAGCGCCCGACGCGCCCCTCTCCGAAACCCCCGCCGCCGCCCGACTGCGGCGCGCCATCGCCTTCCGGGACCTGCACGAGGGCCCGCGCCCCTTCGTGGTCCCCAACCCCTGGGACGCGGGATCCGCCCGCGTCCTGGCCTCCTTCGGCTTCGCCGCGCTCGCCACCACCGGAGCCGGCCTCGCCCACAGCCTCGGCCGCCCCGACGGGGCGAACCGCGTCGGCCGCGCCGAGCTCCTCGCCAACGCCGCCGCGATCATCGCGGCCACCGACCTGCCCGTCACCGCCGACCTGGAGAGCGGCTTCGGCGAACGTCCCGAGGACGTCGCCGAGACCATCCGCCTCGCCGCCGCCGCCGGCCTCGTCGGCGGTTCCGTCGAGGACTCCACCGGGCGTGACGAGGACCCCGTACGCCCCTTGGAGGAGGCCGTCGAGCGCGTCGCCGCGGCCGTGGAGGCGGCGAAGGGGCTCGACTTCCCCTTCACCGTCACCGCCCGCGCCGAGAACTTCTTCCAGGGCCGCCCCGACCTCGACGACACCATCCGCCGCCTGCGGGCCTACGAGGTCGCCGGCGCCCACGTCCTCTACGCCCCGGCCCTGCCCGACGCGGACGCCATCCGCGCCGTCTGCGCGGCCGTCGACCGGCCCGTCAACGTCCTGATGGGCGGCGCCCTGCCGCTGTCCGTCGCCGACCTCGGCGCCCTCGGCGTACGCCGCGTCAGCACCGGATCGGCGCTGTCGCGCGCCGCCCTCGGCGCCCTCACCCGGGCCGCCCGCGAGATCAGCGAGCTCGGCACCTTCGGCTTCGGCGCGGACGCCCTCCCGTACGCCGAGGCCAACGAACTCCTGGCCGACCCCGCCCCGTCCGCCGACCGAGAGAGCGAACCGGCACCGTGAGCCTTCCGCACGCCTTACCCGACCCCGCCCCCGTCACCGCCGGCGCGGCGCCCGCGACACCCGCCGCCGCGCCCGTCGTCCACCTGTCCGCGCCCCGCTACGTACTCGGCGAACTCCACGACGACCACACCTCCATCGAGGGACTCGCCGAGCGCGCCCGCCGGTTCGGCATGCCGCCCCGCGCCGAACTCTGGGGCTGGGGGAGCGTCCACCGCACCGCCAAGTGCCTGGAGACCCTGGCCGCGGAGACCGTGCGGGCCACCCTCGACGCGGCCCGCGTCGCCCCGTCGGACGTCGACTGCCTCATCCTGTGCTCCACCCGCTTCCCCGGCGGCCCGCGCACCCACGGCACGTTCGTGGAGAACGTGCTGGCCGCCACGGGCCTCGGCGCCGCCGCCTTCATCGGGCTCACCCTCGGCCGCTGCGCAAACCTCCTGGCGGGCATCCGCACGGCCCAGGCGTACGTCGCCGCGGGCATGTACCGCCGGGTCGTCGTCGTCACCGCCGACCGGGTCACCGACGAGTCCGTCCGGATGGACAACTTCGCCCTGTTCAGCGACGGCGCCGCCTCCTGCCTGGTCGCCGCCGCGCCGATCGGCCCGGACGCGTACGAGATCGTCGCCGGGGCCGGCGCGCAGGACCCGGCCGGCCTCGACTGGTCCAACGAGATCAGCTCCGACCTCGCCCGCGAGGTCAACGACCGGATCCTCGACGACGCCGGCATGAAGATCGGCGACATCCACGGGGTGCTGCACCCCAACCTCTACAAGCCGCTCGTCGTCCTCAAGGAACGCCAAGCCGGCTTCGGCCGCGACCAGCTCTTCCTCGACAACATCCCGCGCGTCGGCCACTGCTTCGCCGCCGACCCGCTGATCAACCTCGTCGACCGGGCGGCGGCCGGCGCGCTCAAGCCCCACGGGCACTACCTGCTGGCGTCCAGCGTCCCCGGCGTCCGCATCGGCGTCCTGCTGCGCCGACTCCCGACACCCGCCGGCGCCCCGGCCGACCCCGCCCCGACCACCGCCACCACTGCCCGACGGGAAGGCCGCTGACATGTCCACCGACACGACCACGGGCGCCGACCCGACCGGCGGCGGGACCGCCCGCGCCGGCCTCGGGAGCGGCGCCGCCGACGACGGTTTCCTCGACCTGGCCCGCGGTTCCTTCGGGCCCGCCTTCCCGCTGCCCGACCTCACCACCTCCCTGCCCGCCGGCCCCTTCGAGGCCTCCCCGGCCGGCGCCGCCGAAGCGGCCCTCATCGCCGCCGCCCCGCCCGCCGACCTGTTCCGCCGGCTGCTCGCCGACCAGGAGGGCGAAGCCGCCCTGCTCGCAGCCCGGCGCGTCCTCGCCGCGTTCCTCGCCCCCGAGGGCGACGCCGCCGCCGACGACCCCCTCCCCGAGCCCGCCGACGCCGACGCGGTCGCCGCGTACGTCGCCGCCGCCCGCGCCGAACTCGCCGCCGTACTCACCCCGTTGCGCGAGCACCCCGACCCCGAGGTCCGCGCCGCGGTGCTGCGCCAGCGCGCCCCCCTCACCCTGATCGGCGGCTGTTGGCTCGACACCGTCTCGCAGGCCGCGACCCAGCCCGCCGAGATCGTCGGCCGCCTCTTCGGCCAGCACTGGCTGCTCCAGGGCGAGGGCACCGCCGACGCCGGCCTGCTGGGCCGCCGCCGGCGGGCGCTCGCCGAGCACGGGGTGTTCCTGCCCGCCGTCGAGGCCGCCGCCTTCCTCGACGCGGCCGGGGCCCGTCCCCTCACCGCCCTGCACGCCGCCTTCCACGTGGCCCTGTCCCGGCTGCCCGCCTCCTTCCTCCCCGAGGTGGTCGGCGTGCACTACGCCGCCCACGCCCTGGGCCTCGACGAGCTGCTGATCGGCGGCGAGCCGATGCTCGCGGAGGGCGACGTACGCCCCGTCCTCGCCGAGTACCTGGCCCTCACCGCGCAGTCGCCGACCGGCGCCGAGGACCGCCGCCGCGCCCTGGCGGCCGTACGCCTGCTGGTCCGCCTGGAACGCGAGCACACCGCCGCCCTCGCCGAGCTCGCCGCCTGGCACGAGGGGCTCTCCCTCGACGCCAAGGTGGCCCTGATCGTGGAGCGGCACGCCCCGCACGCGGGCCGCCAGCACCGCGCCGTCCGGCTCGGCGCCCGCAAGCTCACCGACTGGCTCGACGACGGGCAGCTCGACCCGGCCGCCTTCGTACGGGAGTTCCGCACCGCCCGCCAGCTGCGGCCCGGCCGCGACGGCGGACCCTGCCGGTTCCTGAAGTCCATCAAGTTCGGCGGCCCCATGTTCGGCATCTTCGACGAGCGCGAAGCGGCCGTCTTCGCCGCCTGGGCCCGCTCCGTCGCCGCCGGCGAGCCCGCCGGCGCCGACCTCGTACCGCTCACCGCCGGGGACGAGCCCGCCCGCGCCTGGAGCGGACGCCTCGCCTCGGTCGAACCCGCCGACCTGGTGGTGCGCGAGCCCGAGCCCACCCACGACCACCGCCGCTTCTTCCACCGCCTCGTCAACTTCGAGCGCCACCCGAACGTGCTGCCGGCCGCCCGGGCCCGCGCCGAGGCCGGACTGGCCGACGCCGAGCTGCTGTTCGCGCACGGCGCCGGGGGCGTGCTCACCGACGCCTCGTACTTCGACTACACGCCCGAAGCCCTGATGGAGCGGGTCGAGCGGATCTACCGGGACAAGCTCGTGGACCCGTACGAGCCGCTCACCGAAATCCCCTCGCGCGACGAGGTCGTCTTCGAGCAGTCCACGTACGCCCTGGGCAGCCTCATCGACGGCACCTGGGCCCACCGCGTCGGCAACCTCGGCCGCCGGCACCGGCGCGGCGACGACATGCTCTTCTCCATCTACGCGGACGAGATGGGCCGCGGCGACATGGCGAAGAACCACATCACGATCATCCACAAGGTGCTGGCCAGCATGGACATGGACCTGCCGCACATCCGGCAGGAGGCCTTCCTCCAGCAGGGGGACCTGCCGGACCACCTGTACGGCTTCTCGATCCACCAGATCTGCCTGTCGCTGTTCCCCGACAGCCTCTACCACGAGATCCTCGGCTACAACCTGGGCATCGAGATGTTCGGCCTCGGCGCGATGCGGCTGCACGAGATCCAGAAACTGCGCCGGCACGGCCTCGACGTCTCCTACGAAGAGGCCCACCTGTCGATCGACAACTTCTCGGCGGGTCACGCCCGCCAGTCCGCCGAGATCATCGTGGCCTTCCTCGACGACGTGCGCACCGCCTCCGGGGAGGAGGCCGTCCAGGGCGCGTGGCGCCGGGTCTGGCGCGGCTACGCCTCCTTCGCGCACTTCGTCGAACACGGCCTGGTCAAGCGCGTCCGCGCGGAGGCCGAGGCCGAGGCCGAGGCCGCTGCCGCTGCCGAGAACACCGCCCGGACCCCTGCCGACCTGGTCATCTGAGGAGCCCCACCATGGAACTGACGACGAGTTTCGACCCCGAGGTCCTCGCCCTGCCCTTCTACGAGGACTCCCACCGCCGGCTCGCCGAGTCGGCCGGAGCCTGGTGCGACAGCAACCGGGTGCTGTGGGAGGAGATCCGCGCCCTGGACCCCGACGCCGCCGGCCGCCGCCTCGTGCGCGCCCTCGGCGCGGCCGGCTGGCTCGCCGAACTGGACCCGCGCGGCGCCCCCGTCAACGACTTCCGCGCGGTGTGCCTGCGCCGCGAGGCCCTCGCCTACGCCGAGGACCTCGCCGACTTCGCCTTCTCCATCCAGGCGCTCGCCGCGACCCCGCTGCTGCGCTTCGGCAGCGAGGCGCAGCGCCGCCGTTACCTGCCGGGGATGGCCGACGGCACCCTGATCGGGGCGTTCGCGGTCTCCGAGAAGGAGGCCGGCTCGGACGTCTCCTCCGTCGGGTTGGCGGCGGCGCGCGCCGAGGACGGCTCGTACGTGCTCGACGGGCGCAAGGCGTGGATCGCCAACGGGACCATCGCCGACGTGTTCGTCGTCATCGCCCGCACCGGGCAGGGCCCCGGACCGCTGGGGCTGTCCGCCTTCCTGGTGCCCGCCGACACCCCCGGGCTGCGGGTCGAGCGGATCGACGCGATCGCCCCGCGGTCCTTCGCGCACCTCTCCTTCGAGCAGTGCCGGCTGCCCGCCGACGCGCTCCTGGGCCGGCCGGGCAAGGGCTTCGTGATCGCGGTGGACCTGCTGGAGCGGTTCCGCACCACCGTCGGCGCGGCCGCACTCGGCTTCGCCCGGCGGGCCTTCGACACCGCCCTGGCCCACGTGCTGGGCCGGGAGGCGTACGGGGCCACCCTCTTCGACCTCCAGTTGGTCAAGGCCTCGCTCGCCGACATGGAGGTGCAGCTGAACGCGGCCGCGCTGCTGGTGGCGCGGGCCGCGTGGGAGACCGACCGGGGCAGCCGCCGGTTCGCCCGACACTCCAACATCGCCAAGGTGCACGCGACCGAGGCCGCCCAGGGCGTCGTCGACTCGGCCGTACAGCTGCTGGGCGCGGCGGGCATCGTGCAGGGCGGCGTCACCGAGCGGCTCTACCGGCAGGTCCGGTCGTTGCGCATCTACGAGGGCACCTCCGAGGTGCTGAGGATGGCCATCGCGGGCTCCCTCGACATGCGCCGCGCGGCCCGCGCCACGGCCTGACCCGGCGCCCGCCCGGCGCCCCCTCCGTACCACCCGTCCCACCCGTACCGCCCGTTCAGCAAGGAGTAGGCAGTGAGCACCACGAGCCCCCGGGCCAGTACCTCCCATACCTCCAGTGCCGTCAGCCCCGCCCGTCCCGCCGGTCCGGTCAGCCCGGTTGACGCGGTGCGCCTGCCGGACCCCTACCCCTGCTACGCGCAGCTGGTGGCCGAGCGTCCCTTCGCCCACGACGAGGCGCTCGGGGCCTGGGTCGCCGCCGACGCGGCAGCGGTCCGCGCGGTGTTGGGGAGCGACGCGCTGCGGGTGCGGCCGGTGGCCGAGCCGGTCCCCGCCGGGATCGTCGGGACGCCCGCCGGTGAGGTCTTCGGGGACCTGGTGCGCATGACGGACGGCCCGGTCGCGGCCCGCCTGAAGGCGGTGGTGGCCGAGGCGCTGGGCCGCGCCGACACCGCGCACGCGGCCCGACTGGCGGCCCGGCACACCCGCGAGGTGCTGGCGGCCGGCGGCGAAGTCCCGTACGAGGAGCTGATGTTCGGGGTCCCGGCCCGGGTGGTCGCCGAGCTCGCCGGGCTGACGGAGGGGGCCGGGCGGGAGGCGGCCCGGGCGATCGGCGACTTCGTCCAGTGCATCCCCGCCTCCGCGACCCCCGCCCAGCAGCGGGCCGCCGCCACGGCTGCCGCCCGGCTGCGCGAACTGCTCGCGCCGCCGTTGGACGCGGCCCGCGCCGGCCGGTCGGCGCCGGCGGGCGGCGGTCCCGCCTCGGGGCTGCTCGCCGAGCTGGTGGGCGCCGCCGACCGGCACTCCTGGCCGCACCTGGCGCCCCTGCTCTCCAACGCCGTCGGCTTCCTGTCCCAGACCTACGACGCCACCGCCGGCCTGATCGGCAACACCCTGGTCGCCCTCGCCCGGGGCGCCGCCGCGCCGGACACTCCGGGGGCCGTCGAAGCGCTCGTGCGCGAGGTGGTCCGGTACGACGCCCCGATCCAGAACACCCGCCGGTTCGCCGCCGGTTCCTTCGTCCACGCGGGCCGCGAGGTGGAGCCCGGTCAGCAGGTGCTGGTGGTGCTGGCCGCCGCCAACCGGGACCCCGCGGTCAACCCGGACCCCGACGTCCTGTCGCCCGGCCGGGTGAATCCGGCGGTCTTCACCTTCGGTGCGGCGGCCCACCGCTGCCCGGGGGAGGAGCTCGCCGTGGCCCTCGCCGGCGCGGTCGTCACCGAACTCCGCACGGCAGGCTTGACCACCACCGCGACCCCCGCCTACCGCCCTCTGGCGAACGCTCGGATCCCGCTCCTCTAGCGCGCAGGAATCCTCCCAGGACGACGCCGCCCCCGTGACCGCGATCAAGGCCGGGAGTCGGTCACCCCCATGCCTCCAGACAGGACAAAAAGCAACATGTCGGACACCCTTCACCTTTGGATGCGGCACGAGGCCCGCGCCACCGAACGCCGCGCCCCCCTCACCCCCGAGGACGCCGGCCGCCTGGTGGCCGAGGGCATCCGGATCACCGTCGAGGAGTCGGACCAGCGGGTGTTCCCGCTCGCCGACTACGCCGCCGTCGGCTGCGCCACCGCCCCGACCGCCTCCTGGCACGAGCAGGCCCCCGACGACGCGTACGTCCTCGGCCTCAAGGAACTCCCCGCCGGACCCGACGCGCCCGCCCTGCGCCACCGGCACATCTACTTCGGGCACGCCTACAAGGGCCAGTCCGGAGCCCGCGAACTGCTCGCCCGCTTCACCGCGGGCGGCGGCGCCCTCCTCGACATGGAGTACCTCACCGACGCGGCCGGCCGCCGGGTGGCCGCCTTCGGCTACTGGGCCGGGTACGTCGGCGCCGCCCTCGCCGTCCTGCACCACCGCGGCGCCCTCACCACCCCGCTGCGCCCCACGGACCGGCCCGCCCTCGACGCCCTGCTCGCCTCCGGAGCCACCCCCGACGACCCCACCACCGCCCTCGTGATCGGCGCGCTCGGCCGCAGCGGCCGCGGCGCCCTCGACGCCCTGACGGCCGCCGGCCTGGACCCGACCCGCTGGGACCTGGCCGAGACCCGCGACCTCGACCGCGCCGCCCTCCTCGGCCACGACCTGATGGTCAACACCGTCCTGACCACCACGCCCGTACCGCCGTTCCTGACCAAGGCCGACCTCGACGACCCGCGCCGCCGGCTCTCCCTCGTCTCCGACGTCACCTGCGACGTCACCTCCGACTGCAACGTCCTGCCGGTCTACGACGCGACCACCACCTGGACGGAACCCGTCCGCGCCCTGCGCGCCGGCCCCGAGCGGCCCCTCGACCTGATCGCCATCGACAACCTGCCCTCGCTCCTCCCCGTCGAGGCCGCCACCGCGTTCTCCGCCGAACTCGCCCCCCAGCTCCTGCGCCTGGCCGCCCCGGCCGACGACGTCTGGGAGCGCGCCCTGCACACCTACCGGACGGCCGTCCGAGCCCAGGAGGATCCCCTTGTCCGCTGACCAACCCGCGACCGCCGCGCCCACCGCGGCCGCGGCGTCCGGCACCGTCCACTGGATAGGCACCGGCCTGTCCACCGGCCGCTCCGGCCTCTCCCTCGTCTGCGAACGCGCCCGGCGGGTGGTCCTGTGGGACCGCACCGCCGAGCGCGGCGCCGCCCGCCTCGCCGCCCTCGGCCTGGCGGGCCGCGCCGAGGTCCGCGCGTTCACCCCGGCCGCCCTGGCGGCCGGGGTGGGCCCCGGCGACGTCCTCGTCTCCATGCTCCCAGCCGGCGAACACGCCGAGCTGCTGCGCCTCGCCACCGACAGGGCCGCCCACTTCGCCTGCACCAGCTACGTCTCCCCGGAACTCGCCGCCCTCGCCGGGGAGGCCGCGGACCGCACCCGTACCGTCGTCCTCACCGAGGCCGGACTCGACCCCGGCATCGACCACCTGCTGGCCCACGACCTGGTCGCACGGGGCCGCGCGGCCCTCGGGGAGATACCCGCGACCGCCGTGTTCACCTCCTACTGCGGAGGCGTCCCGGCGGTCCCCAACCCCTTCCGCTACCGCTTCAGTTGGGCCCCGTACGGGGTCCTCGCCGCCCTCGGATCCCCGGCCCGGCACATCGAGGCCGGCGCCGAGAGCACCGTCCCGCGGCCCTGGGAGGCCACCCGCCCGCTGACCCTCGCGGGCGAGGAGTTCGAGGTCTACCCGAACCGCGACAGCCTCCCCTTCGTCGCCCAGTACGGCATGCCGGACCACTGGCGGCTCGACACCTTCGTCCGCGGCACCCTGCGCAACGCGGGCTGGCACACCGCCTGGAAGGAGGTCTTCGAGACCGTCTCCACCGGGGACCAGGAAGCCGTCCGCGCCCTGGCCGGCTCGCTCGCCGCCCGGTACCCCACCACCCCCGACGACCGCGACCGCGTCGTGCTGTCCGTCGCACTCGAACTGCGCACCGCGGCGGGCCCGTCCTGGCGCGGCTCCCACCTGCTCGACCTGACCGGCGACGCCGAGGAATCCGCCATGGCCCGCTGCGTCTCCCTCCCCGTGGCCTACGGCGTCACCCGGATCCTGGCCGGCGCCCTGCCCGCCGGACTGCACCGCGCCGCCGCGCCCGACGACACCGGCCGCTGGCTCGCCTTCCTCGGCGCCCACGGCCTGAGCGGCGCCCGCGAAGAAACCACCACCCCCTCAGGAGTCCCGGCATGACGCAGCCCACCCACCTGCCCGAAACCCCCGCGCTGCCCGACGCGTTCGTCCTCACCGGCGCCTTCCGCGTCGTCTGCCGCAACCCCCGCTACCTGGAGGAACTCGCCGCCCGCGGGCTGCGGATCCTGCTCATCACCCCCGACACGAACCGCGACGCCGTCCGTCGCGCCCGCAAGGACCCCGAGCACCCGGCCTCCCTGATCGACGAGATCGCCTACGTCGACGGCTCCCTCGACCTCGACGGCTCCTTCACCCCCGGGTTCGTCGCAGCCGCCCGCGCCTGGCGCGGCCGCTACACCGTGCGCGGCGCGTACGCCGTCGGCGAGACCCTCGTCGAGCAGACCGGCCTGCTGTGCGACGCCCTGGGCCTGCCCGGACCGGGGTTGCGCGCCACCCGGGTGTGCCGCAGCAAGTACCTCCAGCGCTGGTACCTGGAGGAATTCAGCCCCACCACCCTGGTCCTGCCGCCCGGCGGCCGTGAGGACGCAGACCTGTCCGCCCTGCGCTACCCGGTCGTCGCCAAGCCCGCCACCCGGCACTCCAGCTCGGGCGTCGTCGCCGTCGCGGACGCCGCCGAACTGCGCGCGCTGCTGCCGCAGTACCCCGCGCACGAGACGCTCATGATCGAGGAGAAGGTGACCGGCCAGGAGTACTCCGTGGAGTCCCTGGTCCAGCACGGCCGGCCGCTCTTCACCTCGGTGACCCGCAAGGAGACCACCGAGTCCGGCGACCGCACCTTCGTCGAGCTGGCCCACTCCGTCCCCAACGCCCGCACCGGCGAGGACGAGGTCCTGCTGGCCGCCAACCACCGGATGCTGGAGGTGCTCGGCTTCCGCGACGGGATCGCCCACGCCGAGTGGCGCATCGGCGAGGACGGCGAACCCCGCCTGATGGAGGTCGCCGCCCGCACCCCCGGGGACGGCCTCGTCGCCCTCTACCACCTGGCCACCGGCCGGCCCCTGGAACCGGAGATCGTCCGGATCGCCCTCGGCGAGGCCGCCGACTACCCGCCGCCGCGCCGCTTCACCCGCCAGGTCTACCTGGAGCACGAGGCGGGCTGCCTCGCCGACGTCACCCTCGACTGGCCCGGCGTCCGCCCCCAATGGGTCGGCGAGGCCGGCACCTGGCCCGACTGCGCGCCCGGCGAGCCCGGCGACGCGCCCGCGCTGCGCGCCCTGCTCGTCCTGAAGGAGGCCGGCGCCCGGCTCCAGCCGCTCGCCTGCTCCGACGACCGGGCGGTGACCTTCCTGATCGACGCGCCCACCCCGGACGGGCTCGACGCGTTGGAGCGGGCCGTCCGGACCGCCGTCACCGTCGTCGTCGACCCGGAGGACCCCGATGAGCACTGATGTCCGGCCCGCCGAAGCGGAACGGGAAGCCGCTCCGCCGGCCCCGGCCCCCGGGGTGTGGACCACCTTCAAGGAGGCCCCGAGCGCGGTGAAGACCGTACTGGCCGGGGTGCTCGTCAACCGGCTCGGCGGCTTCCTGCACGTCTTCCTCGTCCTCTTCCTCACCGCCGAGGGCCACTCCAAGGGCCGCACCGTCATCGCGCTGGGCGTGTACGGGGCGGGCGCCGTCGCCGGCTCGCTCGTCGGCGGCACCCTCGCCGACCGGCTCGGCATCCGCGGCGCCACCGTCCTGTCCATGAGCAGCACCGCGCTGCTCACCGCCGCCCTGCTGTACCTGCCCGGCTTCCTGCCGCTGCTGGCCGCGATCGCCCTCGTCAGCCTGGGCGCCCAACTGTTCCGGCCGGCGTCGGCCACCCTCCTCGCCGAACAGACCGACGGCGACCGACAGATCATGATCTTCGCGATGTACCGCTTCGGCCTCAACGTCGGAGCGACCGCCGCGCCCCTGCTGGGCTACGCGCTCTACCACGCGGGCGGCCGGACGTACACGCTGCTGTTCTGGGGCGAGGCCGCCCTCGCCCTGGCCTTCGCGCTGGTCGCCCGCGCCACCCTGCCCGCCCGGACGAAGCCCGCACCGGGCGCCGTGCGAGCGCGGGTCCCCGCGGGGACCGGCGGGTACGGCGCGGTCCTGCGCGACCGCCGCTACCTCTTCTACCTGGTCGCGGCGTTCTTCCACTCCGCCGTCTACATGCAGTACCTGTCCACCCTGCCGCTCTACATGGCGGAGGCCCGGCTGGCGCTGTTCTGGTACACCTTCGCCGTCGCGCTCAACGGCGTCATCGTCATCGCCTTCGAGCTGCTGGTCACCAAGGTCTCGCAGCGCTGGCCCATGAAGATCACCATCGGCCTGGGCTTCGCCCTCGTCGGCGCCGGCGTCGCCTGCTACGGACTGCCGATCGGGCCGGCGGCCATCGTCATCGGGACGCTGATCTGGTCCCTGGGCGAGATCCTCGGCGGCCCCGCCGTCTTCGCCTACCCGGCCAACGCCGGCCCCGAGGAGCTGCGTTCGCGCTACATCGGCAGCTTCCAGTTCGTCTTCGGGCTGGGCTCCGCCCTCGGCCCGATGGCCGGCACCTGGCTCTTCCTCCAGTTCGGCTCGCTGGTCTGGCCGCTGATCGGCGCCGCCTCCCTGCTCGCCACCCTGTTCGCCCTGTTCGCCGTCCGCACCCGCCCGGCCGCGTAGGCCCGGTGTCGCCCCCCTCCCCCCTGCACCTTCCCGCTGGTCACCGATTCGAACGAAAGGTTCCGATCATGGGGCACGAGAGCTTCCGACCCGGCACCAGGCACGTCCGCTGCCTCGGCGTCGGCGTGGGCCCGGCCAACCTGAGTCTGGCGTCGCTGCTGCACGGCAGGCCGGACGTACCCAACCTCTTCCTCGACCGCAAGGAGTCCTTCGGCTGGCACGACGGCCAGCAGATCCCGGGCACCACCCTCCAGGTCTCCCAGTTCAAGGACCTGGTCAGCCTCGCCGACCCGGCCAGCCCCTTCTCGTTCCTGGCGTACCTGCACGCCAAGGGCCGCGTCTACCACTTCCTCAACGCCCAGTTCGACGACGTGCCCCGGCTGGAGTTCCGCAACTACCTGGCGTGGGCCGGCCGCCGCAACGAGAACGTCGTCTTCGGCGAGGGCGTGCGCGCGGTCGCCTTCGACGACGACCGGCAGGTGTTCACCGTCGACACCGACCGCCGCACCGTCACCGCGGACAACGTCGTCGTCGGCGTCGGCAGCCGACCCTGGGTGCCGCCGCAGGGGGCGGACCTCCTCGGCCCCACCCAGTTCCACGTCGCCGACTACCTCGGTTCGGCCCGCGACGTCGGCGGCAAGCGCGTCGTCGTCATCGGCGGCGGCCAGTCCGGCGCCGAGGCCTTCCTCGACCTGATCTCCCGCAGCGGCTGGGAGCTGCCCCGTCGCGTCTCGTGGATCTCCCGGCGACCGAACTACCTGCCCATCGACGACTCGCCCTTCACCAACGACTACTACATGCCCAGCCACGCCGACTACTTCTACGGGCTGCCCCGCGAACGCCGCGAGGCCATGAACTCCCGCAACCTCCTGACCAGCGACGGCATCTCCGAATCCACCCTGCGGGAGATCTACCAGAGCATCTACGTCCACCGGTTCGTCGAGGGCAACGAGGACCTGGTCGCCCTGCACCCGAGCCGCGAGGTCTTCGGCGTCAGCCCCGGCCCGTTCGGCGGCTGGGAGGTCGGCGCCCGCCACACCGGCGAGTCCGACTCCGTGGAGAAGTTCGAGGCGGACATCGTCGTCTGGGCCACCGGCTACCGGCCCGCCACCATGGACTTCCTCGCCCCCGTCGCCGACCGCCTGGAGCGCGAGGGCGACGAACTGCGCGTCGACGAGGACTACGCCGTCCGCTGGGACGGCCCCGCCGACCGCCGGATCTTCGTCCAGAACGGCGTCCGCGGCCAGCGCGGACTGGCCGACCCCAACCTCAGCCTCAACGCCTGGCGCAGCCGGCGCATCGCCGACCGGTTGTGCGGCGTACGGGGCGACGAGCAGCTGTCCTCGTTCATCGAGTGGTCCTCCAAGGTGCCCCAGGACGAACGGTGGAGCGCCTGATGCCCGCCGACCGCGGTGCGCGGCGCACCGCCGACAGCACCGCCGACAGCAGCACCGGACCCGGCATACCCGCGACGGGCGCCGCGTCCGCCGCGCCCGTCGCGTCCCCCGGCGGGCCCGCCCGCGCCCGTACCGACGTGGCCGTCGTCGGCGCCGGAATACTCGGCGTCCTCATCGCCCGCGAGGTCCTCTCCCGGAACCCCCGCGCCACCGTCACCGTCCTCGACCGCGACATGACCGGCTCCGGCGCCACCCGCCGCTCCGCCGGACTGCACTTCCCGCGCGGCGCCAACGAAACCGTCCGCACCCTCGCCGCCGAGAGCCAGCGCTTCTACGAGGACCTCCGCACCGCCCGCCCCGACCTGCCCATCCACCCGCTCGGCATGACGGTGCTCGCACCCGAACGGGCCGAGGAGGACCTGCGCGAGGTCTACCTCCCCGAGGCCAAGCTCCGCTGGACCGCCGAACTGCCGGCCGTCGTCCCCGCCCTGCCCCGGGGTCACGGCGCCTGGGAGGGCGACGGCTGCCAGTACGCCGACGTCCACGCGCTGACCCAGCGCCTCGCCGCCGACCTGCGTCCCGCCGTCACCTTCCGGGAGGGCGTCGAGGTCACCGCGCTGGCCTCCGGCCCCGGCGGCACCCGCCTGACCCTGACCGGCGGCGCCTCCCTCGACGCCGGACACGTCGTCCTCGCCCCCGGGCCCTGGCTCGCCGCGCCCGCCTGGCGCGAGCTCGTCGCGCCGCTCGGCGCCCGCGTCAAGAAGATCGTCGCCCTGCACCTCGACGTGCCCTGCGCCCCCGGCGACCGGGCCGTCGTCCTGCACGCCGAGGACGCCTTCCTGCTGCCCCTGCACCACCGGGGCCACTGGCTGTTCAGCTACACCTGCCAGGAGTGGGACGTCGACCCCGACACCGTCGACCCCGCCCTCACCGCCGGCCACCTGCGCGACGCCCGCGCCCTGCTCACCCGCTACGCCCCGGGCCTGGCCGCGCACTGCCGGTCCGGCCGGGTGTTCTGCGACGCGTACGGGGCCGCCGGCACCCCGGTCGTCACCGCGCTGGACCCCTACGGCCGGCTGCTGTTCGCGGGCGCGGCCGGCGGCTCCGGCTACCGCCTCGCGCCGGCGCTCGCCGCCCGCGCCGCCGATCTGATCCCGTCCCTGCCACCTCGCGCGTCCCTTCCGTCCCGCCCGTCCCCGCGAAAGGCCACGACATGATCATCGCCAGTTATGACGCCGACGTCCTGGAACAGGCGTTCGGCATCGACATGAGCGGTGTGGAGGGCCTCGGCACACCCGCCGGCTGGGGCCGGATCGCACCCGGTCGGGCCACCGACCACCACCGCCACGACGAGACCGAACTGTTCGTGATCACCGCCGGGCAGGGGGAGTTCGTCATCGACGGCGAACGCCACCCGGCCGCCCCCGGCACCGTCGTCCTCTTCGAACCGTTCGAGTCGCACGTCCTGGAGAACACCGGCGGCCCCGACGCCGGGGACCTCGTCTTCTTCACCCAGTACTGGCGCGACGCCGAACGCGCCGCGGTCTCCGCCGCCGACCCCGCCCGCAAGGGCTTCGGCGACCGGCCCGTCTTCGTCTTCTCCACCCCGCCCACCCCCAACGGCGACCTGCACCTCGGCCACCTCGGCGGCCCCTACCTCGGCGCCGACGCCTTCACCCGCTACCAGCGCATGAACGGCGCCGAGGCCTACCACCTCACCGGCAGCGACGACTACCAGAGCTACGTCCTCGGCGCCGCCCGCGCCGATGGCCGCACCCCCGCCGAGACCGCCGCGCACTACAGCGCCGAGATCGCCGAAACCCTGCGGCTGATGGACATCCCCCTCGACCAGTACACCGTCACCGACCAGGACCCCGACTACCGAGAGGGCCTCCAGGACTTCTTCGGCCGCGTCGTCGCCTCCGGCGAGGTCGCCGTCACCGCACACGACGCCCTGCACGACGCCACGACCGGCCAGTACCTCTACGAGGCCGACGTCAAGGGCGGCTGCCCCGGCTGCGCCAACCCCACCAACGGGAACATCTGCGAGGAGTGCGGCGAACCCAACACCGTCACCGACCTCACCGACCCGCGCTCCGCCCTCTCCACCGCCGCGCCCCGCAGCACGCCGACCGCCCGCTGGACGCTGCCGCTGCACACCTTCGCCGGCGAGGTCCGCTCCCACCACCGCACGGGCCGCGTCCCCGCCCGGCTCCGCGAGCTCGCCGACCGCCTCTTCCGCCGCCCCCGCGTCGACATCCCCCTCACCCACCCCTCCCACTGGGGCGTGGAACCCCGCGAGACGGCCACCGAGGGCCAGGTCATCTGGGTCTGGCCCGAGATGAGCTACGGGTTCCTGCACGGCATCCAGTCCCTGGGCGCCCGCCTCGGCCGGTCCTGGCGGGCCGCCGAACCGGCGCCCGACTGGAAGATCGTCCACTTCTTCGGCTACGACAACAGCTTCTACCACTCGGTGCTCTACCCGGTCCTCTACCGGCTCGCCTTTCCCGGCTGGAACCCCGACATCGACTACCACGTCAACGAGTTCTACCTCCTCGAAGGCGCCAAGTTCTCCACCAGCCGGCGGCACGCCATCTGGGGCAAGGACGTCCTCGGCCCCGACACCGTCGACGCCGTCCGCTACTTCCTCGCCGCCACCCGCCCCGAGGGCCTGCGCACCGACTACACGCGCGTCGCCTACGAGGCCACCCTGAACGACACCCTCATCGGAGCCTGGCAGCACTGGCTCACCGACCTCGGCGCCCGCGTCGCCAAGCACCACGACGGGCGCGCTCCCGACGCCGGCAACTGGACGCCCGAGCACTCCGCGTTCCTCGCCCGGCTCGGAACCCGCCTCGGCGCCGTCACCGCGGCCCTGGAGAACGACGCGTTCTCCCTCAACCAGGCCGCCGCCGAACTCGACGGCATCGTCCGCGACACCCTCCGCTTCGGCCGTGCCGAAGGCCTCCTCACCGACACCCCGGGCTGGGAGGCGGAGAACCGCACCGCCGTCGCCCTGGAACTGGCGGCCGCCCGCCTCCTCGCGCACGCCGCCGCCCCCGTCATGCCCCGCTTCGCCGCCCGGCTCGCCGCCGCCCTCGGCCAGGACGCCCCGAGCACGTGGCCCCGTACCGTCGAACTCCTCACCCCCGGCAGCGCCGTCGACCTCGCCGACGCCGTGTTCTTCCAGCCGTCGCCCGACGCCGGACCGGCCGCCGCGGGCGCCGCCGAACCGGCCGCCGAACCCGCCCTGACGCCCTGGCTCACCCACATCGCCCGTACCGTCCTGCGGCTCGGCGACGACGAGCCGATCGCCGACCGCACCCTGACCCAGCTCGCCGCCGGCTCCCTCCAGGCCGTCACCGTCCAGTACCAGATCCTCGACGCCCTCGACGTCGACCTGTCCATGGACGAACTCCTGCACGGCGGCACCCTCGCCGAACTCGCCGCCGTCATCGCCGAACGCGCCGAACCCGCCGCCGTCACCGCCCTGACCTCGGGAGAGCCCCGATGAACCACCTCCAACTGCTGCGCGAAATGGGCCGCCGCGGACTGTCCGTCACCCTCACCGACGGCGACCTGCGCATCCAGGGCAACCGCGACCGGATGGACCCCGAGTTCATCGCCCGCGTCAAGGCGGCCAAGCCCGCCCTCGTCGCCCACCTCGCCCGGGAGGCCGAGCACGGCCCCGGCTTCCCCCTCACCCCCCTCCAGCGCGGCTACTACGCGGGCCGCAGCGGGGTCTTCGAGGTGGGGGACGTCGCCAGCCACGTCTTCCACGAGATCGAGGGCCACTGGGACGTCGACCGACTCCAAACCGCCCTCGCCGGCGTCGTCGCCGCCCACGGCGCCCTGCGCTCCCGCTTCCTGTCCGCGGACCGCCAGGTCACCGAACACGCCGACCACGGACCCCGCATCGGCGTCCTCGACCTGCGCGCCCACACCCCCCGACAACAGGAACTCATCCGCGCCGAACTCCGCGAGATGCGCTCCCACCAGGTACTGCCCGCCGACCAGGCCCCGCTGCTCACCGTCGACGTCACCCTCCTCGCCGACGACCGGATGGTCCTGCACGTCGGCCACGACGGCCTCGTGATGGACGGGATCAGCATGTTCCTGTTCTTCCGCGCCTGGTGGCACGCCTACCGCAGCCCCGCCGCCGACGCCCCCGAGGAGGTCCCCTGCGAGGAACTCCCCTTCGAGGACTACGTCGCCGCCCTCGAAGCCGCCCGCGACCGGGCCCCCGCCCGCCGCTCCCGCGACTACTGGACGGCCCGCGCCGACGACCTCGCCCCCCACCCCGACCTGCCGCTGCGCACCAGCCCCGCCGCCCTTTCCGGCTCGCGGTTCACCCAACGCGCCGTCCGGCTGGACCGTCCGGCCTGGACCGCGCTCAAGGAACGGGCCGCCGAGGCCGGACTGACGCCCTCCGCCCTGCTGCTCGCCGCGTACGCCGAAACCCTCGCCACCTGGGGCGCCGGCGAACGCTTCACGCTCACCACCACCGTCGCCAACCGGCCGCCGATCCACCCCCGGATCTTCGAGGCCATCGGACCGTTCTCCGACACCCTCCTCGTCGAGGCCGCCACCGACCGGAGCCTGACCTTCGCCGAACGCGCCCGCGCCCTCCAACAACAACTGCACACCGACATGGACCACCGGCACTTCTCCGGCATCGAGGTCCTCAAGGAACTGGCCCGCCGACGCGGCGGACTGGCCGGCGCCCGCATGCCGTACACCTTCAACAGCGCCATCGGACACGTCAGCAGCGAGGTCGACGGCTCGACCCTGGAACTGTTCGGCAAGGAGGTCTTCTCCGTCAGCCAGACCCCCCAGGTATGGCTGAACGCCTTCGCCATGGAGCAGCACGGCGGGCTCGTCGTCCAACTCGACGGACTCGACGAACTGTTCTGCGAGGGCCTCCTCGACGACCTGGCGCACGGCTACACCACCCTCCTCAAAACCCTCGTCGACGCGCCCGCATGGCAGCGCCACGGCTTCGACCTGCTGCCGCCCGCGCAACGCGCCCGCCGGCTCGCCGCCAACGACACGGCCGTCGCCCTGCCCGACGAGATGCTCGGCGACGCCATCGTCGCGCGGGCCGCCCGCACCCCCGGAGCGCCCGCGATCCTCACCGCCGACCGGACCGTCCGCTACGGCGAACTCCTGCACCGGGCCGCCACCGCCGCCGGCTGGCTGCGCGCCCACGGGGTGGGCCGCGGCGAACTCGTCGGCCTCGTCATGCGGCGCGGACCCGAGCAGATCATCGGCATCCTCGCCACCGTCCTCGCCGGGGCCGCCTACCTGCCCGTCGACGCGGGCCTGCCCGCCGCCCGGCAGGACTACATGCTCGCCGACGGCCGGGTGCGGTGCGTGCTCACCGACACCGCCCCGCCCGACACCGGACTCCGCGCCTCCCTGCCCACCCTCGACCTCACCGGACCCGCCACCGGACCCGCCACCGGCCGCGCCGAGGTCCCCGACCGGCTGCCCGGCTCCCACCCCGACGACCTCGCGTACGTCCTCTACACCTCCGGCACCACCGGAGCCCCCAAGGGCGTCATGGTCACCCACCGCAACGTCACCAACGTCGTCGCCGACTGCCACACCCGCTTCCGGATCACCCCCGACGACCGCTTCTTCGCCATCAGCGCCTTCAACTTCGACCTCTCCGTCTGGGACGTCTTCGGCGCCCTGTCGGCGGGCGCGGCCCTCGTCATGCCCGACCAGGACAAGGCCGTCGACACCGCCCACTGGCTCGACCTGTGCCGACAGCACGGGGTCAGCGTGTGGAACTCCGTCCCCGCCATCGCCGGACTCCTGCACGAGCAGGCCCGCGCCGACGGCTCACCGCCGCCCGCCCTGCGCCTCGTCATGATGAGCGGCGACCGGATCCCGCCCGCACTGCCCGCCGCGCTGCGCGTGATGACGCCCGGCCTGGAGGTGGTCTCCCTCGGCGGCCCCACCGAGACGACCATCTGGAACATCCTGCACCCCGTCGGCGAGGAGGAGGACGGCAGCGAGTCCATCCCGTACGGGCGGCCCAACGCCAACAACCGCGCCTACGTCCTGGACCGGAACGGCCTCGACGCCCCCGACTGGGTCACCGGGGAGATCGTCGCCGCCGGCACCGGCCTCGCCCGCGGCTACTGGGGCGACGAACAGCGCACCGCCGAACGGTTCTTCACCGACGAGGCGCGCGGCGAACGCCTCTACCGCACCGGCGACCTCGGCCGGTACCTGCCCGACGGGAACATCCAGATCCTCGGTCGCAGCGACTTCCAGATCAAGATCAACGGATATCGCATCGAGGCCGGCGAGGTCGAGACCCGGCTCGCCGCACTCGCCGACGTCACCCGGGCCGTCGTCGCCGCGCACGGCAACCGGCTCGTCGCCCACCTCGTTCCCGCCGGCTCCCACCGCCCGCACCTCGACGAGGTCCGCCGGGCGCTGCGCGCCGACCTGCCGGACTACATGCTGCCCGCGACGCTGGTCTGGCACGGCTCGCTGCCGCTGACGAAGAACGGCAAGGTCGACCGTACGAAGCTGGCCGCGCTCGGCGCCGAGGAACCGGCGGCGCCCGCCCCGCAGGCGGGCGGCAGCGCCCCCGCCAACCAGGCCGAGAAGGTGCTCTGCGACATCTGGTCCACCGTCCTGCGGCGCCCCGACGTCGGCGCCCTCGACACCCTCGCCTCCCTCGGCGGCGACTCCATCGCGGCGGCCCGGATCCTGACCGCGGCCCGCAAACGGTTCGGCGTCACCCTCACCCTCGACCGGTTCGCCGAGGTCGACACCGTCCGCGCCATGGCCGCCGTACTGCGCCCGGAGGTGCCCCGATGACCGGCACGACGCCCGCACCGGCGCCCGCCCGCCCCGAGGCCGCAGGCGCACCGGCCGCCGGGCCCGACACCCTCCGGCGGATCATCGACGGACCGCCCGCCGCCGGCAGCATCTCCGTCGCCCGCCTCGACGGCACCCGCACGATCGAACTGCGGGAACTGTACGAACGCTCCGGCCGCCTCGCCCACCACCTGCGCGACGCCCACGGCATCGGCCCCGGCGACCGCATCGGGATCCTCGCCGCGAACAGCCTGGAGTGGGTCCTGCTCGACCTGGCCGCGCTGCGCCTCGGCGCGCAGACGGCCGGCCTGGAGCCGGGCAAGTTCACCCCGTCCGCCGAGCTGATGGACCGCTACGGCCTGCGCCTGCTGTTCACCGACCGGGCCGCCCCGACCGGGCCCGCCCAACCGTCGGCCGACCCCGCCGACCCGTCCGCCGAGCAGCACCTCGCGTGGCCGGCCGGCGTCCTCGGCACCGACCCGATCCTCGGCCTGACCGAAGCGGACGGCGCCCCCCACCGGCCCCTGCCGCCCGTCCACTGGGGGTTCCTGGACGTCACCACCATCAAGTTCACCTCCGGCAGCACCGGCGTCCCCAAGGGGCTCGGCGCCACCGCCGGCAGCATCGACAGCTCCCTCACCGCCGTCCAGGAGATCTTCGCGCACGGCCCCGGCGACGACCTCTTCGTCTTCCTCCCGCTCTCCCTGCTCCAACAGCGCTACTGGGTGTACTCCGCGCTGCTGCACGGCCACGACGTCACCCTCACCACCTACGAAGCCGCCTTCGCCACCCTGCGCCGCGTCCGTCCCACCGTCGTCATGGGCGTACCGGCCTTCTACGAGAGCGCCCGCCGGCAGATCGAGGGCCGGCTGCGCCGCTCCGCCGGCCAGGACCCGCGCAAGGCCGCCCGGGCCCTGTTCGGCGACCGGATCCGCTACCTGTGGACCGGCTCCGCCCCCGCCTCCCCGGCCGTGCTCCGCTTCTTCACCGACGTCGGCCTGCCCCTCTTCGAGGGCTACGGCCTCAACGAGACCTGCATCGTCACCAAGAACCACCCCGGCGCCCACCGGGAGGGCAGCGTCGGCCGGGTGGTGCGCGGCAAGGAGGTGCTGATCGGCGAGGACGGCGTCATCAGCGTCCGCAGCACCCACCCCGTCAACAACCACTACGCGTACGCCCTCCCCGGCGACACGGAGAAGGTGTTCGACGCCGACGGCACCGTCCGCACCGGCGACCTCGGCCGGCTCGACGAGGACGGCTACCTGTTCGTGCGGGGCCGCGCCGACGACGTCATCGTCCTCGACAACGGCAAGAAGGTCATCGTCCGGCCGATCGAGGAACTGATGCGGGCCGACCCGGCCGTCGCCGAATGCGTCCTGTTCAGCCCCACCCAGACCGACCTCGTCGCCGTGGTGTCGCCGGCCGCGCTGCCCGCCGACCGCGCCGCCATAGCCGCCCGCCTCGCCGTCGTCAACGCCGCCGGCGGACCCGACGAGCGGATCAGCAGGGTCCTCGTCGCCGATCCGCCGTTCAGCATCGACAACGGCCTGTTGACCTCGCAGTACAAACCCAAACGGCCCGCCATCGCGGCCGCCCACCACATCCCGCTGCACGACCAGGAGGCCGGAATCCATGCCTGACACCCAGCTCGTAGAAGAGGCCGCCCGCGCCCAGCTGTCCCTCGTCCTGATCCCCGAGGTCGAGCCCGAGGACCTCGACCTCGACGCCGACATGGTCGCCGCCTACGGCCTGACCTCCCTCAACAAGGTCCTCTTCCTCACCGAGGTGTGCGAGGAGACCGAAGTGGACCTCGCCCACTTCACCGAGCACGACCTCGCCGTCATGCGTACGCTGCGCGACGTCACCGACGCCCTCACCCGCCACTACGCGACCACCGGAGCCTGAACCATGAGCTCGACCGACCACGCCGCCTCGACCGACCACGCCGCCTGGGCCGACCACGCCGCCGCCGTCCTGGAGAACGACCGGGTGCGCCTCACCCCGATCACCGAGGCCGACCGCGAGGGCGTCCGGGCCGTCGCCATGGACCCGGCCATCTGGCGCTACTTCGTCACCGCCGTCGAGACCGAGGCCGACTTCGAGTCCTTCTTCGACGTCAACCTCGCCGACCACGCCGCCGGCCGCCGCGCCGTGTACGTGATCACCGACAAGGAGAGCGGCCGCATCGCGGGCAGCATGAGCTTCGGCAACATGGCGGAGGCCGACCGCCGGTTGGAGATCGGCTGGTCCTGGCTCGGCCGGGACTTCCGCGGCCGCGGCGTCAACCACTGGGCGAAGGCGCTGCTGCTGACCCACGCCTTCGAGGTGCTCGGTGTCGAACGCGCCGAGTTCAAGACCGACGTCCTCAACGTCCAGGCCCGCCGCGGCCTCGCGAACATCGGCGCCACCGAAGAAGGCACCCTGCGCAGCTACAACTTCATGCCGGGCGGCCGCCGCCGCGACGCCGTCTTCTACAGCGTCCTGCGCGCCGAGTGGCCGACCGTCCGCGAGGCCCTCGCCCGCGGCCCGAAGAAGGCCGTACCGGCGTGACCGCCGGCGGCATCACCCTCATACGGGCCGGCGGCGCCCCCCGCGACATCGGCCGCGCCCACGGCCGGGCACTCGCCGCCCCCCTGCGGGCCTTCCTCGACGACGGCCTGGCCCGGCTGAACCACCTCGGCGCACGACCCCGGACCCTGTCCGACCTGCTGCCGACCGTCTCCGCCCACCGGGCGGAGGTGGCGGCGGCCCTGCCCGACCTCGCCGAGGAGGTCGCGGGCCTCGCCGAGGGCGCCGGGATCGGCGAGGACGAGGCCTGGCTGCTCCAGCTCCGTCGCGAAATCATGGGCTACTCCAAGGTCCGCACGGCCGGCGACTGCACCACCTACGCCCGCACCACCGCCGGCGGCGCACCCGTCCTCGCCCAGACCGTCGACCTCAACGGGAACCTCGACAGCCACATCGCCGTCATGGAGACCGCCCGCGCCGACTCACCCCGCCGCTCGCTGGTCCTCAGCTTCGCCGGGCTCCTCGGCTACCTCGGCCTCAACAGCGACGGCCTGGCCGTCGGCCTCAACCTGGTCCTTGGCGGCACCTGGCGCCCCGGCGTCCCCCCGTACCTCGCCATCCGCCACCTCCTGGACCGGGCCGGCGGCGTCGACGAGGCCCTCAAGATCCTCGCCGACCTGCCGCTGGCCAGCTCCCGCTCCCTCATGCTGTGCGACCCCGAGCGGGCCCTGTACGTCGAACACCTCGACGGGGAACTGCGCGTACGGGAAGCCGGACCGGGCGGCCTCGCCCACACCAACCACTTCCTCCACCCGGACTTCGCCCCGGCCGACGAGCTGAACGTGTTCGCCCGGAACTCCTCGGTGCGCCGACTGCGCGCGGCCGACGCCGCGCTCGCCGCACTGAACGCCGACGCCGGCGCCGAGGACCACTTCGCGCTGCTCGCGAAGGAGCCGCTGCGGGTCCCCGACGGCGGGGACATCCGGGCGGAACGCACCGTCGCCGCCGTCGTCATGCACCCGGCCGCCGGCCGGCTCCACGTCCGCCCCGGCGACCCGGCGCTCTCCGCCACACAGGTGTTCTCCCTGTAGGCCGCCCCTTCCGCGACGAAGGACCGTACCGATGGAAGCCATGGAAGGAGCACGATGGACGCATGGCTGGTCGACCTCGACCGGGTGGACCCCACCGACATCAGCGCGCACTATCCCGAGGGCCTCACCGAGGACGAGCTGCGGCGCGGCGCCGAGTTCGTCCACGCCCGGGCCGCCCACCGCTTCTACCGCGCCCGGCTCACCGTCCGCCGGCTGCTCGCCGACCGCCTCGGCGTCCCCGCGCCCGAGCTGCGCATCCACTACGACCCGGCGGGCAAGCCGTACCTGCCCGACCAACCCGGCACCCACATCAGCTGGTCCCGCTCCGACGGGTTGCTGCTGCTCGGGGCCACCGAGACCGGGCCGGTGGGGGTGGACGTGGAACTGGTCCGCCCGGCCACCACCAACCTGGACGTGCTCACCTTCGTCTACCCGGGCGTGCCGGCGAGCGCGACCCCGGAGACCTTCTTCCACGCCTGGACCCTGCTGGAGGCCGCGGTCAAGGCCACCGGCCGGGGCCTCACCGACGGCGCCCGCGAGGTCGACCTGGACTTCGGCCCGGACGGCGCCGTCACCCTGCGCGGGATCAACGGCCACGGCCGCGCCCCCTGGCACGGCCGGACCGAACTCCGCCCGACCCGTCGTGACGCGCCCTGGGCCATGACCGCCTTCGTGTCCCGGGACCTCGCCCCGGTCACGGTCCTGCCGTGGCCGGACCGGGACCGCGACGGGGACCGCGACCGGGGCCTCGACGGGGACCGCGACCGTGCTCGGGGGGCCCTGCTCACGCGGCCCCGCTGAGCGCCCCCGTACCCGCCGGGCCGGCCGGCACCGCCGTGCCGTCCGCGGCGATCGCGGTGAAACCCGTGTACGGAACCAGCGCGGGCGGCACGTTCACCGAGCCGTCCGCGCACTGGTACTGCTCCAGGATCGCGACGAGGGTCCGGCCGATCGGCAGCGCCGAACCGTTCAGCGTCGCCGCGAACGCCTTGCCGCCGTCCCGGTCGCGGACCCGGATGCCGGCCCGGCGCCCCTGGAAGTCCCCGCAGTCGGAGCACGAGGAGATCTCCCGGTAGGTGCCCTGGCCCGGCAGCCACACCTCGATGTCGTACGTCCGGCGGGCGGCGAACCCGAGGTCCCCGGCCCGCAGTTCCACCACCCGGTGCGCGAGCCCCAACCGGCGCAGCGCGCTCTCCGCGTGCCCCACCAGCAGCTCCAGCTCCTCCCGCGACCGGTCGGGATGGCAGATCCGTACCAGTTCGACCTTCTCGAACTGGTGCAGCCGCACCAGCCCCCGGGTGTCCCGCCCGTACGAGCCCGCCTCCGCCCGGTAGCAGGGCGTGAACGCGGTCAGTGCCAGGGGGAGTTCGGCGTCCTGGAGGGTCTCCCCGCGGTACAGGTTGACCAGCGGCACCTCGGCCGTCGGGATCAGCAACAGCTCCCGGTCGGCGGCGTCCGTCGCGAACAGGTCGTCGGCGAACTTCGGCAGCTGCCCGGTGCCCGTCATCGTCTCCCGGTTCACCAGGTGCGGCACGCCGTGCTCCACGTACCCGTGCTCCCCGGTGTGCAGGTCCAGCAGGAACGACGCCAGCGCCCGCTCCAGCCGGGCCCCCGCGCCCCGGGTCACCGCGAAGCGCGAGCCCGACAGCTTCGCGGCCCGCACCGGGTCGAGGATGCCGAGCCGGGTTCCGACGTCCACGTGGTCGCGCGGGGTGAAGTCGAAGCCCGGAGGTTCACCGAAGACCCGCCGCACCACGGGCGGATCCTGTTCGGTGCCGTCGGGGACGTCCGGGTAGGGCCGGTTGGGGACGGCCAGCAGTAGCGCGTCCAGCGACTCCTGGGCCACCCCCAGTTCCTCCGACACCGACCGCAGGCGCTCCTTGGTCTCCTGGATCCGGGCGCGCCCGGCCGCGTCGGGCCGCACCCCGCTGCGGGCGGAGCGGTTCTGCTCCGCCCGCAGCTTGTCGCGTTCGGCGATGAGCCGGGAGCGCAGGTCGGTCAGCTCGCGCAGGGCGGCGCGGTCCAGGTGGTGTCCGCGGCGGGCCAGGTCGGCCCCGGCCGCGTCCTGCAACAGGGCGTGCGGGTCGTGCATGACGGCTCCTCGGTCCTCGTCGGTGACGCGATGGCGCGGTGACGTGCGCGGTGACGCGGTGACGTGCGCGATGGCGCGGTGACGTGCGCGATGGCGCGGTGACGTGCGCGATGGCGCGGTGACGTGCGCGGCGGCGCCCGCCGTCAGCGGCTCACCGCGGGTGGTTGCGGATGATGTCGACGGCCTCCGGGACGCCCATGTACGGCAGCCGCACCTCCGCCATGTCGTCGGTCCACCGCTCGGCGAGGTCGTAGCGCTGCTTCGGGGTGGTCTCCAGCAGCTTGCAGCCGGGGAAGACCTCGTACCCGTCCAGCAGCTCGGCGTGGGCGAACATGCCCTCCTGGAACAGCTCCTCGCGTTCCAGTACGAACTCCTCCGACGGCAGCTCGTCCCACAGCTGCCGACCGCGCCGGATCAGCTCGATCAGCTGCGGCCGGTACGAGGGATCGCGCGCCAGGTGCTCGCGCACGATGGAGCTGCCCACGGTCAGGTGCCGGATCTCGTCGATCGAGGCGCCGCGCGCGATCTCGGCGGCGGCCGGGTCCAGGAGCGTCCACTTGCGTTCGCTGAGCTCGGCGGCGGGCGCCAGCACCCCTTCGATGACGATGGTGAACACGGCGACCGCGCCGATGAAGTCGCCCTCGTCGCGGACCACGCTCGTCGCGAACTCGGCGATCGGGTTCAACACCCGCCGCGTGTAGTCGACGCCCTGCTCCCTGATGAAGTCCAGCAGCCCCGCCGCGGGCACCCCGAGGTCCACCAGGTGCTTGCGGAAGACCATCGCGTGCCGGGCCTCGTCGACGACCTGCGTGGCGAAGAACTCCTGCTCGACGACGCCCGGCGCCCCGATCACGTAGTGGGACAGCACCTCCACCGCCCGGGACTCGGCCAGCGACCGGTTGCCCAGCTCCAGCACCAGCGCCCGGCGCAGCGGACCGTCCTCGCGCATGTGGTCGGGGGTGACGGCGTCGTGGCCGGCCTCGGCCCGCCCGCGCAGGGTGCCCTGGGCGACGGCCGACAGCCAGTAGCCGAGGTCGCACTCGTCGGCGGTCAGGGTCATCTCCTGCGCGCCGTCCAACAGGTTGGGCGCTCGGTCCCAGTCGGCCTCGACGGGGATCTGCGGAACGGTGGTCATGACACCTCGCTGGGAGAGACGGAAACGGTGGGAACGGCGGCGGGCGACGCGCCCGAGGACGCCGCGGGGGTGACGGCGGCGCTGTGCATGCGGCCGGCGAAGCTGAGCATGGGGGAGTTGACGGTGTGGCTGCCGCCCGTCACCTCGGCGAGGAGCATGTCGTGGTCGCCGACCTGGTGCCAGCCGAGGATCCGGCAGGCCATGTGGGCCAGGCTCCCGCCGAGCAGCGGAGCGCCCGTGAGCGGGTCGGTGGACCAGTCGAAGCCCTCGAACTGGGCGTCCCCGAGCGGCCGTCCCGGGTTCGCGAACCGCCGCGCCACGTCGTTCTGCGCCGAGGACAGCACGTTCACCGAGAACCGGCCCGCCCTGCGCACCAGCGAGGCGAACGTCGACGTGGGCCGCAGGCAGGCCCCCAGTACCAGCGGGTCCCGCGACAGGGTCACCACCGCGCTCGCCGTGGTGCCGTGCCGGACCCCGCCCTGGCTGACGGTCAACACCGTCACGCCCGACGCCAACCGGCGCAACGCCAGCCGGGCCGCCTCCGGATCCTCGTACCCCTCCGCGGGCGCCGTCCCCGAACGGTCCGTGAGCCAGGCCGGGTAGCGGCTCACCGGTGCGCCCCGACCGCCGCGGCGGCGCCGGGGGCGGCGGCCTGCTCCTCGTAGGGCAGCGGCACCGGGCCGTCGGTCGCCGCGCGCCGCTTGAGCATCGCCGTCACCCGGTCGACCAGCGGCGTCGGCACCGGCTCGAAGGGCAACCCGAACGGCTTGAGGAAGTTGCCGAAGACGCCCCGGTCGCCGAACACGTGGAACGGCAGCGCCAACAGGGCCCACTCGGGTCCGATCAGCCACATCCACAGCACCCCGACGAGAGCCACGCTGAGCAGGCTGTGCATCGTGTTGTACAGGACGTAGTACGCCTTGTGGATCCGCCCGTCCGGGCTGCGCCGGTAGGCGATGGCCCCCGGGATGTAGCCCAACAGGTCGATGTAGAGGAACAGGCCGATCGCCGCGAACCACCGGATGTCCGTGAAGTGCCACAGGATCAGGCCGATCGTCACGGCGAAGGCGACCAGGTACTCGGCGCGGTGCAGGTTGAACGTGACCGGTGACTCGACCGGGTTCTTGATGTCCATCAGGGGTGTCCTTTCCGACGGGGCAGCGGATCGGGGCAGCGGGGCGGGGCGGCTGATCAGGACAGCCGCAGGGGGCTGCCGGCGAAGTAGTCGGCCAGCTCCGCGGCCACGCTCGCGCGCGACGGCGGGTGGAAGGCCAGAGCGCGGACCGCACCCGCCAGGTACGCCACGTCCGCGGAACGGATGAACGCCATCCCGCCGAGCATCTCCACGGCCTGGTCGACGGCCGAGGCCAGCAGGTCCTGCGAGGCGTAGCGGGCGGTCAGCACCGCCGCCACCGCCTCGTCGCCCTCGGTGCCGTCCTCCAGCGCCCGGGCCGCGCCCTCGACGAGGGCGACCGCGGCGTCGAGCCGGACCACCAACCGCGCCCGCTCGTCGGCCGTGCCGCGGCCGCCGGCGACCACCCGGGCGACGAGCTCCGAGGCGGCGCCCACGTAGGTGGCGGTGGCGAGCAGCTCGAACCAGGTGAACCCGGCCGTCTGCAGGTCGTCGAGCCGGTCGGCGTCCTCGGGGGTGCTGTGGATGACGAGGTCGGCCGGCACGTCGACGTCGGTGAACACGACCTCGTCGCTCTGCGCGGCCGCCAGCACGGGCGTCCCCCAGAACGGCCGGGTCGTGATGCCCGGCGAGGACGCCGGAATGAGCATCAGCGCCAGACCGGAGCGCCCGTCCTCGTCCGTCACCGCCACACTGGCCGTCAGCACGTCCATCGAACGGGACAGGCTGCACGGCTTCTTCGACCCGTTGACCCGGTACCCGCCCGCGGTGCGCTCCGCGACGACCGACGGCGCCAGGATGTTCTGACTGGTGCGCCCCTCCGCCCAACCGGACGCCAGCAGCAGCCCGTCCGAGGCCACCGCCGTCATCACCTTCAGCTGGCTCGGGGTGAGCCGGTCGGTGACCTCCGCCAGCCGGAACAGCATCGCCACCGTGAAGTGGTGCATCGTCGAGGCCACCCCCAACGAGGGCGAGGCCGCGGCCACGGCCCGCTGCACCCGCACCGCCTCCAACGGCCCCGCGGCCGCGCCTCCGTACGCGGCCGGCACGAGCAGCCCCGGACCGCCGTGCTCGCGGTACAGCTCCAGCACCGGGCTGTCCGCGCTCTCCCGCGCCCCACCGTCGGCGGAGGTCAGCGGCAGGTTCTCCAGCGCGTCGAGAAGACCTGGATGGAATTGCTCGCAGATCCCGCGTGCTGTCGTCAGGGAACGCATCGGCGTTTTCTCCTCGGGCTCTCTCGGAATTCTCCTCCGGACCGGTCGGGACATTTCCCGCGATCCGAAAGGCAATATTCGGAAAGAAGTGTTCCATCCAGCGTCTGACTGAGGCCTGACACCCATCTGACCAGGGGTTTCAACTGACTTGTCCCTGACGGGCGGCTGACCGGGAACCCCTCCGGCACTTGTGGACGCGCGCCACCCGTGCCATAAGTGGGGAAGTGCTCGCGGGAGAATGGATCTGAAATGACCGGAACGATTCTGGAGACGGATGTCGCCCTCGACGCCATCCGGCAGTACGCGGACGCCGGAAATCCGAGCGCGTATTTTGCCTTCAGTGAGGGGAACAGCTACTTCCGGCTGCCGGACGAGCCCGGGATCATCGTCCACCGGCCCGTGGGCCGCTACCTGGTGCAGTTCGGCGGCCCCTTCGCCCCCTTCGCCCCGGCCGGCCCCGACGGACCCCGCGCCCGACTCCTGGCCGGCTTCACCGCCTTCGCCGCCGAACAGGGCCGCGAGATCGTGTCGGTACAACTCCAGGGCGCGGACGCCGACGTCTACGTCGACCAGGGCTTCACCGTGAACCAGATGGGCGCCTCCTACGCCGTCGACCTGGAGACCTTCACCCTGGCCGGCACCAAGTTCATGCAGCTGCGCAACAAGATCTCCCGGGCGCTGCGCAGCGGCCTGGAGATCCGCGAGGTCCCGTACGAGGAGTACGCCGACCGGATCGCCGCGCTCGACACCGCCTGGCTCGCCACCAAGGGCGAGGGCGTCAAACCGCTGGAGTTCCTCGTCGGCGAGACCGGCGGCCGCTACCAGCCGCTGCGACGGCTCTTCGCCGCCGTCCAGGACGACCGACTGATCGGCTACGTCTCCTACGCGCCCGTCTACGGGCCGAAGCCCGGCTGGATGCACGACCTGAGCCGGCGGCAGCCCGACTCCCCGCCCGGGGTGATGGAGGCCCTGAACAAGGCGGCCATCGACGTGTTCACCGCCGAGGGCACCCGCTGGCTGCACTTCGGCTTCACCCCCTTCACCTCGCTGACGGCCCCCCAGTTCCCGGGCCACAGCCAGGGCTTCCACTGGTTCATGCGGCACCTGTGGGAGCACGGCGCGCACATCTACCCGGCGCGCACGCAGCTGGAGTACAAGCAGAAGTGGGCGCCCTCCGCGGTGCTGCCGGAGTACATCGCCTTCCAGCACCGGGCCAGCCTGCCCGCGCTGGTCCACGTCTTCCGCGCCTGCAACGCGGTCTGAGAGGCAGGCCCCCGATGCACCCGACCCCGACGTCCCCGACGTCTCCGACCCCGACGTCTCCGACCTCGCCCGCCGACGAGGAGATCCGGGCCCAGGGCCTGCTCGTCGTCGAGCAGTTCCAGGCCTGCGCGGCCGACCCCGACGACCTGGCGGCGGCCCGCGCGAGCGACGAGGGCCTCGCCCGCCTCGACGCCCTGCTGCGGGAAGGAGCCGCCGCGTCCTGAGACCCCGTACCTCCTCCCCGCCCGCGTCCCCGTACGGATTGCCGTACGGGGGCGCGGCCGTGACCGGACCCGGGGCGCGCGGAAGGCGGGGCGGTGGGGGGCCCCACCGCCCCGCCCGGGGCCCCACCGCCCCGCCCGGGGCCGGACCGGTCTCAGCGCAGGGCCGGCCGGGTGTGCACCACGGTGCCCGTCGGCCCGCGCACCAGCATCGGGCGCCGCCGCAGGGCCGGGCCGGGCGCCGCCTCCACCTGACCGGAGGCGCCGGAGAGGTGCGCGACCAGGAGGTCCTGGACCACCGGACCGCCGGCCCCGGCCAGCAGCTCGTGCCGGTCGTCGACGACGGCCCGCCGGTCCAGCAGGATCCCCTGCCCGGGCGCGGGGGCCGCCTCCACGAGCGGCCCGACGCGCCCGGGACCGTACAGCCGGGAGCGCAGGCTCCCCGTACCCTCGCGGCCGACCACCGCCACCAGGCCGAACGCGCAACCGGCTGGTCGCGGCCCGGGCGGCTCCACCCGCACCGCCTCCCCGGCGGGGGCGACGGTGCGGACCCGGTGCAGGTCGATCAGCCAGTCGGCGTGGATGTCGAGCCACGGCCCGCTGAGGGTGGAGCGCAACAGGGCCGACAACCCCGCCGCGAGCCGCCGCTCCGCGAGGTCCCGTACGGGGCTCGCGGGCCCGACGGGCGCGGCGCGGGGGACGTACTGGAACAGCCAGTCGTCGTCGGCCGTCCAGGACATCCGCAGCCGCAGGGGCCGCCGCGGGAGGTCCCCGAAGCCGGCGGCGACCACCGCGGGCACGGGCGGCAGCCCCATGAGGGCGAACCCGTGCTCGCGCAGCGCGTGCCCGCTCGGCGGCGCCACGACCGTCAGCCCGCGGCGACGGGAGTGCGCTCGGCGGACAGCCGCGCCAGTTCCAGGCGCTCGTCGAGGTGGCGGGCGGAGGAGTTGGCCCGCCACAGGGCGCCGCGGGCGATGCCCCGGCGCATGTAGGGGGTGTCGGCGCTCGGGATGACCACGTTGTGGAACCAGCCCGCCGCGTGCTGCGAGTCGATGGTGATGTGCAGCCGGTGGTAGGTGATGCCGACCTCGGGCAGCCCGAGCCGCTCCCAGGCGCGGACGACGTTGCGGAACCGGTCGGGGGCCAGCCACTCCGTCATCCCGAGGAAGCCGACCGCCTCCGGGTAGAGGTGCCGGTAACGGCAGAGCAGCACCGCGAGGTTGCCCGAGTGGAGGTCGGTGGTGGTCATGGCGGCTTCGAGGTCCTCGGCACGGACGTCGAAGACCTCGTAGATCTTGTTGAAGAGGTGGGTGTGCACGGCCTCGGGGTCGCCGTTGCCCATCTCGTCCCAGTAGTTGCCGGCGATCTCCATCTTGCTCGCGCCGGCCGTGCCGATCTGCATCATCGCGAGGAAGTCGTCGAAGCGGCCGTCGATCAGCGACTCCTGGATGACGTACGTGCGCAGGTCCTCGCTGCGCGCCTCCCGGTTGATGAAGTCGGTGTAGTAGGGGTGCTTGAAGGCGCGGTGCTTGCGGACGAGGCCCTTGAGCCAGGACAGGAACTGCTTGGGTTCGGTCGGCGCGGACTCCAGCAGCCCGGCTTCCAGGTGGGCGTCCTCGGTGGTGAGGGTGGCGTGCTCCAGCAGGCGGGTGACCTCGTGGAGCAGGACGGAGCCCTCAGCGGTGGGCCGCGACGGTATCTGCATCACCGTCTGGTAGATCCGCGACAGCAGGAGTTGTTGCTGGTAGTGGGCGTCGTCCCGGTCGGGGCCGGCCACCGCGGCGGCGTTCATCCGGGTGACCGCATCCACGACGCGGCCCCGTTCGCCGAGGAACTTGGCGTCGATCTCGTCGGCGTCCACGGTCAGCCAGGACGAGACCTCCTCGACGAGCGCTGCGGCGTCGGTCCTGCGGATCGCGGGACCGGTGTGGTTGTCGGTGCTGGGCAACTGCGTCTCCATGTCTCTCAAGGTCGCTCGGGAAACGACGCCTGGTCGGGTCGCGCGGGGGTGGTGAGGGAATCGGATCCGTCGACGCGGACCCGCGGGCGGATCGGCTGGATACACGTCCTCGCTCCGCGAGTCCGGGACGGGAGGGGCGCCGGAGGGGGCCCGGGCCGGTGCGGCGGGGGCCCCTCATGCCAAAGACACGCGCACCCCTTGGTTCGGATCGGGATGCGCGTGCCTGGGATGAGCACCTGCGGAGAGGGCAGGATTCGAACCTGCGTGGGCAGAGCCCGTCCGGCGGGCAAACCCACCGGACCCCATTCGGCCGCTTTGGGAACCTCTCCAACGGCCTTTCTCTGCACTCAGCTTGGCACGCCGTCGCTGACACGCCGCTGATGGATTTCTGAGACCCGAATTCGGGGGACGGTCAGGGGCCCATCAGTGACCGCTGGGATAGTGAAGGGCGATCGAGCCACTTCACCAGATACCCCGGGAGTTCCCGTGAGCGCCGAGACCGCAAAAATCGCCGTATCGCGTCTCTACAACGACGAGAACGGCGAATCGCATTTCATCGACGAAACGCTGGAGGTGACCGCCGTCAATTTCGCCCCGCCCGCGCCGCCGATCTTCGTCTCCGAGGGCGTGCCGGCCAAGCAGGCCGTCTACCTCTTCCTGCCGGCCGGGTACGTGGGCGACTTCCACCCCGCGCCGCGCCGCCAGATCATGACCCTGATCAGCGGTCTTCTGGAGTGCGGGGTCAGTGACGGCACCTGGCGGACCTTCACCCCGGGCAACACCCAGCTCGTCGAGGACACCCAGGGCAAGGGGCACGCGACCAAGGCCCTCCAGGACTGCGTGATGATCGTCTCGCAGCTCGACTGAACGGGCGCGCCCGCGACGGCGCCGGCACAACGGGAAAAGGGGGACCCGGGCCGATCGGCCCGGGTCCCCCTTTCGGTTGAGGCCCGTACGCGTTGCTGTTCCGCCCCGGGATCAGCCCTTGACGTAGCCGAAGCTCTCGGCGATCAGACCGTTCTCCAGCCGGGTCACGTTGACGCCGCGGACGAAGTCCGACGGGCCGGTGCCCCAGCGCAGCGTCCAGCGGCAGACCGCGCGCTCACCCGCCACCCAGACCTCCTCCACCTCGAACGTGGCCTGCGCGTTCGACGCGATCGAGGACCAGAACCGGAGACATTCGTCGTATCCGACGTGCTTCGAACCGTCCGGGGCGGGTCCGGAGTTCTCCAGCCGGCAGTTCTCGGCGAGGAGGTCCTTCAACAGGCCCGGGTCGTGCTGCTGGAATGCCTGGTTGAACTGGTCGATAACCTTGCGTGTCTGCTCGTCGGACATCGGGACTCCTCATGTCTCATGGCGCGGCGCGGTGCGACCCGCCGGTCGGAACGGGTCGCTAGGAAAGTAATACAGTCCAACGGGCCGTCCGGTCCAAGTAACCGGATGTTCCGGCCATTTGAGTCAGTCGCACGTCAGTACCCGCCGCCTACGTTCGTAGTATGACCACAGCAGACAGTGCGCCTCTCGCATTGGCCTATCAGCAGGCCATCGAATACCTGACGGGTCTCGCCGATCGGCCGGTGGGTGCCACTGCCGGCTCCGAACAATTGCTGAAAATGTTCGGTGGCCCGCTGCCCGGCGGACCGGCCGAGGCCACCGACACCATCGAGCTCCTCGGCCGGGCCGTCGCCGAGGGCGGCATCCCGGCCGCCAACGGCCCCCGCTACTTCGGCTACGTCACCGGCGGCACCCTGCCCGTGGCCATCGCCACCGACTGGCTCGTCTCCGCCTGGGACCAGACCGCCAGCCTGTACAACCTCTCCCCGGCCATCGCCGTCGCCGAGGACGTCGCCGCGCAATGGGTCCTGGAACTCCTGGGCCTGCCCGCACACGCCTCCGTCGGCTTCCCCACCGGCTGCACCATGGCCCACCTGACCTCCCTCGCCGCCGCCCGCCACAAACTCCTCGCGGAAGCGGGCTGGGACGTCGAACGCGACGGCCTGGGCGGCGCACCGGACATCGCCATCGTCGCCGGCGCCCAGCACCACATGACCATCGACCTCGCCGCCCGCTACCTCGGCTTCGGCACGGCACGCATCCGCAACGTCCCCGTCGACGACAAGGGCCGGATGGTCCCCGCCGAACTGGAACGCACCCTCGCGGGCCTCGACGGACCGGTCATCGTCTGCGCGCAGATCGGCGACGTCAACTCCGGAGCCGTCGACCCCGTCGGCGAGATCTGCGACATCGCGCACCGGCACGGCGCCTGGGTCCACGTCGACGGCGCCTTCGGCCTGTGGGCCGCGGCCAGCCCCCGCCTGCGGCCCCTCGTCGCGGGCGTGGAACGCGCCGACTCCTGGGCGCTCGACGCCCACAAGTGGCTCAACGTCCCCTACGACTGCGGCATCGTCGTCATCGCCCACCCGGAGGCACACCGCGCGGCCATGCTCAACGAACGCGCCGGCTACCTGCCGCCCGGCACCGACGGCGAACGCGACGCCATCGAATGGGTCCCCGACTTCTCCCGGCGCGCCCGCAGCCTGCCCGTCTGGGCCGCGCTGCGCTCCCTGGGCCGCTCCGGCGTCGCCGACCTCGTCGAACGCTGCTGCTCCCACACCCACCGGTTCGCCGAACGGCTGACCGGGGTGCCCGGCGTCGAGCTCCTCAACGACGTCGTCCTGAACCAGCTGCTGGTCCGCTTCGGCGACGACGACGAGGTCACCCGCGCCGTCATCGCCCGCATCCAGCGCAGCGGCGTCTGCTGGTTCGGCGGCACCGTGTGGGAGGGCCGGGCCGCGATGCGGGTGTCCGTCGTCAACTGGCGCACCACCGAGGAGGACGTGGACCGCAGCGTCGAGGTCATCCGCGAAGCCCTCGCCGCCGAACTCCCCGCGCCCTGACGGGACCGCCCCACCCTTCGAGACCAACCCCCCGGCCCGGGCCGGGCCCGCCACCGCGGGCCCGGCCCGTGGCGTTCGCGGGGGGCCGGCGTACGCGCACACCGGGGCGGCCCGGCGGAGGGATTCCGCCGGGCCGCCCCGGTGCGGGTGCGTGTCCCCGGGCGCTACCTCAGGTCCTCCTCGGCGCAGCGCGCGACCCACGTCGCGAAGGGCTCCGACGGGTCCGTCCGGCCGGCCAGATAACCGCGCGCCAGCCGTTCCACGTAGTCCGGCAGGTCCGCCGCGGTCGTCTTCAGCCCGCGCAGCTTCCTGCCGAAGGCACCCTCCTGGTCCGCGGCCAGCGTCAGGCTGCCGCCCAGGTGCACCTGGAAGCCCTCGACCTGCCGACCGTCCTCGTCGGCCACCAGCTGCCCCTTGAGACCGATGTCGGCGACCTGCGTACGCGCGCACGAGTTCGGGCAGCCGTTGACGTTCACGCTCAACCCCACGTCCTCGCCCGCCAGCCGCTTCTCCAACTCCGCGACCAGCGTCGCCGCCCGCTCCTTCGTCTCCACGATCGCCAACTTGCAGTACTCGATCCCGGTACAGGCCATCGTGTTCCGCCGCCACGACGACGGCCGCGCCTCCAACCCGATGCCCCGCAACTCCTCCACCAGCGGCTCCGGATCGGCCACGTCCAGCACCAACAGCTTCTGGTACGGGGTCAGCCGCACCCGGCCGCTGCCGTGCGCCCGCGCCAGGTCGGCCAGCGCCGCCAGCTTCGTCCCCGACAACCGGCCCACGACCGGCGCCGCACCCACGTACGACAGCCCGTCGTGCTGCGGATGCACCCCGATGTGGTCGATCGGCGCCGCCGGGAGCTCCGGCAGCGGCCCGTCCGACAACGGCCGACCCAGGTAGTCCTCCTCCAGCACCCGACGGAACTCCGCCACGCCCCAGTCCGCGATCAGGAACTTGAGCCGGGCCCGCCCCCGCAACCGCCGGTAGCCGTGGTCACGGAACAGCCGCGCCACCGCCACCCACACGTCCGGGACGTCCGCCAACGGGACCCACACCCCGACGTGCTGCGCCAGGATCGGCACCGTCGACAGCCCGCCGCCCACCCACATGCCGAAGCCCGGACCGTGCTCCGGGTGCACGGCGCCCAGGAACGCCAGGTCGTTGATCTCGTACGGGATGTCCGGCAGCCAGGACACCGCCGACTTGTACTTGCGCGGCAGGTTCGACAGCGACGGGTCCCCGATGTACCGGGCGGCGATCTCCCGCACCGCAGGCGTCGCGTCCAGCACCTCCGCCGCGCCCACCCCCGCCACCGGACTGCCGACGATGACCCGGGGACAGTCCCCGCACGCCTCCGTCGTGGACAACCCGACCTCTTCCAACCGCCGCCAGATCGCCGGCACGTCCTCGATCCGCACCCAGTGCAACTGGATGTTCTGCCGGTCGGTGATGTCCGCGGTGTCGCGGGCGTAGCGCGTCGACACGTCGGCGATCGCCCGCAGCTGCGCGAGGTCCAGGGTGCCGCCGTCGCTGCGCACCCGCATCATGAAGTGCTCGTCCTCCAACTCCTCCGGCGCCAACGAGCCCGTCCGACCGCCGTCGATGCCCGGCTTGCGCTGCGTGTACAGCCCCCACCAGCGCATCCGACCCCGCAAGTCGTCCGGGTCGATGCTGGCGAAGCCCTCACGGGCGTACACCCGCTCGATGCGCTCGCGCACCAGCAGCGGATCCTCGACCTGCTTGAACTCCTCGTTCGCGTTGAGCGGTTCGCGCTCGCCCAGCGCCCACTGGCCCTCGGGTCGCTTGGCGGCGGGACGAGCGGTCCGTGCGGTCCGGACCGGCGGCGCGGCGGTTTCCGTCATCTGTCCGTGCTCCTGGGTGGGCTGGGGGAGGGGGGATCCGGCGTCCGGCCGGCTCAGGTCGTGCCGAGGCCCGCGACCGGGACGACCATCCCGCTCGGCAACCAACTCGTCGCCTCCGCGTGGTGATGGCCGCCGGCGGCGCCGGGCCCACCGCTGCCGGGGACGTACAGCACGGCCGTGGCGTACAGCGTGGCGGGCGCCGGAGCGGTCGTGCCGCGGGCCCGACGCCAGGCGTCGTACCCGGCGGACGTGGGCGCGTCGCCCGGGAGGCGGGCGCCGAGCGCCTTCAGGTACTCCACCGCGGCCGGGCTGTTCGGCGCGTACCGCAGCGGGATGAGCTGGCCGGCGCTCGGCGAGAGCAGCGGCGCGGTGAACAGCCAGGGCGCCAGGTAGGTGCCCTCGGCGAAGGTGCGGCCCGCCTCCACGTCCCGTACGGCCGCGTCCGCGCCCGCCCAGCCGGAGGTCACCACCAGCGGCTGCCGGTTCGAATCCGGCGCGCCCACGGCGATGCCCGCCCGGCCCGCCGCCGCCCGTACCTCGGCGGCGGCGGCCCGCCCGCGCGGCGAGGCGTCCTCCACGAGGCCGAGCGAACGGGCCCCGCGTCCGGCGAGGAACGCGACCGTCCCGCGCAGCGCGGCCGCGTCCGTCGGGGCGAGCCCGTCGGCGGGGCAGGTCGCCGGCGGCCTCGGGTCCCCGCCGAGCAGCGCCCCGGCGGCGGCGCTCGCGCACTCGGGGCCGTCGTCACCGCGCAGCGCGGCGGGCCCCGCGTCCGCGGCGTCGGCCGGGGCCCGACCGGTGTCCACCGCCAGCGCGGCGACGGCCCCGCCCGAGGACACCCACACCTGCCCCGGCCCCGCCGGCAGCTCCACCGGGACCCAGGTCAGCGCGGAGCCGGGCCGCTGCCCGCCCCGGGCGAGCCGGCCCCGGTCGGTGCCCGCCGAGGCCTCGTCGGCCGCGACGGCGACCAGGTTGAAGCCCGGCCGGTTCGGCACCACCAACACCGGCACCTGCTTGCCGCCCAGCCCGAGCGAACCGAGCAACGGCCCGCCCAGCGCCCGGGCGGGCCCGCCGCGCGGCAGCGCCGGTCCCGCCGCGACCCCGGCCAGCACCGTGCAGGCCACGGCCGCGGCGAAGTACGCCGACACGCTCCGGCGCCGCCGCAGCAGACCGCGCCGCAGCAGCAGGACGCCCAGCGCCAGGGCGGCGGTCAGGACGACCGCCGCCAGGAGGACCGCGCTCACCGTCGTACGACGCCGTCGCTGACGACGAACAACACGCCGTGCGGCTGGCTGTCGCCGAAGTCGCCGTGCGGCCAGGAGGCCCGGTTGAAGCCGACGCACGGCTTGCCGGTGTGCTCGTCGCGGAACGACCGGTCGAGGCTCACGTTGCCGCGCCGGTCCAGGTCGAACATGCACACCCGGTGGTCGCCGCCGCCACCGAACGAGCCGGCGACGAAGTAGTTGGCCACCGCGATGCGGCTGACGTTCTGCGTCTCGCGGTACACGCCGTCCCCACCCCGCTTGAAGTTGTCCATCGCGCCCCAGTGCGGGCCGCCCGCACTCACGTCACGGATCGGTACGGTGCTGACCAGCTCCGGGCAGTCCCGCTCACGACCGCCGCGCGCGGCCTCGTTCAGGTCGTCGATCGAGCACGTGGCGCGCGTACCGGCGGCGAGCAGCTTCTGGATGTCCAGGACGTAGATCATGCCCGTGGTCTCGTCCAGCGGCTTGCCGTACGGCACCGACTGGCCCATCACCGTGTGGAAGAGGAACCGGTCGTCGGGGCTGACGGCCAGCCAGCTCGCGTTGTCGCCGCTGCCGGTGACGCCGGGGTCGCGCCGGAAGCTCCGGTAGGCCGTCGTGTCGTCGAAGACCTCCTTCCACTGCGGGGCGGGCGCGGTGATGTCCGGGGTGTAGAACACGGCGCCGCCGGCCATCGACGACACGAATGCGCCCCTGTGCCCGGGCCGGTTGGTCAGCGCGGTCTCCATGACCACCCGCGACTCGCGGAAGAACGCCCGCGGCTCCTGCGCCCCGCGCGGACCGTCGGCGACCTTCGACACCGAACGCAGCGTCGGGTTGTTCCGGTCGGCGATGTCGAAGACGCGGACGGTCTGACGGGCCAGGTTCTCCCGCAGTTCCGAATCGGGCGTCATGAAGTTGCGGGCCTCGGCGAAGTCGCTGGCCACCATCACGTTCAGGTCCTCGCGGACGGCGATGCCGTGCGGGTTCGCGCAGCTCGCGGCGGGCAGCGCCGGGACGTTCCCGCACTGCGCGGGGTCCTCGCCGCCCGCGGTCGCCGCCGGGATCTCCGCGAGGGTCCTGCCGTCCTGGCCGATCCGGACGATCTCACCGGGCGACCCGGCGGCGCCGTTGCCGACGCGCACCTCGCCGTTGGTGTAGGTGCAGGGGCCGGTCACGTTCGGACCGCCCATGTACGTCCCGTACGCGGTGCCGTCGCTCAGCACCTGGTAGGCGTCGGGCAGCGTGCCGCACGGGGTGTCGACGGTCGTGTTGACCCCGGCGATGGTCAGCGCGGGCAACGCCTTCGCGTCGAAGACGAACGTCGTGTCGCTCATGATGCCGCCGGCGTAGATCCGGTCGCCCTTGTGCCACACGTACTGCATGTGGTGCGGCTCGTTGCCGTTGTTCGGGCCGACGGTGACGGTGTTTGCGACCTTGCCGTACGACGGGGAGCCCGGGGTCGCGTCGATGACGGCGAGGAAGTCGGGCGCCGGCTGCTTCGCCGGACCCGACCAGACGAGCATCCACTGCCGGCCCGGCCCCTTGGAGGCCGACACGAGGTGGTTCGTCGCCGTGTAGGTGACGCCGTCGCTGCCCTGGAAGCTGGACGTCCAGGTCTCGGGCGTGCCGGCGGCGGCGGGTTCCGCTCCGGTGAGCATGGAAGCGGTCAGTCCCACCGCCGACAGACAGAGTGCGAGGCGGCGTATCAGCCTTCCTCGGCGCAGTCCTTGCAGGCTCATTTCTCCGCGTGCCCTCTCCGGGGGTAGCGGCCGGAATGCGTAATCCGGCCGGTCGATGGCTGATTCGGTTTCGGTCAACGGAAATTCCTGACCCGCCGGCCGGCACGGCATTCTGTGCAATTTCCGGCCCACTATGGCACAGGGGTGCTGGCGGTCCGCTGACACCGGACTTACCGCGCGCTGACCGCGCTCCACAAAAACCCTGAACGAGGCGAAACCGCTGGTCAACGCCCAGTTCGGGTGGAAAATGCCGCTGATCAGCGGACCGTCAGTGAATTATGTGCCGGGATTGCTAATCTCGGCGGAGCGATTTATGTCCGCTCGCCGCGTTCCCCTTTCATCAAGGAGCCGCCCGATGGCGACGACGCACGCCGACGGAGATCTCACCACGCTGGCCGAACGGGCGGGCCGGGAACTCGAAAATGCTTCCCCGCAGGAAATACTGCGCTGGGCGGCCGATACCTTCGGGAGGAAATTCTGTGTGACGTCCTCGATGGAGGACGCGGTCGTCGCCCATCTCGCCTCGGGCGTCCTGCCGGGCGTGGACGTGGTGTTCCTGGACACGGGTTACCACTTCGAGGAGACCATCGGGACGCGGGACGCGGTGGAGGCGGTGATGGACGTCAACGTCATCACGCTCACCCCGCGGCGGAGCGTCGCCGAGCAGGACGCCGAGTACGGCCCGAGGCTTCACGACCGGGATCCGGACCTGTGCTGCGCGCTGCGGAAGGTCGAGCCCCTCGAGGAGGGCCTGACCGGCTACGCGGCGTGGGCGACGGGGTTGCGGCGCGACGAGTCCCCGACCCGGGCGAACACGCCGGTGGTCGGGTGGGACGAGAAGCGGCGCAAGGTCAAGGTCTCGCCGATCGCCCGCTGGACGCAGGCGGACGTGGAGGCCTACGTCGCCGAGCACGGCGTCCTCACCAACCCCCTGCTGATGGACGGCTACGCGTCGGTCGGCTGCGCCCCCTGTACGCGGCCGGTCGCGGCGGGCGAGGACCCGCGGGCGGGCCGCTGGGCCGGACGCGGCAAGACCGAGTGCGGACTGCACGGCTGATGAAGACGACCGGCCACGACCCGACGGAGACGAGACCGATGAGCGTGAGCGACCAGGGCGCCACCGTGTGGCTGACCGGGCTGCCCAGCGCGGGGAAGACCACCATCGCCTGCGCGTTGGCCGAGCGGCTGCGCGACGAGGGTCACCGGGTGGAGGTCCTCGACGGTGACGAGATCCGTGAGTTCCTCTCCGCCGGCCTGGGTTTCTCCCGCGAGGACCGGCACACCAACGTGCAGCGGATCGGCTTCGTCGCCGAACTCCTGGCGAGCAACGGCGTGAAGGCGCTGGTACCGGTGATCGCGCCGTTCGCGGACAGCCGCGAGGCCGTCC
>NZ_JBEZKS010000045.1:0-70688 GCF_040651775.1 Streptomyces sp. NPDC048383
CCGCTACGACAAACGTGCCTACGTCTACCTCGGGACCGTCACCCTCGCGACCCTCATCATCTGGCTCCGCAGCTGATCCAAGAAACAGAACCTAGCGCCCCGCCCCGCTCGTCGTGGCCGGCCCGGACGGGTCAGCCGCGACGGGCCCACTCCTCGGCCAGCAGCCGGTAGGAGTCGACCCGCTCCGCGTGCCCGTGCGTGATCGTGGTGATCAGCAGTTCGTCGGCCCCGGTGGCCTCCTGGAGCCGCTCCAGGCGGTCGGCGACCGTCCGCGCCGAACCCACGAACCGCGTGTCCACCCGGTCCGCCACGAGGTCCCCGTCGGCGTCCGTCCAGGGCAGCCGCCGCGCCTCCTGCGGCGTCGGATAGCGGATCGCGCCCTCGGCGGTACGGATGCTGCGCACCCAGGGCCCGTAGCCGGCGGCCAGTTCCCGCGCCCGCGCGTCGTCGGGGGCCACCACCACGTCGGCGGACACGGTCAGGTACGGCCGGTCCAGCTCGTCCGAGGGCTTGAAGGCGGCCCGGTAACCCTCCGCCGCCTCCAGCACCGAGGCCGGACTGACGTGGTAGTTCGCCGCGAAGCGCAACCCGCCACGTCCGGCCGTCTCGGCACTGACGCCGCCGCTGCTGCCCAGGATCCACACCTGTACGTCCGCCCCCTCGCCCGGCACGGCGTGCGCCGCCACGCCCTCCGGGGAGCGGTACTCGCCGCGCAGCAGCGCCAATACGTCGGCCACCTGCTCGGCATAGTCCTGCGGGTGGGCTCCGGGCAGGTTCAGCAGCCGCTGCTGGAGGGCCACCCGGGGGTGCCCGAGCAGGTGCGCGAAGGAGAACCGGGGCGGGATCAGCAGGCCGTTCGCCGTCAGCCCCTCGAAGGGCGGCGCGGCGTCCGGGGCGGGCTGCGGCGGCCGACCGGCCGAACGTCCCAGGCCCAGGTCGAGGCGGCCCGGGTGCAGGGCGTCGATCAGGCCGAACTCCTCGACCGTGGACAGGGCGGTGCGGTGCCCCAGTTGGACGGCGCCGGAACCGATGCGGATCCTCGTCGTCGCGGAGGCGGTCAGCGCGAGCAGCACGGCCGGGGAGGTGCCGGCCACCCCGGGGTTGAGGTGGTGTTCGGCGAACCAGTAGCGGGCGTACCCGAACCGTCCCGTCTGCCGGGCGAGGTCGACGCTGCGGTGCAGGGCCTCGGCCGCGTTCGAACCGGAGACGATCGGGACGAGGTCCAGGACCCCGAGGGGGATGCCGGGCATGGCCGTGCTCCTTATGGGTCGGGGGAAGCGGGGAGGGCCTGGGCGGGAGAAGCGGGGAGGGCCTGGGCGGGAGAAGCGGGGAGGGCCTGGGCGGGAGAAGCGGGAGGGCCTGGGCGGGGAGGCCAGTAACCGCCTCCGCGAAGGCCGGATCGGGGATCGAGCGGCGCAGTACCGGCGCGACCTCGGCCTGGAACAGTTCGAGGGACGCCCGGTGCTCCGCGTCGGTGAGCCCGCCGGGTTCGGCCTGCAGGTGCAGCACCGTGTGGCCGAACTCCTCGTGGTAGCGGTGCACCTTCTCGATCACCTGCTGCCGGCTGCCGATCAGGGCCGAACCGCGCGCGACGAAGTCCTCCAGGGTCGGGAAGACCGGCTCCACGCCCTGCGCCCGGTGGGCCGCCAGGTACCGTGCGAACGCCGGCCGGTAGCCGGCCGTCGCTGAGGTGGTCGAGCGTCGCGTAGTCCTCGTACGCCCGTACCGGATCGAGCAGGCTCAGGGTGGTCACCGCCGTGTACGGCCGGATCTCGCGGGTCAGCGCGGCGATGTGCGCGAGCACCACGGGCGGGGAGGAGGACAGGAACGGCCGCTCGTGGCGCTCGCCCACCCCGAACCCGTCGAATCCGAGTTCCTCCGCCGGCAGGGCGGCGGAGACGACCTGACGGAACCGCTCCCGTGTGCGGGTCGCGGCCCCCGTCACCGGGTCGGGGGAGTCGGCGATCAGGGTGATGGCCAGGAACTTCACGAGGCGCCGGCCGCCTGCCCGGCTTCGCGCCGGCCGGTCGGCTGCCGTGCGTCGGGTACGGAGATGCCCAGGTGGTCGCGCAGGGTCCTGCACGCGTACTCGGAGCGGAAGACGCCGCGCTCCTGGAGCAGCGGGACGACCGTGTCGGCGAACACGTCGAGGCCCCCCGGGGTGATGTGCGGGACCAGGATGAATCCGTCGGCCGCGTCCTGCTGCACGAGGGAGTTGATCTGCTCGGCGACCGTGGCGGGGGAGCCGACGAACGTCTGGCGGGCGGTGGTCGCGATCACGAGTTCGCGGATCGAGAGGTTCTTCGCCTCGGCCAGCTCCCGCCACTGGCGTGCGGTGGCGAGGGGGTCACGGAACTGCCGCACGCTGGCCCGCCCCGGCGCGATGGTGTTCTCACCGGTCTCCGGGTCGATGTCGGGCAGTGGTCCGTCGGGGTCGTAGCCGGACAGGTCCCGGTTCCACACGTGCTCCAGGTACTTGATCGCGGTCTGCCCGCTGACCTGGAGCCGACGGATCTCATGGGCGCTCTCGTGGGCCTCGGCATCGGTGTCGCCGAGCACGAAGCCGGCGGCCGGCAGGATCTTCAACTGGTCGTGCGTGCGCCCGTACTTGGCCAGCCGACCCTTGACGTCCGCGTAGAACGCCCGGCCCTCGTCCAGGGTCCCGTACCGACCGAAGACGGCATCGGCGCCGGAGGCCGCGAACTCCCGTCCCTCCTCGGAGTCGCCGGCCTGGAACACCACGGGCCGGCCCTGCGGACCGCGCGGCACGTTGAACCGGCCCTCGATGTCGAAGTGCTGTCCCCGGTGGGCGAAGGCCCCGGCGCGGGCGTCCCGCAGGAAGGTGCCCGTCGCCGGGTCGGCGACGATCTCCGAACCGTCCCAGGAGTCGAAGAGTTCGATCGCCGTCGAGAGGAACTCCCGGGCACGCGAATAGCGTTCCTCGCGCGGCAGGAACCCGCCGCGCCGGAAGTTCTCCCCGGTGAAGGCGTCCCACGAGGTGACCACGTTCCACGCGGCACGCCCCTCGGAGAGGTGGTCGAGGGAGGCGAACTGACGGGCCACCTCGTACGGCTCGTTGAACGTCGAGTTGATCGTCCCGGTCAGCCCGAGCCGCTCGGTGACGGCCGCGAGGGCGGCCAGCACGGTGAAGGTGTCCGGCCGGCCCACCACGTCCAAGTCGTATATGTCGCCGCCCTGTTCACGCAGCCGCAGCCCCTCCGCCAGGAAGAGGAAGTCGAACTTGGCGCGCTCGGCGGTCCGGGCGAAGTGGACGAACGAGGCGAAGTCGATGTGGCTGCCCGCCGCCGGGTCGCTCCAGACGGTGGTGTTGTTGACGCCCGGGAAGTGGGCCGCGAGGTGGATCTGCTTGAGCGGCTCGGTGCTCATGGTTCGTCCTTCCGGATCGTTCGCGTCAAGCGGCGGGGCCGGGCCGGACGGCCGACGGCGGCGGGGGCGGGGGCGTAGCGGTTGGCCGGGTGCGGGTCCAGGCCGAGCAACCCGCGCAGGGTGTCCGCCCCGTACGTGGTGCGGAAGAGGCCGCGTCGCTGGAGCTCGGGCACCAGCCCCCGGGTGATGGCGGGCAGGTCGTGCGCGATGGCGGCCGGGTGGAGCCGGAAGCCCGACAGGCCCGCCGTGCGCCGTTCCTCCAGCAGGTCGGCCAGCGCGCCCGGGCTCCCGGCGAACACCTCGGCGTCCCCGTCGTACGGGCCGCCCGCGAGTGCGTCGAGACGTTCCCGGCGGCCGGCCGCCGCGGGGCCGTCCTCGTCCAGGAAGACGATCAGTTCACCGAACAGGTGCGGGGACTCGTCGCCGGGCCCCGCCGGCTCCCGGGCCCGGCGCACAGCCTCCACGCCGGCCACGGACTCCTGCAAGCCGCGCGCGGCCAGGAATCCGAGGTCCGCGGACCGGGCCACGAGACGGTACGCGGCGTCGCAATCGCCCGGCGCCACGGCCGCGCTCACCACGGGCCGGCCCTGCGGCGGGCGCGGGGTGATCGAGGGGCCCCGGACGCGGAAGTAGCGCCCTTCGAAGTCGATGTGGTGCAGCTTGGCGCGGTCCACGAAGCGACCGGTGGCCACGTCGCGGATCTCCGCGTCGTCCTCCCAGCTGTCCCACAGCCGCCGGACGACCTCCACGTGGTCGGCGGCCTCCTCGTACGGCTCCGCCCCGGACAGCGGTGTCGCGCGCCGCCCGAAGTGCCGCTCCTCGTGGGGCAGTCCGGACACCTGGACGTGCACACCCGCCCGCCCCCGGCTGACGTGGTCGAGGGTGGCGACGGCCTTGGAGACGTGGAACGGCTCGGTGTGGGTGGTCGTGACGGCCGGCACCAGGCCCAGGTGCCGGGTCAGCGGGGCGACGCGGGCCGCGGTCAGTACGGCGTCGAGCCGCCCTCGGACCCGGTCCGTACGACCGTCCGGGCCGTCGGACGCGGAGGTCTGGAGCGCGAACCCGTCCTCGAACGTGACGAAGTCCAGCAGCCCGGCCTCGGCCTCGGCGACCACCTCGGCCCAGTACCGGGCCGTGAAGAGGGCCTCCGGACGCGCCCCCGGCTCGCGCCAGGCGCCGGGATGCCGGCCGGCGCCGTCGAGCGCGACGGCGAGGTGCAGGGGCCCGAAGGCGGTGGTAACGGAACGTGGCGGGAATGCGGACACGTCTTCGGGCGCCTTCCTGATCGGCGTGCGGGAATGGAGGGTCCGGGGTCGCGAATTCGGCTCGTCGGCAGCTTCTCCCGAAACGCTACGACCCATGGAGGGAGCATGCAATTGCCGCTCTGTGACAAGAGCTTGGCGGCGATGTGACACCCCGAGCACCCCGACCCCCGAACAGCCCGACCCCGAACAATCCAGCTCCCGCACCCCCGACGAATCCGCAGACCGCGAACGCCCGGTCCGGGTTCAGGCGTTCGTCGTGGGCAGGCCGGGCGGGTCGACCTCCGACACCGGCACCGCCTCGTTCGAGAGGTTCCAGGTGGAGGGGAGCTGCGCGTACCGGCCGTAGCCGGGTGGCCCCGAGAAGGGGTGTCAATGGCCTTCGATATCGAGGCGCAGGAATACCTGTCTCAATTTCATCCGCCGTACACATAAGGCGGGTTGGTGAAATGAAACGGTTGCCCGATCGCATCGTTCGCGCGTGCCGCGCCCCGGGCGCCGGCCGGAGCGGCCACCCGGTCCGTACGCATCAGCGGGCCGTCCGGGGGCACACGCGGGGACATGAGGAAACGGAAGCGGATCTCGTTGGAGGAAATCGACGCGCGACTCGGGCGGACGCTCCCCGCGTTCCAGGGAGCGGTGCTCACCTCGGTCCTGCGCAACCGCCGGCCCGTCCCGAAGACCGGGCCCGCCGGCCGGAGGTCGGCATGATGCCCGGCTGGGTCCACGTGGCGGTGATGGCGGCGGCCCTCCTCGTCCTGGCCTTCAACCTGTCGAAGGGCCGCCGCTGAGCCGGGCCGTGGGTCGCCGGCGCGGAGCCCGGACCGGTCGGGCGTCCAGGACGAGACCGGCCGTCGGGACGGACTGGCAGGTCAGCCCGCCCGCCCGCTCAACCGGACGAAGGCCCTTGATCGGTGGGCCCTACGGCCCCGGCCGGCGCCGTAGCGCCCACCGCTGTCGTCACCTCCGGAGCCCCGGCCGGGGACGTCGGCCCGGGTGCGGTCGCCGTCAGCTCCCGCCGTCGAAGGTCCAGGCCTCGATGTCCCGGTAGTGGATCGGGCCCGGGCCGCGCCCGATGTTGCTGCCGACCAGGTGCAGGTGCGCGGCCGGCCAGGTGCGGCCGGTGAAACCGGCGAGTCCGGCGGCGGCCTCCGCCGCGAAAGAGGTCTCGGTGCGGCGGGCGCGGGCCAGCGTCAGGTGCGGGCGCAGGGGCCGGTCCGCGAAGGGGATCCCGCACTCCTTGACCACGGCCCGGACCTCGCTCGCCAGCAGGTGCAGGCCGTCGAGGTCCCCGTCGATCCCGCTCCACAGCACCCGGTCGTCGAAGTGGCCGCCGCCGCGCAGGGCCAACCGTACGGGGGCGCGCCGCGCGGCGAGCTCGGCCAGTGGCGGCCGCAACAGGGGGACCGCGGTGACCGGGAGTTCCCCGAGGAACGCGAGCGTGACGTGCCAGTCCTCGATCCGGTTCCACCGCACGCGCGGGTACGCCTCGTAGGCGGGGCACAATGCCCGCGCGAGCTCGTCCTTCGCCTCGTCGGGCGGGGCGAGGGCGACGAATATCCGAACGGTGGCGGGCTGGGTCTGTGCGTTCACATTGCACTTCGTACCGTGCGAGGCCCCACCACGTCACCTTCGGCCCCGTGCGGGGCGCCACGCACCGACCGCGGGCGCCCGCTCACCCGGCCTCCTTGCGGGCGCGGAAGGCAGCGGCCTTCGTACGGTTCTGGCAGGCGGTGGAACAGAACTGACGGGTGCCGTTGCGCGAGGTGTCGACGTACACCCGGTCGCAGCGCTCGGCCCGGCACACGCCGAGTCGACCGGCGAGGCCGCCGCCCACGGCCAGCGCGAGCGCGGTGGCGCAACTGGCGCTGCTCCCGGCCGCGAACGAGTCGCCGGCGCCGTGGAAGTGCACCTGCCAGGGCTCGTCCTCGCCCCGGTCCAGCCGTGGTCGGGCGCCGGTGTCGCGCAGCAGGGCGTTCACGGTGGCGGCCGCGTCGTCCAGCCTGTCGTCCTGCACGGCTCGGAAGACCTCGCGCATCCGGGTCGCCGCGCCGACGAGGTACTCCGCCTGCGCGTCATTGATCTCGCGCGGCAGGGACGCGGCGGTCCGCGACACCGCGGCGTCGACGGCGGCGGGCAGCGCCGCCCCGCGCGGCGCGATGTAGGGCCGGCCGTGCGCCTCCCCGTCGGTCAACGTGTTCACGAGCGATACGGCCTGCTCCAGCAGAACACCGACGTGACTGTCGAACATCACTTGACCAGTCACTCCTTCCGTGGCTAGCGTTAGGTGACTGACGATAGTCGATTCGACAGTTACGCGAGGGGGTGTCCGTGCCGCGGACCGTATGGCTGCTGGTGGGAGCGCGGGCGATCAACCGGCTCGGTGCCTTCTCCCTGCCCTTCCTGACCGTTCTGATCAGTACCGAATTCGGCGCGAGCGCCACGACCGCCGGCGCCCTCTCGGCCGCCTTCGGCCTCGCGACGATCCCCTCCCGGCTGGCCGGAGGCCGCCTCGCCGTCCGCCTCGGACGCCGCCGCACCATGGTGCTCGGGCTCACCGGGTGCGCCCTGGCCCAATTGGGCATCGCGGCCGCCGGTTCACTGGCCGCCGTGGCACTCTTCGCGGTCCTGCTGGGCCTGGCCTTCGAACTGTACGAACCGCCCAGCCAGGGGATGATCGCCGACGCCGTCGGCTCCGCCGACCGGGTGCGCGCGTACGGCCTGATGAACACCGCGCTCGCCATCGGCGGCACGGGAGCCGGGCTGATCGCGGCGGGCCTCGGCCGGTGGGACCTGCGGTGGCTGTTCGTCGTCGACGCGCTGACCTGCCTCGTCTGTGCCCTGGTCCTCCACCTGGTCCTGCCCGCCGACCACCTCCGACCGAAGGCGCCGCTCGCCCCGGGCGGCCGCCGGGACGGGGCGAGTCCTTGGCGGGACCGGGCGCTGTGCGCCATGTTCGGGGCCGGGACCGTCTTCGCCCTTGTCACGATGCAGATCATGATCGCGCTGCCGCTCAGCCTGGACCGCCGGGGCCTGCAACCCGCCGACGCCGGGCTGTTGTTCACCGCCTCGGCCCTGACCGTGGTCGCCGCGCAGCCCGCGCTGCACCTGCGCCGCCTCGCCGTGCTCCCCGACTCCGTGGCCCTGGCCCTGGGTTACGTCCTGATGGCACTGGGCCTGGCAGGGTACGCCGTCGCGCACACGCTGCCCGCGTTCACCGCCGCCACCGTGCTGTGGAGCCTGGGCGACGTACCCCTGCTGGGCCGGGCCCTGGGCGTGGTGGCGGAGTTGGCCCCGCCCGGCGCCGCCGACCGGTACCTCGCCGCGTACGGCGTCAGTTGGGGCGTCGCCACGGTCGCGGCCCCCGTCACATCCACCCAGGCCCTCGAACACGCCGGTGTCGCCGCGCTGTGGACCGCCACCGCGGCCCTCTGCCTCGCCCTCGCGGCAGCCCAGCTCGTGATCGTCGAACCCCTCATCCGCCGTACGCGGCCGCCACGGGCGGTCCGCCCCGCACACCCTCCGGAGGCCGGCGGACGCATCAGTCGGACGTGAACAGCTCCTGTCGCACGCCGTCCAGGACGAACCCGTTGTCGAAGCGCACGCGGACCGTGACGAGGGGACCGCGGCGCTGGTGGGCGGTCCACTCCGGCTCCAGGTCGACGATCTGCTCCTCCAGTCGCCGCTTGCTCTCCGTGGGCATGTCGTGGCCGAAGGAGTCGAGGAGCGAGGTGAGGCGCCGGTACTCGCGCACGCCCACGCTCTCGTCCAGGTGCTCCACCACCTCCTCGACGGTCCCCTCGGTCCCCGCCGCGAGCAGCAGGGACCCGGAGAAGGCGCCCGGCGGCATCGGGGAGTCGTCCGCCGGCGCGAGCGAATCGATCAGCGTCGTGTCGTCCGCCAGCCGTACCCGCCGGCCTTCTGTCAGGGTCATCGCTTTGTCATCCCTCGCATCGGTACGGGCCGCTCGCCCGGGCCCGCTGCCAGTATCCCCGCAGGTCCGATCGCCGCGGCACCCGCTTCCGACGGGGGCCGTACGCGACGGCGCGTCATGGCGACGCCCAGTAGGACGACCGCCATGCCGGCCACGACCCGCGCGCCGATCTCCTCGCCGAGGACGACCGCTCCGAGGACCACGGAGACCACCGGCAGCAGGTAGCCCACCGTCGCCGCGTGGGTCGCCCCTTCGTCCGCGATGATCCTGTACGTCAAGTAGAAGGTGAGACCCGTGGCGAACAGTCCCAGTACGACGACTGCGGCCACGGCGAGCAGGGTGCGCGGTTCGTCGCGCACCGGGGTGAAGCCCCCGAAGGGCAGGGTCGGCGCGGTCAGCGCCGTCGCGGCGATCAGCTGGGACGCGGCGAGCGGCAGGGTGGGGACGCCGCGCCCCACCAGGTGCCGGCCCATGAGGACGAAGGCGACCGCGTAGCTGCCGGCGGCCCCCACGATCGCGAGTGCGCCCCAGCCCATCGGGGTCGACTGCTCCCAGGGCGCGAAGATCAGGGCCGTACCCGCGAACCCGGCCGACAGGCCGACCACGCGCACCGCGCGCAGGGGCCGTTCGCCGCCCAGGAGCAGGCCGAGCAACAGCGACCACAAGGGCGTCGTCGCGTTCAGCACCCCGGCCGCCCCGGAGTCCACCGTCTGCTGGCCGACGCTGAACAGGGCGAACGGCAGGGCGTTGCAGAAGAACGCGGCCACCAGGACGCGGCCCCACACGCCCCGCTCCCGCGGGAGTCGGTGTCCCTTCACCCGGCACAGGATCAGCAACAGGGCCGAGCCGAGCGCGCAACGGATGAAGGTGACCTGGACCGGGGTGAAGGCCTCCAGGGCCAGATCGATCCACAGGAAGGTCGATCCCCACAACAGAGACAGCACGGCCACCCGTACGGCACTGGTCATTCCTTTGTCTCCCTCGGCCGGTTGTTCCTCCTGAGAACGGTGCCCCAGTCGATTCGACAGGACAAGCAAAGGATCATGCACCTACCGTTAAGCTGTACTACATGCTTGATGTGCGACGGATGCAGGTCCTCAGAGCGGTCATCACCAGCGGCTCGGTCACGGCCGCCGCCGCCCACCTCGGCTACACCCCCTCGGCGGTGAGCCAGCAGGTGGCCGCCCTGGAGAAACAGGCCGGGACCGCCCTGCTCGAACGGGTCGGCCGCGGCGTGCGGCCCACCGCCGCCGGCCGGTTGCTCGCGGAGCACGCGGAGGTCATCAGCCGGGACCTCGCGGCGGCCGAGGCAGCCCTGGCCGACCTGCGGGAAGGGCACACCGGACGGCTCGTCGTCCGCTACTTCGCCTCCGCGGGCGCCGCGCTCGTCGCACCCGCCCTGGTGGGCCTGCGCCGCGCCCACCCCCGGGTGCGGATCGACCTGAAACTCGCCGACCCGGTCGCCCCGCTCCACGAGGTCGAGCAGGGCCGGGCGGACCTCGCGCTCGCCGTCGGGCCGGACCCCCGACCGTACGAGGGCGTGCGCCTGATCCACCTGCACGACGACCCGTACGACGTGGTCCTGCCGACGCACCACCCCCTCGCCGAACGGGAGGAGGTCGACCTGATCGACCTCGCCGGGGAACCCTGGGTCGGCAGCGAACCGCCCGGCCCCTGCCTGGACGCCGTCCTCACGGCGTGCGCGGCGGCCGGGTTCAGCCCCGGCTTCGCCGTCGAGAGCGAGGACTACGCCACCGCGCAGGGCTTCGTGGCGGCCGGTCTGGGCGTCGCCCTGATGCCGCGGATGGCGCTGGGCGGCGCCCGCCCGGGAGTCCTCGTACGCCCGGTGCGCAACCCCCGGCCGCTCCGGCGGATCCACGTGGCCGTCCGCGAGGTCTCGCTCGCCCGCCCCGCCGTACGCGACCTCCTCGACGGCCTGCGTCAGGCGGTGGGCTGACCCCGCCCCCGCGGGGTCGGGCGCATGGGTCTGGACTGGACGGGGGAACGGCCGGAGTCGGGCGGGCCCCGCGCGGTGTCGTGGCGGGGAGCCCCGTCGGATGCGGTGAGGATCGGGGCATGGGCTTCGTACTGCCGGTCCTCTTCGCGCTGTTCGCGGCGCTCAGCAACGCCCTCGCGACCGTGCTCCAGCGGCGGGCCGCCCTCACCGTGCCGCAGAGCGACGGATTCCGGTTCGGGCTCGTCCTGGACCTGCTGAAGCGCCCGGTGTGGGTCGCCGGGATCCTGGCGGTCATCGCCGCCGGCGTCGGACAGGCCGTCGCGCTGGCGACGGGCGCGCTGGCCCTCGTACAGCCCCTGTTCGTACTGGAACTCCCGCTCGCGCTGCTGATCGGCTCGCTGGTGACGCGGAACCGGCTGCCGGGGGCGGTGTGGCTCGCCGTCGCCGGCGTGGTCGCCGGGCTCGGGATCGTGTTGGTCGCCGCCTCGCCGGCGGGCAACCGCACGCACGTCCCCACCGACCGCTGGCTGCTCGCCCTGGCCGCCTGCGCGGCGGCCGTGGCGGCACTGGCCGTGACCGGACTGCGCAGACCGCCCGGCCGGATGCGGGCCGGTTGCCTCGGCGCGGCCACCGCCGTCTGCTACGCGCTCACCGCCGCCCTCATGAAGTCCTCCATGCACGTGCTCGCCGAGGGCGGCCTCGGCGCCTTCCTCGCCGCCTGGCAGACGTACGCCTTCGCCGCCTGCGGCGTCTGCGCACTGCTGCTCCTCGAACACGCCATGCAGGGCGGCCCGCTCGTCGCCTCCCAGCCCGCGCTGACCCTCGGCGACGCGGGCGTCAGCGTCGCCCTCGGGGTGCTGCTGTACGAGGAACACCTACGGGCCCACTGGTGGCTGCTACCCCAGCTGCTGGGCCTCGCCCTGATCTGCGCCGGCGTGTTCGCGTTGGCCCGGGCCGGCGCGGAGGTCGAGGACGGTGGCCCCTGAGCCGCCCCTGTCGTCGAGGCCCGGAAACTGTTGGCTTGAACGTGTTCAATACCGGCTCGCCGGGGCGAGGGAACGCCCGCCGGGCCGGACCCGCGAAGTGAGGAACGCGCCCATGGGCCCAGGCCGCCGACCCCCCGCCCGCCTGCCGCGCCGGCTCATCGACCCCGACGGCTCGGCCGTCCCCGGCCACGAGCCGATGGCCGCCCCGATCACCCCCGACGCCCCTGCCGTCATCCCCCGCCCCTCCCGTACGTCCTGACCTCACCGTCCCCAGATGGCCCGGAGCCCGGTGTCCCGGCCGACCGTCGACCGGCCGCCGGGCCGCCGGGACACCCGGCGGGCTCAGGCCAGGTCGAACCGGTCGAGGTTCATGACCTTGTTCCACGCGGCCACGAAGTCGCGTACGAACGTCTCGCGTGCGTCCTCGCAGGCGTAGACCTCGGCCAGGGCCCGCAGTTGGGAATGCGAACCGAAGACGAGGTCGACGGCGGTCGCGGTCCACTTGACCGCACCCGTCGCCCCGTCCCGGCCCTCGAACACGTTCTCCGTCGACTCCGACGCCTTCCACTGCGTGCCCATGTCGAGCAGGTTGACGAAGAAGTCGTTGGTCAACAGCCCGGGCCGCTGGGTGAGGACGCCGTGCGTACCTCCCTTGAAGCCGGTGTTCAGCGCCCGCATGCCGCCGATCAGCACCGTCATCTCGGGAGCCGTGAGGGTCAGCATGTTGGCCCGGTCCAACAGGAGGGTCTCCGGGGACAACTTCTCGCCCTCGTGGAGGTAGTTGCGGAACCCGTCGGCCCGCGGTTCGAGCACGGCGAACGACTCCACGTCGGTCTGCTCCTGCGAGGCGTCCGTGCGCCCCGGCGCGAACGGGACCGTCACGGTGTGCCCGGCACTCTTCGCGGCCTGCTCCACGGCCGCGCACCCGCCCAGGACGATCAGGTCGGCGAGCGAAACCCTCTTGCCGTCCGCCGAGGCGTTGAACTCCTGCTGGATCCCTTCGAGGGTCCGGACCGTCTCGGTGACCTCTGGCAGGTCGTTGAGCTCCCAGTCGCGCTGCGGCGCGAGCCGGATCCGGGCCCCGTTCGCCCCGCCGCGCTTGTCGGTGCCGCGGAAGCTCGCCGCCGACGCCCAAGCGGTGGTGACCAGTTGCGGGACCGACAACCCCGAGGCGAGGATCCTGCCCTTCAGGTCCGCGACGTCCGCGTCCGAGACCGGTGCGTGATCGGCCGCGGGGACGGGGTCCTGCCACAGCTGCGGCTCGGGGATCCAGGGGCCGAGGTAGCGCGAGATCGGCCCCATGTCGCGGTGCAGCAGCTTGTACCAGGCCTTGGCGAAGGCCCGTGCGAGCTGGTCCGGGTTCTCGTGGAAGCGCTTCGCGATCGGCGCGTAGATCGGATCCACCTTCAGGGCGAGGTCCGTCGTGAGCATCATCGGCGCGTGCCGCCTCGACGGATCGTGCGCGTCGGGCACGGTGTCGCGGGCGGCGGGATCCTTCGGGGTCCACTGCTTGGCCCCGGCGGGGCTCGTCGTCAGCTCCCAGTCGTAGCGGAACAGGTTGTCCAGGTAGCCGTTGTCCCACTTCGTCGGCTCCGAGGTCCACGCGCCTTCGAGGCCGCTGGTGAGCGCGTCGACGCCCGTCCCGCTGCCGCACGTGTTCCGCCAGCCGAAGCCCTGCTGCTCGATCGGTGCGGCTTCGGGCTCCGGTCCGATGCAGTCGGGATCGACGGCGCCGTGGCACTTGCCGAACGTGTGGCCGCCGACGATGAGGGCCAGCGTCTCCTCGTCGTTCATCGCCATGCGGGCGAACGTCTCACGAATGTCCCGGGCCGCCGCCACCGGATCCGGGTTTCCGTTCGGCCCCTCCGGATTGACGTAGATCAAACCCATCTGCACGGCGCCGAAAGGACCGGTGAGTTCCCTGTCGCCGCTGTAGCGCTCGTCCCCGAGCCAGGTGTCCTCGGGCCCCCAGAAGATTTCCTCCGGCTCCCAGATGTCCTCCCGGCCGAAACCGAACCCGAACGTCTTGAACCCCATGGATTCCATCGCGCAGTTTCCGGCGAACACCAGCAGGTCCGCCCAGGAGATGCGACGGCCGTACTTCTGCTTGACCGGCCACAGCAGGCGGCGCGCCTTGTCGAGGCTCGCATTGTCCGGCCAGCTGTTGAGGGGCGCGAAGCGCTGGGCGCCCGAGCCGCCGCCGCCCCGACCGTCGGAGATCCGGTACGTCCCCGCGGCGTGCCAGCTCATGCGGATGAAGAGCGGCCCGTAATGGCCGTAATCGGCCGGCCACCACTCCTGGGAGGCCGTCATGACGTCGAAGACGTCCCGCTTGAGCGCGTCGACATCGAGACCGGCGAATTCCTTCGCGTAGTCGAAGTCGTCCGCCATCGGATTGGAGAGGGGCGAGTGCTGGTGGAGGACCTGCAGGTCCAGCTGGTTCGGCCACCAGTCCCGGTTCGTCCTGGGGCGCGTCGCAGTGGCGGTCGGGGAGGGGATTGCCGGGTTCTCACTTTCGCTGCCGGACACGTCCGCCCTTCTTTCCTGTCTCGATGTTTCCTGCTGCCGGCTCTTTACGACGCCGGAAAGGGTGCCGGGGGTCGGCGCTCGTATGTTCGCGCACCACGGACCGCACGGCCGCGAGAACACGCAGGGCACGGCGCGAGAACACGCGGAGCGCGCACGCGATGCCGGGAGGTGATCTCCGCGGGGGGAAAGGGATTCGACGGCGGGGGCTTATCGCGGGAACAACGGGGCAGGCGTGCCCACGGAGGAGTGAACGGCGTGGTGGTCCACCGTCGTGAGCCCCGTACCCAATTCGACCGGATCGGAGATCACCATGGCCGACAAGGGCGCAATGGACAAGGCGAAGGGCAAGGCCAAGGAGGCCGCGGGCAAGGTCACCGGAAACGACCGGATGGCAGCCGAGGGCAAGGCCGACCAGGCCAAGGGCAAGGCCAAGGGAGCCGTCGGGGACGCGAAGGAAGCGATGAAGGGCAAGCGCAGCAAGATGTGACACCCGCAAACACCCGTGGGCCCCCGGCACCTCTGCCGGGGGCTCATGAGCGCGCTCTGTCGGCGTTGCGCCTCCTTGACCTGTTCGTCATGCTTCCCTGCGGGTATCGGAAGCGCCGTGGTGGGCAGGCGCAGGGACATGAAGGCATCGAAGATGGCCTACAAGCCGGTCGGCCTGGCGTTCGGCGCAGGGGCCGGGATCGTGGCCGGGGCGCTGTTCAAGCAGGTCTGGAAACTGGCGGGGCACGACGACGACGCCCCGGACGCCATGGACGAAGGACGGCACTGGCGGGAGATCCTGCTCGCGGCGGCGATCCAAGGGGCGATCTTCGCCATCGTCAAGGCGGCCGTCGAGCGCTCCGGAGCCGTCGCCGTACGACGGGTTTCGGGCAGCTGGCCGGGCTGAGGGGCCGGGGAGTTCGAGGCCGGCACACCTGTGGGCACGCATCCCAAGGATTCTTTGCCCATCAGGTGAGTTTTGTTATGTGTAACGGCAAGCGCACCGGGCATTTCCATGGTGAACATGGCGCATCGGCCATGCCGGGGGAAGGGGTGGCCGCGTTGCTCACTCACCTGTTCGACGGTGGCGTCCTGATCGTCCGGCTCCCCGACGACCTCGACGTCGGCACACGCGGCACCGTCGTCTCGGAGTTCGAGTTCCTCCTCAGGAGTTACCGCCCCCGCACCGTCGTGATGGAGCTCCCGTGGTGCGCGGGGCGCGCCGCGGTCGTCAGTGCCGTCCTGCGCGCCGAGCGGCTGTGCCGGGCCGCGGGGGCCTCCTTCGGGACGACGACCTCCCGCGCGGCCCCGCCCCTCATCGACTGCCCGTCCCCGACCGACGGCTCGCCCCTCGCCGACGGTCCGTCCCTCGCCGAGGAGGACGACACGCCGGCGGCGGCCTGAACCCGGCCCCCGGCAGGTTTCACGCGGGGGAGACCGGTAAGGCGCAGCACATGGTGCGATTCGGATACACGATGATGACCGAGCAGGCCGGCCCCCGGGAACTGGTGGAGCACGTCGCCGCCGCCGAGCGGGCCGGTTTCGACTTCTCCGTCACCTCGGACCACTACTTCCCGTGGCTCGCCTCCCAGGGGCACGCCCCGTACGCGTGGAGCGTCCTGGGAGCGGCCGCGCAGGCCACGTCCACCATCCCCCTCATGACCTACGTGACGTGCCCGACGGTCCGCTACCACCCGGCGGTCGTTGCCCAGAAGGCGGCGACGATGCAACTGCTGTCCGAGGGCCGGTTCCGGCTGGGGCTGGGCTCCGGCGAGAACCTGAACGAGCACGTGGTCGGACCGGGCTGGCCCGCCGCGCACGTGCGACTGGAGATGCTGGAAGAAGCCGTGCAGATCATCCGCGACCTCTTCGACGGCGGCTCCGTGAACCACCACGGACAGTACTTCGACGTGGAGAACGCCAAGCTGTGGGACCTGCCGGACCGGCCGCCGCCCATCGGCATCGCGGTGTCCGGCAAGCGGTCGTGCGAACTGGCGGGCCGGTACGCGGACTTGGTGATCGCCATCGATCCGGAACGGGAACTCCTGGAGTCCTTTGACCGAGCGGGCGGCGTGGGCAAGCCGCGGGTCGGCCAACTGGCGGTCTGCTACGACACCGACCGCGACGCGGCCGTTCAGCGCGCCCACGACCAGTTCCGGTGGTCGGCGGGCGGCTGGCAGGTCAACGCGGAGCTCCCCGGCCCGGCCGCCTTCGAGCAGGCCTCGCAGTACGTCCGCCCCGAGGACATCGCGAAGTCGATCCCCTGCGGCGACGACGTCGCGACCTTCGTCGACGCAGTCCGCCCGTACGTGGACGCCGGCTTCACCGAGATCGCCCTGGTCCAGGTCGGCGGATCCCACCAGCACACGTTCATCGACTGGGCCGAATCCACCCTCCTCCCGGCCCTGCGCAACATGACCTGACCCCCCGCCCCCTCCTCCCCGGGGTCACGCCGGTTGATCGCCGGATGGGTTCCCCTCGCGCCCCCACGCTCGCCTCGCCCTGCGGCGAACCCGACCGGGGCGACCGGGGGTTGTGCCCTGCCCGGCCCGCAGGATGTGGGTGAACTCGCGGCCGGCGGGGCGCGTACGGCGGGCCGTCGGGCGCGATCACCGGGCGGCCCGGTCGACGTCCGCCGAACCGGCGACGCGGGTAGCCTGCCCCTGTCGGACCGTGCCGGACCAGCCGTTCAGGTACGCACTCACCAGCGGACGCATCGGACGTGGAGCCCCAAATGACCACACCGCGTGACTTGTTGATCGTCACCATGGACACGGCAGACGGTCACCCGGCCGAGAAGGGCGACCTCTCGCTCGCCCTCGCGGGCGCCGAAGCGATCGACCTCCTCGGCACCCGTACCATCCGGCTGGACGGCGACCGGATCGTCCCGGACGACGAGCGCCCGGCACCGACCGACCGACTGATGGCGGAGGCGGCCTCCTCGATCGTCCGGGAAGAGCCCTACGAGTCGGTCACCGACTGGCTGTGGCGCCGGGGCCGCGGCCTGTCCGCCGTCTACGAGGCCGCGCTGGTGGAGGAGGGCCTCCTCGCCCGGCAACGCCGCCGCGGACTCTCCTTCCGGGCCGGCGCCCCCGAACTCGTCGAATCGCCCGCCCGCCGCAGGGCCGTGGACCGCTGGAAGTCGCAGGACCCCGTCCTCGCCAACCTCGCGGAAACGGTCGGCGTCCACGGCGACCGGACCGGGGACACCCCGGACGTCGCCGACGAAGCCGTGGCCACCGTTCTGGCCGCCATCGGCGACGCGGTGGTGGAACTGGCCTCCGTGCGCCAACGCCGCGCCATCGACGAGGCGGCCTTCGACAACATCTGGCGCGGCGGCGTCTGATCCACCCGGGCGCACCCGCCCCTGCCCGGGCTCACATGGCCGCGCGGAGGAGGCCCGCCGTTCTGGCCATGGCCGCCTTCGTCGCCTCGTCGGAGGCGGTGCGGGCGGCTTCCTCCAGCAGGAGGGTCGCCGCTTGGAGGAGGCCGACGTGGACGGGCACCGTTTCGAGTCCCGTGAGCGCGGCCATGGCCTGGTCGGTCGCGCTCTGCGGGATGAGGGTGCTGACGCCGCGTCCGACGCCGCGCTGGGACTGGGATGGTGTGCTCACCCGGTGATTCTCGCGGGTCCGGCCGCCGAACCGCGCACGATCACGCGCAGATTCACCGGCGTGGCCCGCGGCGCCCGGTCAACCGGGCCCGTGGCGCCGTCGACCCGTACCGTCTGGACGTGGACGTCACCCCGCCCCGCCGCGGAGCCGGGTGACGCCGATCGGGGCGGTCCCGGCCACCGCCACGTCGTGCCCGACCCGGACCGCCCGCGAAAAGCCGATCCGCGGTGCCAACGGGGACGCGGAGCCGACGGTTCGTCCGATGGATTCCATCGGATCATGCTCGCAGCCGTCCCGGGACGCCCGGGACGCCCGGGACCTCAATCCGGCGGCAGGACGTTGCCGTCCTCGTCGAGCCCGACGGGGATCCGCGTCGGTTCCTGGGTGTTGACGTCGGAGGGGCGCGGGCCCTCGGGCCCGTCGGGCCCCGAGCGCAGCAGGCGGCGGGTGCGTACGATCTGGTAGACGGAGCCGTCCAGTTTCAGCTCGTTCACGCGCCCCACCCGAAGGCTGTCGGCGGCCCCCGCGTACGCGGCCAACCGCCCGGCCCGCTCGGACCGGTCGGAGGACGACGTCCCCGTACGGGCGTCGACGTGCGGGCCTGCGCCGGGCGGGATCAGGCCGTGCATGCGCGGCCACATCCAGGTCAGGGCGAAGTCCAGTGACTTGCGGGCCTCGTGGGCGGTGGCGTGCGGACCGCTGACCGGGCTCCAGCCCGTCCCGCTCCGCTCCGCGACGGTGAACGTCGCCGGCAACAGCAGTACGTCCGGATGCGTTTCCAGGGCCCGCCGCGCATCGGCGCGCACGTCGTCGGGGAACCGCGCACCGGTGTAGCACAGCCCACGCATCGCCAGCTGCTCCACCGCCTGCGTCGGGGTGACCGGCGCGTCCGGGTCCACGACCAGTCCCTCGTCGATCCCCGGCACCTTGGCCGTACGGTCCCAGTCGGGGACCAAGGGCTCCGGGTCGGTCGGCCGGGGCTGTTCGACGCCGTCCGGGCCCGCACCGGCGGACTCCTCGGCGCGCACGATCCGGTACCGGACCCCGGCGACGGAGAGCTCGTCGACCCGCTCGGTCTCCAGCCGGGAGACCGCCGCCAGCAGGGCCCGGCGTTCCGCCCGGTCCTGTGCGTGGTCCTTCGCGCGGAACCACAGCCAGGAGTTCAACCCGTCACGGGCCTGCTGCGGACAGCTGGACGTCACCTCGATCACCACCCGCCACCGCGGCGCGTCCCCCGCCCGCTGCTCCGCCACCCCGAAGAGGGGGCCGCGCACCACCGGAGTACCCGCACGGGCCACGGCGTCGACCGCGTCGGCCTCCACCACGGCCTCCACCGGTTCCACCGGCACCCGCACCACGATCGGCCGTGATCCGCCCGGCTCCACATTCCCAGGGTCCATCCCCCCATCCTGGCGCCGCCGGCCGGGGCGGCGCTCAGGATCCGCCGATTCCCGTACGGCGAACCGCCCGTGCGCGGTACAGTCCGAACCCCCGCACGGAAATCCGAACGCCCGCCCGGACGCGGTGGACCGCTGCCCGGCCGCCGGCGGGGGACCCTTCAGGCTTCCTCCGGCCGGCGCCCCTCGCCCACCATGAACCGCCGGACCAGGGCGTGGCCGAGGACGATGTCGTCCTGGGCGGAGACGACGCGCGGCGCGACCGCGTCGGTGAAAGCCGCGAAGCTGCCGTCGGCCAAGAGTCCTCGATCACGGCCTCCTCCGGAGCGAAGGTGCCGAAGGACAGGGACGCGCAGGCCCGCCCCGGGCCCGACCGGTGTGCGAGAGCTGCCGAGGTGTCGTCACCGCCCCGGCGCACTCCCGGCGGCCTGCGACTGCAAGGTGCGCAGCAGGTCGAAGGCGGGACGGTCCACCGGACGCGCGGTGTTGGCGAGAGCGACGACGCCGCACCGCGTCTCTGGATCGAAGCCGACGAAGGAGGAGAAGCCGCCGGTTCCCCCGTTGTGCCAGATCTGCAGGTGGGAGCCCTGCTTGGCGTGCAGACGGTGGGCCGTCCAGCCGAGGTGCACCCAGCCGAAGGGGCTCGTACGGTGCTCATCGGCGCGGGTCAGGACGATCGCCTCGGCGAGTTCCTCGGGTCCGCCGTCGAGCTGGGCCCGGACGAAGGCGACCATGTCGCTCGCGGTCGACCGGAGTCCACCCGCCCCCGCCAGGTCGGCGAGGTGCCAGGGCGGTACGGGGCGCCCGCGCCGGCCGTGCCCCCGGGCGCAACGGTCCGCCCGGGCGCTGTCCACCGTCACCGAGGTGTCGCGCATGCCGAGCGGCGCGCAGACCTCCCGGGTGACGAGGTCCTCGTAGCCCGTACCGGCCCGGCGGGCGAGGGCCAGACCCAGCAGTCCGGCTCCGAGGTTCGAGTAGTGGAACTTCTGCCCCGGGGTGGCCCGCAGCCGGGTCCGACCGAGCCCGGCCAGGAGGACGTCGGCGGTGCAGTCGGCGTACGGATCCGGCTTCGACGGGTGCAGCAGGGCCTGGAGGAGCATGCCGCGGGGCAGGCGCGGCAGGCCGGACGTGTGGTGCGCGAGATGCCGCAGCGAGATCTGTTCGCCCCCGCGGGACGGCACCACCACCCCGCCCGGCAGGAGGTCGCGCAGCGGCTCGTCCAGATCCACCGAGCCGAGCACCGCCATGCGGGCCAGGGCCAGGGCCGTCAGTGACTTCGTCACCGAACCGATCTCGAACAGGGTGTCCGGCCCCGGGGTGCGGCCGAGGTCGCCGCCGGTGCTGCCGGCGCCCCTGATCTCCACGCGGTCCCCGGAGACGGCGGCCACCACCACGCCCACGCGCTGCTGTCCGAGCCGGTCGGCGGTCTGTTGGGCCAGGGTGCCCAGGGCAGCGAGTTCTTGATCCATGCTCGAATCATGACGGTGGCGAACCGCCAACCGATGCGCCTGGATGATGATTTGCGAAGCGGAGCGCTCCGACCTGAGCAGTACGCGGATACGTCGCCGGCAGGAAGCGCGGTGGCGCCCGCCCGGGCCGGCCTACTCGGTGGCGATGCCCGTGATGACGGGATCGCCCAGCCGGGCCCCGTCCCCGCCCAGCCCGGCGCGCCCCAGCGCTTCCGTGGCCAGCTCGCGCGCCTTCTGCTCGGCGCCGCGGGTGTCGGCGGCCTCCACTTCCAGGTGAAGGGCGAATCCGGGTGAGTCCGGATAGAGCGAGAGGAGGTGCAGGTCCTCCTCCACGCCGACGTCCGTGGTGCGCGGGTCGGCCGGACGGAGGGATCGGAGCAGCACGGCGCGGGCGTCCGGCGTGAGCTCGGTCAGCAGGGTCCCGGGAACGGTGACGACGTAGACGGTCATGACGGTCCGGATGCCCGCAGGCGCCGAAAAAATGCTCCTACCGCCCGGCCCGCCCACGGACGGCCTCCCGAATCGACCCGACTGGCCGCCGCCCGGGGCGCGCGGGGAGGGGGAGCGCCGGCCGGCACCGATACGCGGAGACCGCCCGGTCGGCCACGGCCATTCCCGGGTTCCGAGTGGGCGTTGTCACGTCCCGGACGGCCGGCACGGGCCGTTCGGCCCATGGGCGCCGGCGTACCGCCCGCCTAGCCTGGACGGGCAACGCGAGTCCAGGGGGGCCGAGTGCAAGGGAAGAGCACATCCATGGGCAGCACCACCTCCGGAAGCCGTCGCCGTCGTACGGGCATCACCGTGACGGCAGCCGTCCTCGGCCTGTTGGCCGCGGCCGGCGCACCGGCCCTCGCCGCCGGCACCGGCACCCCGGACCAGGCACCGGAGGCACCCGGTTCCGGTTCCGTACAGGCGCAGCCGCAGGCACCCGGGGCGGAGCCCGCGCAGACGCCGGCCGGGATATCCCGGCTCGCCGAGGGAGCCGGCCGTGACATCGCGATCACGATCGACGACGGCCCGGACCCGCGCTGGACCCCGCAAGTGCTGGAGGTGCTGAAGGAGAACAACGTCAAGGCCACCTTCTGCATGATCGGTACGCAGGCCCGGGCGCACCCCGACCTGGTCCGGCAGGTCGCCGCCGCCGGGCACCGGCTCTGCGACCACTCCGTGGACCACGACGTGACGATGGACCACAAGCCCGTCGACTATCAGAGCCGCCAGATCCTCGACGGCAAGAAGATGATCGAGACGGCGGCTCCCGGGGCCTCGGTCGACTACTACCGGGCGCCGGGCGGAGCCTTCACCCCCCAGAGCCGGGCGATCGCCGCCGCGAACGGCATGCGGCCCCTCGGCTGGACCGTCGACCCCAAGGACTGGAGCAAGCCCGGCCTCGACGCCATCGTCGCGGCCGTGGAGGAGGGCCTGCCCGCCCAGCCCACCGTGCTGTTCCACGACGGGGGCGGGGACCGCAGCGAAACCGTCGCCGCCCTGCGCCAGTACCTCCCCTGGCTCTCCGCCCAGGGCTACCACTTCACCTTCCCGGTCCGGTAGCGGCGGGGCCGGCCGGCCGGTGCCGGGCGTGGGCGGGGTTCAGGACATCCGGCAGACCTGGAACCGGCCGGAACGGATGTTTCCGAAGTCCGCCGGGAGCTGGGACACCCCCTGACCGGGACGGATGGTCAGGTGCCGACCCGAGTAGTCGACGCCGCTGTACACGGTGACGCAGCGCCCCCAGAGCCGGCCGTCGGCACGCCACGTCCTGCCGCCGTTCCACACCGACGAGCCGCCGTTGAACCCCACGTACGCGGTCGTCTCGGGGTAGCGCCGCATGTCGTTCGCCACGAGGCTCACCACACCCGTCCAGCCGGGATCCGTCCAACCGCAGACCCAGCCGGGGCTGCACCGGTCGGCGGGGGCCGCCAGGCTCGCGGGGGCGAGTGCGAGGGCCAGGGCCAGGGCGAAGGCGAGGACGAGGCCCGGCCACGCGGCGCCGGGATCGCGCATCGGCCCCGCCCGCCGCCGCGTGCCCCGGCGACGGCGCGCGGGACGTCGGTGGAGGGCTCCGGAGGACTCGTACACGGTGATCACCGCCGATCTCCGGCGACCGGAGGTCGCCGATCGCCGGCCGGTCGCGGACCGCCGATCGGGGGCGACGGTTCGGCGCCGGGCTTCCATCGCACCCCCGCCCGGGGTTGATCGCACCCCGGGCCGCCCCCTGGCCGCCGGGCTCCGTACGACAGGAAGGGCCCTCCCGACGCCGTGGACGCCGGGACGGCCCCTCCTGTGGTGCGTCCCTGGGAGTACCGAGCCGTTCGCCCGGTGTTCCGGGCTAGTCCGTGCCGGACTCCATCGCGGCGCGGTCCAGCACTTCCTCGTCGGCCGACACCTCGCCGCGCGAGGCGATCGCCTCGGCGCCGCCCTCCTGGAGGCTGCCGATGAGCCCGGTCGCGGCCGCCTGGGCGGCGCCGATCGCCGGGTTGTCGCTGCCGATCAGGCCAAGGACGGCGTACTGCTCCAGCTTGGCGCGCGAGTCCGCGATGTCGAGGTTGCGCATGGTGAGCTGGCCGATCCGGTCCACCGGGCCGAACGCCGAGTCCTCGGTGCGCTCCATGGACAGCTTGTCCGGGTGGTAGCTGAAGGCCGGGCCCGTGGTGTCGAGCAGCGAGTAGTCCTCACCGCGCCGCAGCCGCAGCGTGACCTCGCCGGTGACGGCCGCGCCGACCCAGCGCTGCAGCGACTCGCGGACCATCAGCGCCTGCGGGTCCAGCCAGCGGCCCTCGTACATGAGGCGACCGAGGCGCCGGCCCTCGTTGTAGTACTGGGCGAGGGTGTCCTCGTTGTGGATCGCGTTGACGAGACGCTCGTACGCCGTGTGCAGCAGGGCCATGCCGGGGGCCTCGTAGATGCCCCGGCTCTTGGCCTCGATGATCCGGTTCTCGATCTGGTCCGACATGCCCATGCCGTGCCGGCCGCCGATGGCGTTCGCTTCCATCACCAGGTCGACGGGCGAGCCGAAGGTCTTGCCGTTGATCGTCACCGGACGGCCCTGGTTGAAGCCGATGGTCACGTCCTCGGTGGCGATCTCGACCGAGGGGTCCCAGAACCGGACGCCCATGATCGGCTGGACGGTCTCCACGCCGGTGTCCAGGTGTTCGAGGGTCTTGGCCTCGTGGGTGGCTCCCCAGATGTTGGCGTCGGTGGAGTACGCCTTCTCCGCGCTGTCGCGGTAGGGGAGGTCGTGGGCCAGCAGCCACTCCGACATCTCCTTGCGGCCACCGAGCTCGGTCACGAAGTCGGCGTCGAGCCACGGCTTGTAGATGCGCAGGTGCGGGTTGGCGAGCAGGCCGTAGCGGTAGAACCGCTCGATGTCGTTGCCCTTGAAGGTCGAGCCGTCGCCCCAGATCTGGACGTCGTCCTCGAGCATCGCCCGGACGAGGAGGGTCCCCGTGACGGCGCGGCCCAGCGGCGTGGTGTTGAAGTAGGCGCGCCCGCCCGAGCGGATGTGGAACGCTCCGCACGTCAGCGCGGCCAGCCCCTCTTCCACGAGCGCCGCCCGGCAGTCGACCAGGCGCGCGACCTCGGCGCCGTAGGTCTGCGCGCGGCCGGGCACCGAGGCGATGTCGGGCTCGTCGTACTGGCCGATGTCGGCGGTGTAGGTGCACGGGATGGCGCCCTTGTCGCGCATCCAAGCGACCGCGACGGAGGTGTCGAGGCCGCCGGAGAAGGCGATGCCGACGCGCTCGCCGGCGGGAAGGGAGGTGAGAACCTTAGACATGGGAAGAGTATGCGCAATAATGCATGGTCATGCAAAACCGCATCTCGGACGGACGCGGATCGGGCCCGATCCGGGGCTCGGAACGGGGGGCGATCCGAGCCGGTGGCGAGGCCGTGTAGCTCGGGGTCGGGCTCCACGGCCCGGGTCCCGGTACCGGGTACGGAGCCGGGCGCTCAGCCGTTCAGCGCCTTCGGATCGCCGGAGCGGGCGGTGAGGTCGAGCCGGAGGAACCACTCCGTCCCCAGGATCCGTTCCCGCGTCGCCTCCGGCACCGCGGACAGGAGCGCGGGCAGCGAGCCCGCCCGGGCCGCCTCGGAGCGGTGCGCCCGGATCGCGGCCCACTTCTGCTCGACCCACGGCCGGACGTCGACGCTCGCGTCGAGCGTGTCGTCCGGCACGGTGTGCAGCCGCTTGCCGGCCCCGCCGAGCAGTTCGGCCAGTTCGCCCGAGGCCGAGCGGGGATGCGAGGAGAGGTAAAGGGCGCTCGGCCGCCACGGGGGACCGGCCTCGGGCAGGAACCCTTCGAGTCCGGCGGCGTGCACGGCCAGCAGGGTCACGCGGTGGGTGTGGACGTGGTCCGGGTGGCCGGAGGAACCGTGGGCGTCGTGGGTGACCACGATGCCCGGCCGGAAGGCGCGTACGTGGGCGACGACCCGCCCGACCGCCTCGTCGAGCGGCGCGTCGCACCAGCGTGGTCGCCCGGGGGCGGACTCCGGGACCCGGTGGTCGGCGTAGCCGAGCATGCGGGGCTCCCCGGCCCCGAGGAGGCGCAACGCGTCGGCGAGTTCAGCGGCGCGGTGGCTGTCGGGGGCCCAGGTGGCCGTCACGACGCCGGTACGGGCTCCCGCCGCGGCGTGCCGGGCGAGGATCCCGCCGGCGGACAGGGACTCGTCGTCGGGATGGGCGTACACCGCGAGGACATCGGGGCAGGGCACGGCGGACGGGTCCTCTCGATTCCTCGGGAGCGGAACGGGCAGGTGCGGGATCGCCGTGGGCGCCACCGCGGCCGAACCGGAACCGGCGTCGGAACCCGCGTCGGGGCCGCCGTGCGCGAGTGGTACCGGGCACCAAGGGGCAGCGAGCCCGGTGTCGTTCATGATGCGGTCGATCGTGTCGGAGAGGGCGCTGTCCGTTCCGATGACGGTTTCCGGAGCGCCCGGGAGCAGGTCGCGCTCGCGGTACCAGCTGCGCAGCTCGCGCTCGGTGACCTGGGCCCGGTAGGCGAGGTCGACCTTCGTACCGTGTCGGGTCAGCGTCTCCTCGATCGGGATGTCGAGGTAGTAGCAGCGCGAGAGCCCGCGATGGTCGTCGAGCAGGTCGGTCAGCACGTCGCCGTACCGGTCGGCGTACAGGATGCCCTCGATCACCACGTGGTAGCCCGCGTCCAGCGCGTAGCGGGCGACCGTGTCGATCAGCCCGATGTTGGCGCCGCCGGGCACGTCGCGCTCCTTCAGCACGATCCGCCGCAGGTTGTCCTGGCCGACGAGGGCCACACCACGGCCGAACCGGTCGCGGATTCCGGCCGCCACCGAGGATTTGCCCGAGGCCGAGTTCCCCCGCACGACCACGAGCCGGGTCTCCGCGCTTCCCACGAGCCCGCGGGCCACGCTACCGACCCCCGGGGAAGCCGCTGCGCGCTGTCCGGGCGGGGTCGGTGACTGCTCGTGCGCGGGGTCCCTTCAGGAGCCGGGTGCGTACCGGACCGTCGCCGTCGTGGGGGACCGGGTCGCCGGGTCGCTGGAAGTGGACGGCGCCCGGACGGCCGTCGCGATAGGCGTCCAGCCCGGCGCGGCAGTACGCCACCATCGGCGCGGGCAGCGCGCCGAGGGAGTACCAGCCCATCGCGTCGCAGAGGGCGGGCTCCATGATGGCCGGCTCGCCCGTGAAGTTCCGGACCTCGAAGAAGAACCCGATCCGGGCGCGGCCGTGCGGGCTCCGGTGGTGCACCGTGGCGGCGAGGGCCACGTCCTGCCGGTCGATGACGACGCCCGTCTCCTCGGCGGCCTCCCGGACGACGCCTTCGACCACGTCCTCGTGCGGCCCGTCCAGATGCCCCGACGGCAGGTGCCACAACCCGGAGGCGTACACCGGGCCGGCCCGCCGGGACAGCAGCACTTCCGGACCGGTCGCTGCGTCGCGGGCCAGGATCAGATGGACGTCGACCGTCAGCGCGTAGCGCTCACGGCCGCTCACCGTCCGGTCCCGGGGTCGGTGGAGGCGGGTGCGGCGGCATCCTGTGCGGTTCCCCCACCCCTGGGGCGGCGGCTGAACGCTGTCTGCATGGGTCCTCCCTGGCTGACGCGGAACCGAGCGGCACTCGAACGACCCCTCACCACAGGGCACCGTAACGGGCCCTCGGCGGCGAGTTTTTCGAACGGAATTGCGCAAGTGTGGCGCCGGGCGGTCGTCTCGGGACCGCCGGATTCCGAACTCACACGTTCGAGTGGACGGCTCCCCGAAGCACTCGATCGGGGACTTGCGGGTCTTCCGCGCCGACGACGGGCCGCGCTCGACGGGGACATGGGGCAGCCGATCCGCAGGGGGAGCGGTTTCCGCCATGTTCGTCATTCCCCGCCCACCGTCGGGCGTCCTCAGTAGCGTGACCTTCGAAATCGGTCCGACTTCGCGCACGCGGGTGTCGGGCCCCGGTGGTGAACGGCACGTGAGGGAGCTGGACCGATGGCGAACGTGGAAGTGTCCTTGAAGGAGACGATGACCTCGATCGAAGGGGCGCTGGGGGCGGCGCTGGTGGATTACACCAGCGGCATGGCACTCGGAACTCTCGGCGGCGGCAAGGACCTTGACCTGGTCGTTGCCGCGGCGGGCAACACCGATGTGATCCGGGCGAAGGTCCGCACGCTGGAGATGCTGGGGCTCCGCGACGAGATCGAGGACCTGCTGATCACGCTGGGCAGCCAGTACCACTTGATCCGGCTGCTCAGGGGGCGGGGGACGGACGGCCTCTTCCTGTACGTCGTGCTGGACAAGGGCAATTCCAACCTCGCCATGGCCCGGCACCAGTTGAAGCGCATCGAGGCCGCGCTGGAGCTGTAGCCCGGATTCACGGGCCCACGCATGCCCACGAGTTGCAAGATTCTTCAACTCGACACATCTGAAACCGGTCAACCTCAGACATGCGTGGGCCCACGGAACGGGAAGATGGGTTCCGACAGCTGTCCGACCCCGAACCCCCGGAACGGCACGAACCGTTCCACGCACACGGCGGGAGCATGCGTGGGAATGCAGGTACCCCTGTACCAGGCGAAGGCCGAGTTCTTCCGAATGCTGGGCCACCCCGTCCGCATCCGTGTGCTGGAACTGCTGCAGAACGGTCCCGTCCCCGTACGGGAACTCCTCGCCGAGATCGACATCGAACCGTCCAACCTCTCCCAGCAGTTGGCCGTGCTGCGGCGGTCCGGCATCGTCGTCTCCATACGGGACGGAGCCACGGTCAGTTATGCGCTGGCGGGCGGGGACGTCGCCGACCTGCTGCGCGCGGCACGCCGCATCCTGACCGAACTCCTGGCCGGCCAGTACGAACTCCTCCAGGAACTCCGCCAGGTGGAGCCGACCGACACGCCGACGGGCCCACTGCGCACCCCGAGCATCCACGGGGACTGAACCGCTGCGGCTGCTGCCGCTTCCCGGCCCGGGCGCGGGCTACGGGAGCGCGTCGGTGACCCCGTCGACGATCATCATCCACATCGGCTGACCGCCCGTACCGAACGCCGACGCCAGCACGTAGCCGATCGAGGCGTCGACCGGCCGGACCTCGGCGCCCTCCTGCCATTCCGCGATGACCAGCTCGTCACCGTCGCAGGAGAAGTCGCCGATGTGCGTGCCGTCACGGGTCAGCCTGCTACTGGGCACGGAGTCCGGGACCAGCCGGTAGACGGCCCCGGCGTACGTCACGTCCACCCGGTACGAACGCCGGCTCAGTCCGCCCTTCGCCGGCCTCAGCTCGGCTTCGCGGCCGTCGACGCGCAGGGTGAGGAGAGCCGGGTCCCGGGTGCCGATCGCGATCTGGGGGTCGGCCTCCGTCGCGGGAGAATCCTTCGCGGGGGAACGCTCCAGGACCGCTCGGGGGATCACGTCGCCCGCGACCTCGATGCGGTCCTGACCGTCCTGGCGGACGGTGACGGCGCCGAAGCGCGTGTCGTCGATGGGGGCTCGGTCCATGTCGTTCACAGTCATGAGTCGCTTCGGTCGCTTCGGTCGCTTCGGTCGCTTCGGTCGTATGGGCCTGGTGGGGGGACGGGTCGCCCGGACGGACGGCCCGTACGCGCACGAGGTGCTCCGCTCGGGCACGAGTTGCTCCGTGCCCGCGCAAGATCTCCGTACCTACGTGGGGCCGGACATGACGCCCGAACAGTTCACCGTACTTGTCGCCCGCCGTGGCACACCTCCCCGGGGCTCCCCCACCCCGTGAGCAGCGGAGCCGTTCCCGCCCCCGACGCGGCGTCCGGTCGCGTGGCGCCCGCGCCGGGCCGGCGTTTCACTGGAAGGTGCCGCACAAGCGTGCCCGCGGAGGGCTCACCGCGGGCAGGGAGCCCTCCGGCCACGAGCGCATGCCGGGAGGTCCCGTGAACACGCACACACCACCCCGCTTCGACCCCACCCGGGTGCCCCACCTGCAGGGTTCGTTCACGCCGGTGACCGAGGAGGTCGAGGTCGCCGACCTGGAGGTGACCGGGGAACTGCCGGCCGCCCTGGACGGCCTCTACCTGCGCAACGGGCCCAATCCGCGGTTCACGCCGATCGGCTCCTACCTCTATCCCATCGACGGGGACGGCATGCTGCACGGCATCCGGCTCTCCGGAGGCAGGGCCCGCTACCGGAACCGCTTCGTGCGCACCCCGGCGCTGCTCGCCGAGGAGCGGGCGGGCCGCGCCCTGTGGGGCGGCCTCGAATCGATGATCACGCCGGACGTCGACCAGGTCGGCCCGGAACTCGCCGGTACCTTCCGGGACCTCCCCGACATCAACGTCGTCCGGCACGGCGGACGCCTGCTGGCGCTCGCCGAGTCGGCCTGCCCCTACCGGGTGGGGACGGAGCTGGAGACGCTCGGCAAGGAGGACTTCGCCGGGGCACTGCCCGCCGGCATCACCGCGCACCCGAAGATCGACCCGGTCTCGGGCGAGATGGTCGTCTTCTGCTACGGCCTGGAGCCGCCCTACCTGACCTGGTCGGTCATCGACCGTGAGGGGACGGTCACCCGTGGCCCCACCCCGATCGACGGGGTGGACGAACCGATGATGATCCACGACATGGCCCTCACCGCCCGCTACGCCGTCCTCGTCCTCGCCCCCGCCTTCTTCGACCTGGGAGCCGCCCTGTCGGGCGGCTCCCTCCTGGCCTGGCGGCCGGAGCGGGGCACCCGCGTGGCCTTGATCCCCCGAGACGGCGGACCCCCGCGCTGGGCCACCGACGAGGCCTTCTGGCTCTGGCACACCGTGAACGCCTACGACGACGGCCCGGACGCGGACGCCGCCGTGATCCTCGACTACGTGCAGTGGAGCCGGCTGCTCCTCGGCGGTGGCCCCGAGGACGCGTCGGACCCCGTGAGCGGGGGACTCGTACGGGCGCGCATCGACCCGGCCGCGGGCAGCATGGCCCGCACCATGCTGGACGACACACGGGTGGAGTTCCCCCGGATCGACGACCGCCGCATCGGACGTCGCCACCGGCACGTCGCACTGGCGACCGGCACCGGTCGGACCGACCTGCTGACCGGCGAGTACGACGCCGTGCGCTGGTACGACACCGAGACCGGCACCTCCCGCGTCTGGTCGGCCGGGAACCTGTCCGTGGGCGAGCCGGTCTTCGCCCCCGACCCCGGTCACGATCCCACCGGTCACGATCCCACCAGCCAGGATTCCGACGGGCACGGCTACTGGCTGGCCTTCGCCACCGACCGCACCGACGGGTCGAGCTGGTTCCTGGTCATCCCCGCCGAGGACCCCGCCTCCGGCCCGGTGGCCCGCGCCCGCATCCCCGTACGCGTCCCGCTCGGCCTGCACGGCTGCTGGCTCCCGACGCCGTGACCGCCGCCCGCCGCCGACGGCGCCTCCCCCCACGGCCGGAACGACCTCGGCATGCCGTTCAACGGGCGATGAGTCGGGAGAGTGCCTCCGTGGGCCGGCAGAGAAACGCGAAGAGCAGGCTGTTGACCACGAACCAGTGGACGCTGATGCGCCCCCGCTCCTTGTCCAGGAGGGGCGGGGCTTCATCGCGGTAGACGTGGCGGAGGTAGCGGCGGCGGATCGGGGCTCCGGCTGTCAGCAGCACGGGGGAGGCGGCCACGACGGCCACCGGAACCAGGGCTCTCACCAGGGTGAGCTTCGCCTTCTCCTCGTATCGCATGCCGTCAGTGTGCTGATCCTCGATGCCGCTTGTCAGCCTGTTCGTCGGCATCCGGTACCGACGCCGTCGCTCCGGTGGGAGCGGCCCGCGGTAGGTCCCCAGCAGCGGGACACGGTGCGGACCGGCCCGCCGCCCTCGGCCGGGAACCGACCGATCGTGCGGAGCCGGGCTAGAGGGCGCGGAGCCAGCGGGGTACCTCGCGGGGGTTGCGCAGTCGGACGGAGACGAGGTGGGGATGGGCCGCGAGTCGTTCGCCGATGGCCGCACGCCTCACCGCATGCCGGGTCCAGGCCCAGCGCATCGGATGTTCGGGGTCGAACAGGAACTCCCGGAGCGTCTCGCGGTTACCGTTCCACAGTCGACGTCGGGTGACCACCCGGAGGACCGATCGGCGGACGACCCGCCACATCACCGTCCGTCGGGGCAGGTCGAGCCAGACCAGGGTGTCCGCTCGGTCCCACAACAGGCCGCCGAGCGTGGAGAAGTACTGTTCCTCGCACACCCAACGGGGCTCCGCGGTGAACCGGGCCACGTCGTCCTCGAACTCTGGACGCTTCACCCACTTCGGACCGTGGTACAGGCCGTCCAGTTCGGTTCGCGGCAACCCGAGGCGACCGGCGAGCGCCGTCGCCGTCGTGGTCTTGCCGGATCCCGAGATCCCGGCGATGATCACGCGTTCCATGGGGAGTTCTCCGTCTCGATGGTCCACTGGTGGGGAAGCGCCGCGTCGCAGAAGACGCGGACGACGTGGTCCTCCCGCACGATGCCGATCCGGCCGCAGACCGTACAGCGACGGAACACCACGGTATGGGTGAACCCGGACGGGTGCTCGATTCCGCGGAGTCCAGGGCCTGTGCGACGGCACGCCAGGAGCCGACGTCCGGGCAGTAGTCGGCGGACTGGTCGCAGTACGCCGCCGGCGTCGATGACGAACGTGAAGGGCTCGGCCAGTTCCTCCCACGCCACCGTCCGAGCCGGACGGCGAGCTCCGCCGACGAGCGAACGCGATGCCCCTCGCCGCCCGGTCGGACCGGCGACCGCGGCTCGGCCGGCCCCACGTAAGCACCGGCTACGGGGAAAACCCGTTCCGGGCCCCGCCGCGCCCGTGCGACGATCACAGCAGGAACGGGATCGACGGGCGGGCGGGGGTCGCGCATGAGCAGGATGCACGCAGACGAAGCGGATATCGACGCAGACCTGGTCCGGCGGCTGTTGCGCGCCCAGTTCCCCCGGTGGGCGGACCTTTCGGTCACCCGGATCGCCTCCGCAGGTACCGTCAACGCGATCTACCGGCTCGGCGACGACCTGACCGTCCGGCTGCCGCTGCGTCCCGGCGGCGCCGAAGCCATCGCCACGGAGGCGCGACTGTTGCCCCGGCTGGCGCCGCTGCTGCCGCTGCCGATCCCGGAGGTGGTGGTGACCGGCGCCCCTGGGGAGGGGTATCCGCTGCCGTGGGCCGTGTACCGGTGGATCGACGGCCACCACCCCGTCGAGGGCGACCTGGCGGCGCCCGACCCCGTGGCCCGTGACCTCGCGGAGTTCGCCGTCGCCTTCCGCGAGGTCGGCCTTCCCGATGGCCCACCCGCGCACCGGGGGGCGCCGCTGATCACCGAGGACGAGGAAGTCCGGGCCGCGATCGAAGCCCTGCGGCGCACCGACGAACCCTTCGACGCCGACGAGATCACCGAGGCCTGGGAGGACGCGCTCGCCGCACCACCCTGGACGGGTCCGGCCTGCTGGACGCACTCCGACCTGATGCCGAGCAACCTGCTGCTCGCGGGCGACCGGCTCTCGGCCGTCATCGACTTCGGCACCGTGGGCCTGGGCGAGCCGGCCACCGACCTCATCCCCGCCTGGAACCTGCTGCCCGCCCCGGCGCGCCGCGCCTACCGCGAGGCGGTGGACGCGGACGACGCGACGTGGGCGCGCGGCCGGGGCTGGGCGCTGTCCATGGCGGTCATCCAGCTGCCGTACTACCGGACGACCAATCCGACCATCTCGGCCAACGCCCGCCACGTCATCCGCGAGGTCCTCGGCAGCTGAACACGCCGAGCGCGACACGGCTCGGGGCGCATCGGGCACAGCAGCAGTTGGCCCCTTGAAACGCTGGACGGTGTCGTCGCGCAGTCGCTCGCCGTGTTGCCGGCCGTCGTCCAGCAGGCTGTCGCGGTGTCCGTCGGAATACGCGTACCGGATGTCGTCCCGACTCCACTTGATCTTGTAGAGGGGGGCGGGACAGGTACACGTGCCCGGCCTCGATGAGGGGCCGCATGCAGCGGAACAGGAAGGTGAGCAACAGGGTGCTCATGTGCCGGCCGTCGACATCGGCGTCCGCTCCCGTACCACCGGGCGGCGCGGACGTCAGGAGCGGCGGCGGCGGTGGCCCGCCGGGACGGTACGCCTGCGGGGCGGCCGGCGCCGGCGGGACACCGCCGCCCGCCCGGGGTCGGTGACCGGGCCGCCGAGGCCGTGCTCGATGCGGATGCCGTGGAAGACGAGCACCGTGAGGCTGAGGACGATCAGCGCCTCGGCCCAGTAGAACGCGAGGTAGTCGAGCAGACAGCCGTTGGGCGGCGAGCCCGGCGCCGCGTTGCGCAGGCCGACGAGGGCGAAGAGGCTGGCGGCCATCCAGCCGAGCGCCGGCCAGAGCAGCCCGCGCCGCTGGCCGACCACCAGCCAGCAGGCGGTGACGATCGCGAGGGCGACCGCCCACATGGCGGCGATCATGAACCAGGCGAGGATGAAGGTGCTGCGCGAACGTTTGACCTCACTGGTCAGGTACACCGCCTGCCCCTCGTAGGAGCCGTCGCCGTTCTTGTACGCGAAGTTCGGGTCCTGGTCGTGCAGGCGCAGGACGACCGGCACCCGGGTGTCCAGGGAGCCTGCCGTCGCGGCGAACGCGAAGTCGGCCGTGTACTTGTCGAACGGGTAGTCCGAGGACGCGCCGTTCGAGAGCGGTACCTGGATGTCCCGCACCCGGAGCCCGCTGCCCGCCGGGAACTGGAGTTCCTGCTCACCGGTGGTGTTGGCGTACAGGGTGAGGTCCTGGGTGGGGTAGCCGTCGGGACCCTCGTACCGGCCGAACGGGGTGAGGGTGACCCGCAGGGTGATCTGGCGCAGCACCGGGTCGGTGCGCTGGACGTCGGCGTGGACGTCGATCCGGTCCGCGGCCTGCTGGGGGCCGACGACCACGGTCTGCTGACGGGTGTTGCGCTCGTCGAAGTACAGGGCGATCCCCGCGCCGCACACCACCGCGACGACCACCAGGAAGATCACCAGGGTTCGCCACGGCAGCTCGGCGCCGCGCCTGCTCACGTCCTGGACGACGTCCACGCCCCGGCGCAGCTGCCGGGCGGCGGCCTCCCGTCCGACCTGGCCCGCCCACTCGTCACCGTCGGCCATGATCCGATGCTGCGGGAGGCTCGCGGCGGGCGCCAGACGGAGGGGGCCGGTGGTGGCGGCCCCGCCCGCTCTGGTCACGGGCGGAGCGGGGGGTTCCCGTTGCCGTCGGCCGGGAAGTCCTGCATGGGCCACGCTCGGATCACCTGACGGCGGAACTCCGCGCCGGTCACGGCGTCGGACGCCGGGCGGGCGCCAGCCCGGCGGAGCGGCGGGGCGGCGGTGCTCGGGGCCGTGACGACGCACAGCCCGTCCTCGGCGGTGAGTTCGATCAGGAACCGAGGACGAGGGCACCCGGCCGGTGCGACGGGACGGATGTGTTGGACCGTCACCCGGGAGGGCCCGGGTTAATCGTTCCTGCTGTCGAAGTGTCCCAAGTCAATTGCGGCAAAGGGTATTTGGCGTGTCCGAATATCGTCTGAACGGGCTTCAAACACCCCAACCGACAAGATCACCGCATTGAGGTAATGGCCCCGGGATCGTGGGGCCGACCGTCCTTCGCCGTGGTTAGTGTGCTTCCGGATCTGGACGGATTGCCCGGATATTCGCCCCCTCGTTTCCCACGGGGGGCGTACACGTGCGCCGATCACCACCGCTACGAAGGAGAACCTGTCCGATGACCGTGGACACCAGCCCCGAGGCGCAGCTGGAACCGCCCCCGCAGCGCAGCCTCGGCACGGCCGCTGCCCGGAACCTCGCCACCACGACGAAGTCCGCCCCGCAGATGCAGGAGATCAGCTCCCGCTGGCTGCTGAAGATGCTCCCCTGGGTGGAGACCCAGGGCGGCACGTACCGGGTGAACCGTCGGCTCAGCTACACCGTCGGCGACGGGCGCGTCGAGTTCGTCCAGGACGGCGCCCGCGTCCGGGTCATCCCCCGCGAACTCGGCGAACTCGCCCTGCTGCGCGGCTTCGACGACGTCGGCGTGCTGACCGCGCTGGCCGACCGGTGCGTGCAGCGCGACTTCCGCGCCGGCGAGGTGCTGGTCGAACGGGGCACGCCCGCCGAGCGGATCCACCTGATCGCCCACGGCCGGATCAACCAGACCTCCGTCGGCAAGTACGGTGACGAAGTCGCCGTCGCCGTCCTCGCCGAAGGCGACCGCTTCGGCGAGAACGCCCTGCTGGACACCGACGCGACGTGGGACCACACCGCCACCGCCGCCACCTCCGGCACCCTCCTCACCCTCACCCGCGCCGAGTTCGAGGCCGTCCTGTCCACGGCGCCCAACCTCCGGGCCCACGTCGAGCGGTTCGGCACCCTCCCGCTGCAACGGCAGAACCGCCACGGCGAGGCCGAGATCGCGATGTCCGCCGGCCACACAGGCGAAGCGGAACTGCCCGGCGCGTTCGTCGACTACGAGCTGAACCCGCGCGAGTACGAACTCTCCATCGCCCAGACGGTGCTGCGCGTCCACTCAAGGGTCGCCGACCTCTACAACCAGCCGATGAACCAGACCGAGGAGCAGCTCAGGCTCACCATCGAGGCGCTGCGCGAGCGCCAGGAGTACGAGCTGATCAACAACAGGGAGTTCGGGCTCCTGCACAACGCCGCGTTCAAGCAGCGGATCCAGACCCATTCCGGCCCGCCCACCCCGGACGACCTCGACGAACTGCTCTGCCGCCGGCGCGGCTCACGCTTCTTCCTGGCCCACCCCAAGACGATCGCGGCCATCGGGCGCGAGTTCAACGCCCGCGGCCTCTACCCGGACCACGTCGACCTCGGCGGCCAGCAGGTCCCGGCCTGGCGCGGAGTCCCGATCCTGCCCTGCGGCAAGATCCCCATCAACAAGGACAACACCAGCTCGATCCTGGTGATGCGCACGGGCGAGGACAAGCAGGGCGTCATCGGCCTGCGCCAGACCGGCCTGCCGGAGGAGTACGAGCCGGGCCTGTCGGTGCGGTTCATGGGCATCGACGAGCGCTCGATCATCTCCTACCTGGTCACCACCTACTACTCCGCCGCAATCCTGGTGCCCGACGCGCTCGGGGTGCTGGAGAACGTGCAGATCGCCCGCCGGCCCGACTAGGCAGGTCGTCCGTGCCGGGTCCCGCGACCCGGCACATCCGCCGCACCGGTCCCATCCGCCGCACCGGCCGGTCCGGCCGGACGGGCCGCACCGCCCCGGGAGTCGCCCGGGCCCGCCCACCACGCCCGGGATCCGGGACGGCCCAACCACCCAGCAAGGAGCCACGGATGCCCGATCCCGGGCTTTCCCCCCTGCAGTCGAGCCTGCCCGGCGCGGCGGCCCGCTTCGGGGCCCACGGCCACCACCGGGGCATCGACGCCTTCGGCGGCGTACGCCCGACCCCGCCGGCCCCGCCCCCCGGGGCGGCGGCGCCGGCCGTCCCCGCCCCGTCCGAGACCCCCGCCCCGCCCGCGCTCCCCGTGCCGCCGGTGGCCCCCCTGGCGCCGGTGGTGCCGCTGCCCGTCGGGGTACCCGCTCCGCCCGACGCCCCGGCCCCCGCCGCGGCGGCCGCGTCCAGTCCCGCCCTGGAGCGGATCCTGCGCGGTCCGAGCGGACTGGGCACGGCGGGCCTCTACCTGACCCGGCCGCGCGAGGAACCCCTCGTACCCGTGGACCCGTCCACGCCGCCGGTCGGCAACCCGATCCCGGGCCTCTACCACCACCCGGTGGCGGAACCCGACCCCGTACGGGCGGAGGAGATCAGCCGCCGCATCAAGGACTGGGCGGTCGACGAGGTCGAGCTGTTCCCCCCGGACTGGGAGGACCAGTTCGACGGCTTCTCCCTCGGCCGGTACATGGTCGGCTGCCATCCGGACGCCCCCACCATCGAGCACCTGATGATCGCCACCCGGCTGATGGCCGCCGAGAACGCCGTCGACGACTACTACTGCGAGGACCACGGCGGCTCGCCCATCGGCCTCGGCGGGCGCCTCCTGTTGGCGCACACCGCGCTCGACCCCCTCCACACGACGGCCGAGTACCAGCCCGACTGGGCCCGGTCGCTGCACTCCGACGCACCCCGCCGCGCCTACCGATCGGCCATGGAGTACTTCCTCCAGGAGGCCACCCCTTCCCAGGCCGACCGGTACCGGCACGACATGGCCCGCCTGCACCTCGGCTACCTCGCCGAGGCCTCCTGGGCGGAAACCGAGTACGTCCCGGAGGTGTGGGAGTACCTCTCGATGCGGCAGTTCAACAACTTCCGCCCGTGTCCCACCATCACCGACACCGTCGGCGGCTACGAACTGCCGGCGGACCTGCACGCCCAACCGGCGATGCAACGCGTCCTCGCGCTCGCCGGGAACGCCACCACCATCGTCAACGACCTGTACTCCTACACCAAGGAGCTGGCGAGTCCCGGCACGCACCTGAACCTGCCCGTGGTGATCGCCGCACGCGAGGACTGCTCCGTCCGCGACGCGTACCTCAAGGGCGTCGAGGTCCACAACGAACTCATGCACGCCTTCGAGGCCGCGGCCGCCGACCTGGCGGCGGCCTGCCCCGTCCCGAACGTACTGCGCTTCCTCAAGGGCGTGGCCGCGTGGGTCGACGGCAACCACCACTGGCACCAGACCAACACCTACCGCTACAGCCTCCCCGACTTCTGGTAAGGACGGACACATCTGTGACCAACACCGAGCTCACCACCGCGACCCCCTCGGCTTTCATCCCCACCCCGGCGACGCCCTACCAAGGTGACATCGCCCGCTACTGGGACCACGAGGCCCGGCCGGTGAATCTGCGTCTCGGCGACGTCGACGGGCTCTACCACCACCACTACGGCATCGGCGACGTCGACCACGCCGCGCTCGGGGACACCGCCGACAGCGAGTACGAGAAGAAGCTGATCGCCGAGCTGCACCGCCTGGAGTCGGCCCAGGCCGACGTCCTGCTCGACTACCTCGGGACGATCGGCCGCGAGGACACCCTCGTGGACGCCGGTTGCGGCCGCGGCGGATCGTCCGTCATGGCCCACCAGCGCTTCGGCTGCACGGTGGAGGGCGTCACCCTGTCGGCCAAGCAGGCCGAGTTCGCGAACCAACGCGCCCACGAACTGGGCATCGCCGACTCCGTCCGCGCCCGCGTCTGCAACATGCTCGACATGCCCTTCGCGACGGGGCAGGCCGCGGGCTCGTGGAACAACGAGTCGAGCATGTACGTCGACCTCCACGACCTGTTCGCCGAGCACTCCCGGGTGCTCGCCGTCGGCGGCCGCTACGTGACCATCACCGGTTGCTGGAACCCCCGTTACGGCCAGCCCTCGAAGTGGGTCTCACAGATCAACGCGCACTTCGAGTGCAACATCCACTCCCGGCGCGAGTACATGAGGGCGCTGGCCGACAACCGCCTCGTACCGCAGGCCGTCATCGACCTGACCCCGGCGACCCTGCCCTACTGGGAACTGCGGGCCACGTCCTCCCTGGTCACCGGCATCGAGGAGGCGTTCATCAACTCGTACAAGGACGGTTCCTTCCAGTACGTGCTGATCGCGGCCGACCGCGTCTGACCCCGGTGGACGCCCGACCGGGCGGGCCGGACCCGTGCCCACGGGTCCGCTCTTCCGTGCGTCGGGGGCGCCGTCGACCGGCGGGCCCGGGGGAGCGGGCGGCAGGTCGGTACCGGGTTCCCATCGCCTCGCGCACCCGGTCCGAGGTGGTTCCGGCCACCGCTTCGGCCCCCTCGTTGCCAGCCCGCCGCACCTCCCGCACATACGCCCGATCCTCTTCGTACGCGGCCCGGCGGGCCCTGAGCGGAGCCAGGTGCGCGTTGAGCGCCTCGGTGACCACCCGCTCCAGGGCCGCTGTCCCGCCGTCGCCGAACTCCTCGGCGACCGCGTACGGGTCCCGACCCCGGTACAGCGCGGCGAGCACCACCAGGGAGGACACCTCGGGCCGGGCGGGCGGATCGGCATCGGCCGGACCGTGGAGGACCGGCGTTTCGGGCCTCATGGGCCCGGGCGCAGTACGCCCTTTCGCATCGTCATGCCGTGATCGTCGCCGAAGCCGGCCCCGCGGACGACCGGGAACAGCGCCAGTGGTCCGCACCGCCGCCCGCAAGCAATGCGAACGCATCGGAACTTGTAGCCTGGCGAGCGGAGCGCGCGCGTCGTGCGGAGCGCGCGGTACGACGGACACCCGGGAACAGGAGGCGGCCGGACATGCCCCGACAGGTGGATCACGCGGGCCGGCGGCGGCTCATCGCCGAGGCCGTCTGCGAGCTCGCCGACGAGCACGGGCTGGAGGGCGTGTCGCTGCGCGACGTCGCCGCCCGCGCGCAGGTGTCGATGGGCGCCGTCCAGCGGTGCTTCCGCACCAAGGAGGAGATGCTCGTGTTCGCGCTCGGGCACATCGGGGAGGTGATCGGCGAACGCGTCCAGGCCCGCCTCGTCAGGAGCCCGGCCCAGTCGGCCCGTACGGCGCTGGGGCACGCGGCCACCGAGGTCGCGCTGCTGCGCGAGGAACACCGGGCCGAAGCCAGGGTCTGGCTCGCGTTCGTCGCGCAGGCCGCCGTGAGCGAGGCGCTCGCCACACCGCTGAGGGCGAACTACGCCGAGCTCCAGGAGGCGTTCGCCCGCCTGATCGCGGAGGCGCACGCGGACGCGGGTCCGGCCACCGGCGCGGCGGTGGAGGGCGGCGCGGGGGGCGGCCGGCCGGTGGAGTTCCTCGACGCGCACCGCGAGGCCCGCACGCTCCTCGCCCTCGCCGACGGGCTCACCACCCACGTCCTCATCGGCCACCTCAGCCGGCAGGCGGCGCAGGACGTCCTCCACGCCCACCTCGGGCGTCTTTGCGAGTAGCCCGCCGGATGCGCTACAGTCGATCTTGAGCTTGCCGCCGTGATCACGGCAGCGGCCCGCGCGTTGGTGGTCCAAGGAAAGACGCCCCACTTCCCGTGGGGAAATGCAAGTGCAAGGCTTGCCCAGCGCTCCGAAACGAAGGTCCCGGCCCCCCGAGGGGGTCGGGACCTTCGCGTTGTGCGGCCCCCGCAGCGGTCTCCGCAGCGACCCTCGCAGCGGTCTCCGCGGCGACCCTCGCAGCGGTCTCCGCGGCGGGCTTCGATCGGCTCCGGTACCCCGCGCCGACCCGCGATCGTAGGACGCGCGTACGAGGCCAGTAGGGTGTGCAGGGTGAACACTTCCGCACTCCCGCGTTCCTTCCGGTTGCTCGTGACGGGCGGAGGGACCGGCGGTCACACGTATCCCGCCCTGACGGCGATCCGGACACTGCAAGGTCGCCTCGCGGCCCAGGGCAGCACGCTCGACGTCCTGTGGATCGGCACCGCCGACGGTCTCGAAGCGCGCGTCGCGCCCGCCGAGGGCATCGCGTTCAAGACGGTGGCCACGGGCAAGATCCGCCGCTCGGCCAACCCCCTCAAGATGCTGTCCGCGGCGAACGTCAAGGACATGGCGCGCGTGCCCCTGGGCGTCGCCCAGGCCCGTTCCATCGTGTCCGAGTTCGAGCCCGACGTCGTCCTGGCCACCGGTGGCTACGTCGCCGTACCGGCCGGCCTCGCCGCGCGCCTGTGCCGCCGCCCGCTCGTCCTCCACGAGCAGACCGTCCGCCTCGGACTGGCCAACCGGAAGCTGGCGAGCTCCGCCACCCGGATCGCCCTGTCCTCCGACTCCTCGCTGGACCTGCTCCCCGCCGAGCTGCGCGGTGCCGCCGTCGTCACCGGCAACCCCGTCCGGCCGGAGGTGCTCACCGGGCACCCCGACAAGGCGGTGCACGCGCTCAACCTCGTCGGCTTCGACCGGCGGCTGCCGACCGTCTACGTCACCGGCGGCGCCCAGGGCGCGCAGCAGATCAACGGGGTCGTCCGGGACGTCCTGCCGTGGCTCCTCGGCCACGCGAACGTGATCCACCAGTGCGGCCCGGCCAACGTGGACGAGCTCCGCGCGGCCGCCGCCGGCCTGGACCCCGTCCTCGCCGGCCGCTACCACCTCACCGGCTTCGTCGGACCGGAACTGCCCGACGTCCTCGCCCTGGCCGACGTCGTCGTGTCCCGCAGTGGCGCCGGCACGCTGGCCGAGCTCACCGCGCTGGGCAAGCCGGCCGTGTTCGTGCCGCTCGCCACCTCCGCCGGCAACGAGCAGGCCCACAACGCGAAGCACCTCGCCGACGCGGGCGCGGCCGTCGCCCTGCTGGGCGACGTCACCCCGGAGACCCTCTGGAACGCCCTCGGTCCGCTCCTCACCGACCCGGCCCTCCGCCACGGCATGGCGGAGCGCGCCCGGGCGCACGGGCGGCCCGACGCCGCCGAGCGGCTCGTCGACGTCCTGCTGGCCGCCGCGGCGGGCTGACCGACCGCACGGTTCGACCCTTCCGGAGCCCACCCCACCGCCCTCGCGGTGGGGTGGGCTCCGGTGTTTCGGTGTTTCGCGGCGCTGCCGGAACTCGTGCGCCGCAGAGCGATGAGTTCCGACGCCGCCGACGGTCAAACCCTTCGGCAGCACTCACCCGCAGGAGGAACCCATGACCTCGACCGTCACCCGCACGCTGGAATCCACGGGCGCCACCGTCACGTACGACGTCCACGGCGCGGACGACCGTACCGGGGGCGGGACCGGACCGGCCCTGTTCCTGATCGGCTCCCCGATGGACGCCGCCGGGTTCGTGAGCCTGGCCGCGCACTTCACCGACCGGACCGTGATCACGTACGACCCTCGGGGCACGGGCCGCAGCACCCGCACGGACGGCGCCGCCGAGACGATGCCCGACGAGCACGCCGAGGACCTGCGACGGGTGATCGAGGCGGCCGGCGTCGGCGCCGTCGACGTGTTCGCCAGCAGCGGCGGCGCCGTCAACGGGCTGGCCCTGGTGGCCCGCCACCCGGACCTGGTCCGCACCCTCGTCGCGCACGAGCCGCCGCTGGCGCAGGTGCTGCCCGACCGGGCGGCGGCCCTGGAGGTGTGCGCCGACATCCATGCGACGTACCTGCGCGAGGGGATGGGCCCTGCCATGGCGAAGTTCCTGGTCATGGCGACCCGGACGGGAGCGATCCCGGCGAACTGGCGGGACGAGCCCGCGCCGGACCCGGCCGCCTTCGGCCTGCCCGCCGAGGACGACGGCACGCGCGGCGACCCCCTGCTGGGGCAGAACATGCGCGGCTGCACCGCCCACCGGCCCGACTTCGCCGCGCTCCGGGCCGCGGGGACGAGGATCGTCATCGGGGAGGGCAAGGAGTCGCAGGGCCAGTTCCCCGCGCGCGCCGCGGCCGGCGCCGCCGAGGCGCTGGGCGGCGGAACGCTCCTCTTCCCCAGCCACCACGGGGGCTTCCTCGGCGGCGAGTACGGTCAGCAGGGTGAGCCGGAGGCCTTCGCGGCGACCCTCCGTGAGGTCCTCGACCAGGGATGACCTGCGGCGGGCCGGCCGGCGGCGGGTCGGGAGCCGGGGTCTGCCAGACTGTGTGCATGACACATGAACACCGTTCCGTGGAAGGGCAGTCGACGACGCAGGGGCCCGGGCATCCGGAGCCTGCCATTCCGGGTTCCGAGGGCCCGGAGTCGGCGCCGGAGTCGACTCCGGCGCCGGCGTCCGCGTCCGCGCCCGTCGTGCCCCAGGACCCGGCCGCCGCCAGGGGACTGGCGGCGGGCGTATCGTTCGGCGTTTCCGTCGGACTGCTCCTGGGACTCTTCGTGTTCGACAACATCGGACTCGGCCTGGCCCTCGGCCTGGCGATCGGCAGCGGGATCGGCGTCGCCTTTCCGGCCCTGTTCCGGGCACGCCGGTCCGCCCCCACGAACGACGCCTGAGCCCGGTCCGCGCCCGACGGAGCGGGGGTCCGCGGCAGGGGGAGAGGCGGAGCCGGCCGGATTCGAACCGGCGTCCTCACGGTTTTGGAGACCGCGCGCGACGACCTCTGCGCTACGCCTCCGCCCCCTGCCCCCATCGTACGCAGCGGATACGGCGCCCCATGCCCGGCCCCTCCCGCCCCTCAGCTTCCGTCCCGACCTCTGAGCGGAGCACCCGGCGGACCGGTCGACTCGGCCTCGACGACGCGAGGAGCGCCCGGAACACGCACAGGCGTCGTACCGCGCCCGCAGTTCCCCGTGTTCACGGCCGGGAACCTGTGCCACCCCATCACGACACGGTGAGCATGAAGAGCCGACGCGCGACGGGCGACTACGTCTCGGGCTGTACCCACCGCTTGATGATGTCCGGCGCGGAGAACGGGGCCGGCCAGGCTTGCAGTCGAAGGTGCTCGGTGGTCTCCGGTGACTCGTACGAGTCGATGTCCGCATGGACGGCGGCAGCGAGGTTCCGCCGAGAAGCTCGTACTCGAACCCAGTCGGCAGGCATGTCGAAGCGTGCCGAGTCGGGGAAGTATTCGCTGCAGCCCATCACGACGAGGCGTCCCGAAGCCAGGTGGAGACCGGCCTCGACGACGTGGTCGAAGTCCTCCCTGTCATCCGCGGGCCGTTCACCGAGGATGTGCACGCTGACCGCCACGGTGACGTTGACGGCGGTACCGACGGCCAAGCCGCCGTCGGTGACACAGAGCCCGTCCTGGACGGCTTGGTCGGTCCACGCATCGCCGAAGTCGCCTTCGCCTTCCTCGTCCATGACGTGAATCTGGTGGTAGTCCGCGAAGAGTTCAAGGTTTGTCGCCACAGGGGCATCCTCGCCGCTGCCCGATGAGGGCAGGGAGGCGGGGTGGGGTCGCCCGTCGGCAGGGCGCGGGGTGCCTGTGCCGGCATGCTAGAAGTCGTTCGATGCCTGGACGTTGAGTGATCGGTACTCGTCCAGTACGGCGTAACCGGTGCTGTCGTACAGGCTCATGGCGACCTCGTTGCCGCCGAATACGTTGAACATCATCGCCTCGTCGCCGCCGTGCCGGGACGCCCATTCGCCGACGGCCATCGCGGCCCTGCCGTAGCCCTTGCCGCGGTGCTCCTCGTACACCTCCAAGGAGAAGCCGAAGGTCACCCCCGGCAGGTATCCGTGCCGCACCCAGCCGGTGCCGACCACCTGTCCCTCGGCCTCCAACGCGTAGAAGGCGTGACCGGGGGTCCGGTACCCCTGCGGGAGGTGGAGGGCGAAGTCGCGGTCGGACTTCTCCTTGGCCTGTTCCGGCGTCAGGACGCCGGCCCGGACGATGTCCGCGATGTACCCGGCCTCCTCGCCGGCGTACCAGGCCGGGTACTCCTCCTCGGAGAGCGGACGCACCGTCAGGCCGGCGGGCAGCTCCGGCCGCTCGGCCGAGGCGCGCATCCGTATCTGCTGGCGTACGGGGTAGTCGGCGAACCCTGCGGCTCCTCCGGTGAGGCGGACCTCCACCCGTTGCGCGCCCTGCTCGGCGCACCACTGCTCGGCCCAGGCGCGTCCCTCGGGAGCCGTCAGGTCGTGGATGCGGCCCACCGTGCTGCCGTTGTCCTGTTTGACTTCGACGGCGATCCACTCGGAGCCGTCCGTGGCCACCGTCCAACGGTCGACGTTCTCCAGGGCTCGTTCCAGCAGGGCCCGCGCGAGCGGCTCCGAGCACCCCGCGGCCCGGTACCCCGCGAGCACCCGCTCATCGAACCCGGCTCGCCATGCGCTCCGGTCGGGCGCGATCTCCATCACGTTCATCCGGCCACCCTAGGCCGAGGGGTGGTCGGAGGGCCCCTCAATTACGGCCGCGCGGACGCCCGGTCCGGTCCGGTCCGGTCCGGTCCGGTCCGGTCCGGTCCGGTGCGGTGCGGTCCGGTGTGGTCCGGTGCGGTCAGGGTTTCGGGCCGATCTCGAACTGCGGCGGCTTGAGGTTCGTGACGCAGCCGGTCTTCGGAGCCGTCGGGGTGTCGAAGAAGGAGAGGGTGATCTCCTGTGCGCACGGCGAGGCGGCGAAGGCCACGTGGGCCACGTACGGGATGGTGACGACGGTGGACCGGCTCAACGTGCGGGCGACCCAGGGGCCGTTGAACGCTCCGGTCTGGGCGTCGAATCCGGCCGACATGACCAGGGTCGGGACGTCGCTCCGGGTGACGTCGCGGATCGAGCGCGGCGCCGGCGGCACCCGCCAGGTCGCGCAGTCCTCGTGCAGGAACGGGAGTTGCGGAGCCTCGGCCAGGACCGAGCGGGGGAACGACGGGAACGCCTTCTGCCCTGCCCGCACCGCGTCGGCCCGGCTCTCGTAGGGCACCCACTCGCGGCAGAAGACGCCGTAGGCGAGGCCGTGGGCAATGCGGCCGATGGCCTGGGGGCTGACCTTGCCGGCCGCCCACTGTTCGGCGATCCGTTGCGGCTTGCCGTGCGCCAGCTCGTCGAGGGAGCGGGGCACACCGGCCGCCACATGGGTTGCCGAGGTGAGCCAGTTGACCAGGGCTCCGCCGTCCAGCACCACCTCGACCGGCTCCATGCGCCCGGGCACCTTCACGGAGGTGGTGACCGGCCGGGCTTCGAGTTCTCCGACGAGGCGGTCGAAGGTCGCCGACAGCTTCGGGTACCGCTCGTCGCAGGCCGGCTGGCGCGCACACGCCTGGAAGAGGCCGTCGAAACCCTGCCGGGCGCTCGCCCACGTCAGGGCCGCCCCGGCCGTCGACGGCGGCAGGACGCCGTCGATGCCGACGGACCGGATGCCCCGGGGGTGGTCGCGCAGGTAGATGAGAGCGAGATCGGTGCCGTAGGAGATGCCGAACACGTTCCACCGGTCGATGCCCAGCGCGAGCCGCAGGTCCGCGTAGTCGGCGGCACTCGCGGCGCTGTCGTAGGCGCTCAGCAGCGCCCCCCGGGTGGCGAGTTGCTCCCGACAGGTCCGGGTGGCGTCGACGTGCAGACGGCCGGTGGACGCCGCGTCGTAGGCGAGGCCGACCGAGCGCGCGGTGAACTCGTCGACGACGGGACAGGTCAGTGCCGGGTCCGCCGAGTACGTACCGCGCTGCGACATGAAGATCACGTCGCGGTCGCGGTTCAGGCCGCCGTCGATCGCCATCTGCGCCTCGCCGACGGCGTCGTCCCCGGGACCTCCCGCGAACCAGACGATCGGGTCGGGCTTCGGCCGTTCCGCCTCCGCCGCAACGATCGCGACACCGAGCTCGATCCTCCGGCCGTCGGGCTCGGCGCGGTCCTCGGGCACGCTGAGCGTGCCGCACCGGGCCCCCTTGAGGGCGGCCACCGGTTCCGGTGTCCTCGGGCAGGCGCCGGGATCGTAGCGGGCGTCGCCGACGGCCCGCGCGACCGTCCCGATCGCCGCGTCGGCGGTCGCCCCCGGGCCGGAGCCGCTGCCGGCCGCCTGGGCGGGCGCCGCCATCAGACCGGCGAGGAGGAGGCCGGCCGCCCATCCGGCGGGCACGGCACGCGGGCGACCTACGGCAGGGCCGGCGCCGGTACGGCGGCGCACGGCCGTGGCACCGGTGGGCCGGCGGCGTACGGTGCGACGGGGCGCGTCGGACGATGACATCGTGCCTCCCGCTCACTTCGGGACGATCGCGAACGGCTTCGGCTCGACACCTTTCACGCAACGGGTGTCGGGCGCCGTGGGACGGGCGAAGAACGAGGCCAGCACCTCCTGCGCGCACGGCGACTGGGGGACGACGAAGTGCCCGATCCCCGGGATCCGCACGATGGTCGAACGGGACAGCGTACGAGCCGTACGGGCGCCCCAACTCGCCCCGGTCTTCATGTCGAACGTCCCCGAGACGACGAGCGTCGGCACGGAACTGACGGTCGGCACCCGCTGGACGGCGGTCCGGTCGGGGACCTTCCAGACGCCGCACGCCTCGTGTTGGAACGGCAATTGCGGCGCCTCGGCCAGGACACTGTCCGGCCACCCGGGGAAGGCCTCGCGCCCCGCCGCCAACACGGCGGAGCGGGTGTGCCCGGGCACCCACTCGGCACAGGCCACCGACTGTGTCAGCCCGTGCGCGACCGCACCGACATCGGGCTGCGCGCCGGCCGCCCGCGCCCGCGCGAACCGTTGCGGATTCCCGCGCGCCAACTCGTCGAGGGCGGCCGGGACCTCGGCCGCCGGTACGGCGTTGCCGACCAACAGGTTCACCAGCGCGCCGCCGTCGAGGACGACCTTGACGGGCTTCCCGCCGCCCGGGGGAGCGGCGTAGACCGTCAGCGGCTGCGCCTCCAGCTCGCGCACCTGCTCCGTGAGCGTGCCGTACGGGTCCGGGTGACGCTCCTTGCAGCGGGGCTGCGCCGCGCACGCCCGCACGACGGCGTCGAAGCCTTCCCGGGCGCTGCTCCACGTCCACGGAAGGCTGACGGTCTGCGGCGGCGTCACCGAGTCCAGCGCCACCGCGCGGACGCCCCCGGGGTGCTCCCGCAGGTAGGTGAGGGCCAGGTCGGTGCCGTACGAGTACGCGTACACGTTCCACCGGGGGATGCCCAGCGCCGTCCGGAGGTCGGCGAAGTCGGCCGCGTTCGCGGTGGTGTTGTAGGCGCTCAGGTCGGTGCCGTCGGCGGTGAGGCGGTCCCGGCACTCCCGCGTGGCGGCCAGTTGGAGCCGCTCCGTGGCGGGGTCGTCGTAGCGCAGGCCCACCGCCCGCGCGGCGAACCGGTCGATCTCGGGGCAGGCGAGGTTCGGCTGCGAGTGGAGGTTCCCGCGCTGGGCCATGACGATCAGCGGCCGGTCACGGTTCAGACCGGCGTCGACCAGGAAGGGGATGTCGTCGAACGCGTCGCCGCCGGGGCCGCCCGCCATGAACACCACCGGGTCCCGCGCCGGTGTGGCGGAGGTGGCCGGTACGACCGCGACGGCCAACCGGATGGTCCGGCCGTCGGGACGCGCACGGTTCTCGGGGACCTCCAGGAACCCGCAGCGCGCCTTCTCCAGCGCCGCGACCGGCTCGCTCGTCCCGGGGCAGGCCCCGGGCACGAACCGCGAGCCGGCGGCGGCCGCGCGGCTCCCGGCCGGATGCTGCTGCCCGTCCCCGCCGGGCACCGTCGCACCCCCGCCGAGCGCCGGGCCGAGCCCGGTCATCAGCGCCAGGAGCGTGGCCGCGCCGGTCGCACCGACGCGGACGCCGGCACGATTCGGGGGGATGTGGTGATGTGCCATGTGATCGTGTTCCTCTGCCGTCATTCACGGCTGCCCGGCGAGCGGACTCCCCGCGAAGACGCGGGCGGATCGCACACAACCGACGATGCGGATCGCACACAATCGACGATATCGACATCCCCGCCGACCCGCACACGCGCACACCTCGGCGTCCTCGCCGCTCCCGCCCGGTGCGGGCGGGTACTCAAGTGGATCTGAGTACGCCCGCTCTGCCGTGGACGGACGGGGGAGCCGAGACTGGGGCCATGAGCAACGGCATGCGGAAGCCCGCACACGAACTGTTGGTGACCCTGCTGCTCGTCGTGGTGGCGGTGGCCGCGTGGGCGGGGTGGCTGGGGTGGGACCAGGAACGTGACGTGCAGGCGGACGGCTCCACGACCGGCCCGTACGAGGCCTGGCAGGTGATCGGGCTCGTGCTGACCCTGCTGGTGGCTGTGTACGGGGCGGCTTCCCGTCAGTACATCGCGGCCGCCGTGCTCGGCACGAGCCTGGGGTTGGCCGGCGCCGCCTTCTACGACTGGTCGGACGACGGGAGCGGGCTCTTCGTGATCGGCGTCGGCATGATCCTCATCGGCAGCCTGGCCGTGACCACCGTGGTCGCCCTACTGATCGCCTCGTGGAAGAAGAGGGCCGGCTCCCGCCGCCCCTCCTGAACGGACCAGGTACGTCAGCGCCTCGGCTCGCGGTGGACGTCGACCGGGACGGCCTCCAGTCGGGTGTCCGCGCGCACCCTGCCGATCACGCTCGGCAGAGTACCGCCCACCCGACTCATCCGTTCGATCAAATGTTCGAGTTCAGGCGCTCCCGCGAGCCCTGCCCGTGCCGCGGGTCCGGCACCTCCCCGGCGGCGTCGCCGCCGTCGAGGAGTTCCCGTACGAGCGCCGCGACCTGCTCCGTCTCTATGAGGAACCCGTCGTGGCCGAACGGGGAGGCGATCACCCGGGCCCGGTCCGCCGAGGGGATTCCCGCCGCCAGCTCCTCCTGTTGCGACAGCGGGTACAGGCGGTCGGAGTCCACCCCCGCCACCAGGGTCCGCGCCGCGACCCGGCCCAGGGCGGCCCGCGTACCGCCCCGGCCGCGGCCCACGTCATGGGCGTTCATCGCCTCGCACAGGACGACGTAACTGGCCGCGTCGAAGCGCCCGACCAGCTTCGCCGCCTGGTGGTCGAGGTACGACTCCACCTGGTAACGGCCGCCGAGCCACGGGTCCTCCCCGTCCTGCGGGCGCCGGCCGAAACGGGCTTCGAGTTCCCCGGCGGCCCGGTAGGTGGTGTGGGCGATGCGGCGGGCGACGCCGAGACCGGTGTGCGGTCCGCGCCCCGGTCCGGCGTCGTGGTAGTCGCCGCCCCGCCAATGGGGGTCGGCGCGGATCGCGTGGAGTTGCGCCGAGGCCCAGGAGATCTGGTCGGCGCTCGCCGCCGCGGGGCAGGCGAGCAGCAGCAACGCCGCCACCCGCCGAGGGAACGACACGGCCCACTCCAGGGCGCGCATCCCGCCCATGGACCCGCCGACCACCAGTGCCCACCGGTCGATCCCCAACGCCTCGGCGAGCCCCGCTTCGGCGCGCACCTGGTCGCGCTGCGTCAGCCGGGGGAACGCACCCGCCCAGCGGCGCCCGTCGGGGCGCGGCGAGGCGGGCCCGGTGCTGCCCTGGCAGCCCCCGAGGACGTTCGGCGCCACGACGAACCAGCGGTCAGTGTCCAGCGCCAGGCCCGGACCGACCAGCCCGTCCCACCACCCGGGCGTGGCGTGCCCGGGCCCGGCCGGACCGGCGACGTGACTGTCGCCGGTGAGCGCGTGCAGTACGAGGACCGCGTTCGAGGCGTCTGCCGCGAGCCGGCCCCACGTCTCGAACGCCAGGGTCACGCCCGGCAGCCGACCGCCCGCCTCCAACGGCAGGTCACGTACCGGGCGGTGCCACTGCCGGCGTCCCGGCGGGTCCCCCTCCCGCCACGCGCCGCTCGCCGGAGGGGGACCCGCCGGGACGCCCGCCCTCGACGGGATCGGCCCCCCGGGGTTCAGGACGCCTCCTTCGCCGCCCGGAAGCCGGCCTCCAGGTCCGCCTTGAGGTCGGCGAGGTTCTCGATGCCGACGGAGAGGCGCACCAACCCCGGCGAGGTTCCGGTGGCGGCGAGCTGCGCCTCGTCGAGCTGACTGTGGGTGGTGGAGGCGGGATGGATGATGAGGCTGCGCACGTCACCGATGTTGGCGAGGTGGCTGAAGAGCTCGACCGCGTCCACGAAGCGCTTGCCCGCCTCGGCGCCACCCGCCAACTCGAAGGAGAGCACGGCGCCGGCGCCGCGCGGCAGGTAGCGGCGCCCGGCCCCGTACCAGCGGCTGGAGGTCAGGCCGGGGTAGTGCACGACCGCGACCTCGTCGCGCGCCTCCAACCACTCGGCCAAGGCTTGGGCGTTGGAGGTGTGGCGCTCCAGGCGCAGGCTCAGCGTCTCCACCCCTTGGAGGAGGAGGAAGGCGGAGTGCGGCGCGATGGCCGGGCCGAGGTCGCGCAGCAACTGCACGCGCAGCTTGACCGCGTAGGCGCCCGGCCCCAGCGCGGGCCAGTAGCGCAGGCCGTGGTAGCTGGGGTCCGGCTCGCTGAAGTCGGGGAAACGCTCGGCGTGCGCGCCGAAGTCGAAGGTTCCGGCGTCGACGACTACACCGCCGAGGGTCGTGCCGTGACCGCCGAGGAACTTCGTCGCCGAGTGGACGACGACGTCGGCCCCGTGCTCGATGGGGCGCAGCAGGAACGGCGTGGGCACGGTGTTGTCGACGATCAGTGGCAGCCCGGCCCCGTGCGCCACATCGGCGACGGCGCGGACGTCGAGCACGTTGCCGCGCGGGTTGCCGAGGGTTTCCGCGAACAGGGCCTTCGTGGTGGGCCGGATGGCGGCCCGCCAGGCATCGAGGTCGTCCGGGTCGTCGACGAAGGACACCTCGATGCCGAACTTCGGCAGCGTGTGCCGGAAGAGGTTGTAGGTGCCTCCGTAGAGGGAGGCGCTGGAGACGATGTGGTCGCCCGCACCGGCCACGTTCAGCAGGGCCAGCGCCTCGGCGGCCTGGCCCGACGCGACGGCGACGGCGGCGACACCGCCTTCGAGTGCGGCGATCCGCTGCTCGAAGACGTCCTGGGTGGGGTTGTGGATGCGGGTGTAGATGTTCCCCGGCTCGGCGAGGGAGAAGAGGTCGGAGGCGTGCTGGGTGTCGCGGAAGACGAACGAGGTGGTCTGGTAGATCGGCACCGCCCGGGCGCCCGTGGTCGGGTCGGGGGCGGCCCCCGCGTGCAGCTGCTTCGTCTCGAACGACCAGGCGGAGGTGTCGGGTCCGCCCGCCTCGTCCTGGGGGGTGTGGCCTGCGGTGACGGCGTCGATCGGCTGGCTCATGCTTCTCCTCGGTACGCGTACGGAGCCCGCCGGACGGGGCGGGGTGGGGCGGGGCAATGGGGTGCCGGATGAGTGGCGGGGCATGACGGGGGAGCCCGACGTACGGAGCGGCCGGTACGCACGGGTGACCACGGCGCGGGAGGGGTCACCGCCGGGCAGCACGGCGGGAGCCGGTGCCGTGACGGGACGGCATCAGCGCACGGTGCGCACGGTGCGGGGAGAGGGGCGACCGGGGTCGCGGCGCCGCGTCAGAGGGCGGCGGTACAGGCCGTCGTCGTGACACGCACGTAGTCCACGTGGCGGCGGGTCACAAGTACGGTCATGGCCTCAGAGAACCACAGTGGAAGGGCCCGCACCAGCGGCTTCGGCAACCCGGTTCGTGAACATCCTGCTACGTACGACGGGCCACCGGTGACGATCAGCACGATCTGCGACAGCGGGGTCGTCATCACGAGGGCCGGTACCAGTACGTCCTGGGCGGTGGCGCGGCCGAGGAAGCGCGGCATGTCCTTGTCCTTGGCGGCCACGAACAGGACCTCGGCGGCCATCAACGTCCAGGCGGGGTAGACCCCCGGGACGGAGACGAAGAGTCCGATGCTGATCAGCACCTTGCCCCAGGTACCGACGGCGGCTTCAAGAAGGCCCACAAACCGAGGGACGACAGGACGGCGGCCAGGGTCGTGTCGCCTTCCCCGAGCGCCGGAACACCGCTCCGACCGTGGACATGGGCAGGACCCAGTACGTCACGTTGCCGTACAGCTCGAAGTGGACGAGCGGATGGGCGGCCCGGCGCGGGCGGGCTCGTCGTCCGTTCGGAGCAAGGTGAGAGGTGGGCGGGCCCGGGCGGGGCTACGTTCCGTTGGTATGACGTCCATATCAGGCGACCGGGAATCCGGTCCCACCCGCCGCGCCCTCCTCCTCGCCGGCGCGGGCACCGCCCTCGCCGCGGGGTGCGCCCCCGGCGGTACGTCCGGCGCCGCCGCACCCGTGCTGCGCGCCACCCCCACACCGAGCGCGTCCGCCTCCGCCGCCGGCGCCGACCTGACCCCCGGCGCGATGACGCTGTTCAAGGACCCGGGCTACAACTTCAACGGACTCCTCGCGCTCGGCGGCTCCGGCGCCGGCTCCGCCGAGGTCGGCGAGGTCCTCACCGCGGTGAACACGATCAACCGGGCGGGCCTCTCCGCGCAGACGTACGTGGAGACCTTCCGCACACTCGGCGATCAACTCCTGCAGGCACCACCGGGCGCGCCGGCCGACGACCGGACCAAACGGTTCCGGGCGCTGCGCGCCGCCCAGTACTACGGCCAGGCACTGTTCTTCGTCCTCGGATCCGACGATCCGAGCAGCGAGGAGCAGCTGTACCGATCGGGCCGCAGGGCCTGGGACACCTTCTGCGACCTGTGCGAACCCGCCCCGGTCAAGGCCAACGTCCCGTACGGCTCGACGCCGCTGCCGGTGTGGTTCTTCCGGCCCGACACGTCGAACACCCCGCGCCCCACCGTGATCCTGACCAACGGCAGCGACGGCCAGAACGTCGACATGTGGACCTACGGCGTCCCCGCCGCACTCGAACGCGGCTGGAACGCGCTCGTCTACGACGGTCCGGGGCAGGGACAGCTCCTCTTCGTCGACCAAGTGGTGTTCACCCCCACCTGGGAGAAGGTCGTCAGCCCGCTCATCGACTGGCTGTCCGCCCGACCCGACGTGGACAGCGACAGGATCGCCCTGACGGGCCTCAGCATGGCCGGGGACCTCGCCCCGCGGGCCGCGGCCTTCGAGAACCGGCTCGCCGCGCTGGTGGCGATGCCCGGCTGCGTCGAGCCCTGGCTGGGCTTCCCGCCCGAGATCCGGCAGATCCTCACACCGAACAAGGAGGAGACGAACAACATCTGGAACAAGGAGGTCGTCCCCGAACTCCCGCCGGACGCCGCCGCCGTCATGAAGAAGCGCTTCGAGCCCTTCTCGATCCCGGCGATGCTCGACGCCCGCCGGGGCAAACTGTTCACCGACTTCTACACGCCCGCCACCCGCATCCGGGCACTGGCCATCACCTCCGTCGTCAGCCGGATCAAGACACCCACCCTGGTCCTGGACTACGAGGGCGAGCAGTTCTACCCCGGCCAGCCACGACAGCTGTACGACAAGCTCACCTCGCCCAAGGACTACGTGAAGCTCACCGCGGCCCAGGGCGCGCAGCTCCACTGTTCGCCGATGGCGCCCCAACTCCACTGCGAGGTCGTCTTCGACTGGCTCCAGGAGACGATGTCCGGCGGCTGAACCGTCGGCGGACGGACCCCGCGCCCGCGCGCGCGGGCCGGGCCGGGCCGTTCGCCGGCCCGGTCACGGCGGTGTGGGCGAGTCGCGCCGCATCCGGTCCAGGCGGCGGATGACGGGTGTGGCGGCGGCGCCGTGCAGGAAGACGGACAGCAGCACGGTGAACGCGACGACGGACCACAGCTGCTCCGCGTAGCCGGCGAAGCGGTCGCTGTGGCCGAGCGCGTAGGCCAGGTAGAACAGCGAGCCGATGCCGCGGATGCCGAACAGGGCCGTGACCACGCGCTCGCGCGGCCCGGTGGCGGCCCCGAGCAGGCCCACCCAGCCGGCGAGCGGCCGGACGACCAGCACCAGCAGGACACCGACCAGGGCGCCCTGCCAGGTCAGTGCGGCCAGACCGTGTTCGACGAGGTAGGCGCCGAGGAGGAACAGCAGGAAGACGGTGAGCAACCGTTCGATCTGCTCGGTGAACTCGTGCAGCACCTTGTGGTAGCCGTGGTTGCGTTCGGCGGCCCGGATCGTGCAGGCGGTGACGAAGACGGCGAGGAACCCGTAGCCCAGGAGCAGCTCTGTGGCGCCGTACGCCACGAACGTGGCGCCGAGGGCGACGAACCCCTCCATGTGCTCGGACAGGCGCAGTGCGTCAGGCCGCGCCCGGAAGAACATCCTGCCCAGCAGCTGGCCCGTGACGATGCCGACGGCGACGCCGATGCCGATGCGGGCGAGTACGTCGACCAGGAACCAGTGCCCGATCCAACCGGCCCCCGAGGCGCCGCCGGCCGCGGCCATGGCGAGGGCGGCGAGTACGAAGGGGAAGGCGAGCCCGTCGTTGAGACCCGCCTCGGCGGTCAACGAGAAGCGGACCTCGTCCTCGTCGTCCTCCACGTCGGTGGGCTCGCCCACCCGCACCTCCGCCGCCAGCACCGGGTCCGTCGGCGACAGGATCGCCGCGAGGAGCAGCGCCGGGGCGAGCGGCCAGTCGAGCAGCAGTGCGGCGGCGGCGGTCATCGCGGCGATCGTCAGCGGCAGACTGATACCGAGGAGCCGCCACGGGCCCTGCCAGCGGCGCAGTCCCACCGGCCGGTTCAGGGCGAGTCCGGCTCCCATCAGGGACACGATGACGCACAGTTCGGTGGCGTGCTCGATCCAGAGCCGATCGCGCCCCGGTTCCACGATCGGCACCGGCAGGAGGGCCGCCAGGGCGCCCGCGGCGAGGAAGACCATGGGCATGGACAGCGGTTGCCGGAAGACGAGCCGGGGGATGACGGCCGCGCCGAGCGCGCCGATTCCCACGGCCAGGTACACAGCGTCGGAGAGTGTCATTGCGCCCATCCTCGCCGATGGGCCCCTCAGCCGCAGTCGACGGCGTGCCGCCCGTCCCACGTCGGCGTAGCGCGGTGACGCCGTGGACGAGCGCGACCGCGGCGCCGTACGCGATGTTGCTCACCGTCGCCCGGTAGCCGAACTCCGGCGCGAGGACGTGGACGGCGGCGCCCGGCCCGCGATGCCCGGCCGCTCCCCTCCGCGCGATCACCGGCCAGGGCCGTCGCCGGACTCGGCCTTGCGGGCGAGCAGGTGGACCTCCCGGAACGGTCGCCGGTCGGTGGGGCGGGGCTCGCGGATCATCCGGGCCACCTCGGCCAAACCGCATTCCCGCAGGAGCGCGGCGAGGTGATCGGGGGACCAGCGGTGGGCCGGGGCCACCGCGTGATCGAAGACCTGCGTCGGGCGCGACGGGCCGTCCGTTGCCGAGAAGGCGATCAGGAGATGGCCGCCGGGTGCCAGCACGCGGTGGAACTCCGCGAGGACTGCGGGCAGTTCCGGCGGGGGAGTGTGGATGACGGACCAGCGGGAGAGCACGCCGCCCAGTACCCCGTCCGCGATGTCCAACGCGGCCATCGTGCCCACCTCGAACCGCAGGCCCGGATGGGCCCGTCGAGCCAACGCGACCATCGCGGGCGAGGCGTCGACGCCGAACGTCGTCGGCCCCAGCCCGTTCAGGTGGGCGGTGACGTGGCCGGGACCGCACCCCACGTCCGCGACCCGACCGTCCCCGCACCCACCGACGACCTCGGCGAAGGCGCCGAGCATCGCCCGGTCCAGGGGACTGTCGCGCAACGAGTCGCTGAACAACCGCGCGTAGGCGGGGGCGGCGTCGTCGTACGCATCGCGGACGGCACGGAGGGCTTCGTGTTCGACCATGCCCGCGATCTTAGTTCCCGGCCCGGAGGGGGACAGCAGGAGCCACCGCGGCGTCCAGGCGAGCGACACCGCGCGGCCCGCGGTCCGCACCACCGTCACCCCGTCGTCGCCGGGGAAGGTACGGCCGTCCGGACGGCCGCCTCGGGCAGCCGCTCGTCGCGGGAGAGGTCGAGCCGGGCCTCCCCCCGGGCCCCGGACTCCGCCCGCCGCGGGATGACGATCCTGTGTGTCAGGAGGTGAAGGCCTCGACGAGGGTCCAGACGGCGAGGGCGCCCATGCACACGGCGCCGAAGCGCTGGACCCTCTTCAGCGGGACGCGCTGGGCGATGAACCGGCCGACCAGCAGGGCGAGGGCCGAGACCGACATGAGGGCGAGGGCCGAGCCGATGGCGGTGGGCAGCCAGCCGTTGGTGGCGGCGAGGTTGGCCGTGGTGATCTGGGTGAGGTCGCCCCACTCGCTGATGAACACGGCCATGAACGCCGTCGTGTACACGGGCCAGAAGCCGGTGACGGTCTTCGCGGCGCCGTTCTCGTCCTCGTCGTCCCCACTGCGCAGCAGCACGACCGCGCCGAACGCGAAGAGGGCGGCGGAGACGAGCTTGACCAGCATGTCCGGCAGCATCCCGAGGAGGCTGCCGGCGCCGACGGCGATGGCCACGTGCACGACGAACGCCGTGGAGGTGCCGAACCAGACGTACAACGGGCGCATGCGGGTGCCCATGGCCAGCGAGGCGAACATGGTCTTGTCGGGGAGCTCCGCGAGGAAGATCAGCCCGAAGGCGGTGACGATCGCCAGGGGGTCGAGAGTCATCCTGGTGCTTTCTGCTGGGGCCGGGCCGTCAGCTCGTACGACACCCAGGAGGCGACGGGAGAACCACTCGGCCCGGCACGACGGATCAGCCCGCACGCGTGTGCGGACCGGGTCATGCTTGGCCGAAGGTCTCGTCCACCACGGCACCGAGTGCCGGGGCCCGATGGCCGGGACGGGTTGCCCTGTCCAGTATGTCGACCAGCGGTATTTCGGGACTACTCCCCTTCGCTCCTCCCAGCATAAACGGATGGCAGGGGGTGCGGGGACCGGGGCCGGGTGGCGCACGTCACGCGGGGCTCCCGCACCGCTGGGGCGTCCCGGCCGCGCGCCCGGTGGCCGGGACCCGGCCCGGCCGATCAGCGCAGGACCGGGATCACGTCCTGCGTCTCGTCCACCTCCAGGCCCGTCGCACGGAGGCCGAGCGCGGTCGGCGGCGCCTCGTCGGCGCAGACGGTGCCCCGCGCCGGGAGGGTCAACGTGGCGAGGTAGTCGTTCGCCAAGGCGCTGACGCACGCGCTCCGGTTGTAGGCGGTGTGCCCTTCGGCTGCGAAGGTCAGCAGCCGCCCGTTGTCCAGCGTCCGGGAGAGGGCCACGGAGTCCTGGTACGGGGTGTCCGGGTCCCCGGTCGTGCCGAGGACCAGGATCGGGGCCGAACCGGCCGCCCGGTAGGAGCCCGCGTACCGGCTCGGGCGCTCCGCCCGCCACTGGGCGCAGGTGGGCGCGTGATTGTGGTCGTACGTGGGCGGCCCCAGGCCGACGGGCGGTCCCAGCAGGGGAGCTGAGGCGGCCTCGGCGCTCACCAGCGTGCCGAGCAGCAGCCGGCTGGTCGGGTAGACGCGGTCGGCGCACTCGACGGCCAGGTTGACGTTGAGGAAGTCGAAGGAGCCCGGCGAGGGCGGCGACAACAGGAACGAGCTCCGGCGGTCCTGGGCCGCGCGCAGGGCCTGCCCCAGGTGGGGCCAGATGACCTTGCCGGAGTTGATGTTGAACATCAGGCGGTAGGCCAGGGTGTAACCCGTGGCCGGGCGTCCGCTCGCGGTGACGACCGGGTCGGCGTCCAGCGCCCGCTTCAGCCGCTCGAAGGCCTGCCGGGGCTCGCCGTCACCGAATCCGCAGGTCGCGGCGGACTGCGCGCACCAGTCCAGGAACCGGCCGACCGCGGAGTCCAGGGCGGCGAACTGCGCGGCGTCGTAGGCGTACGGCACGTCGGCGTAGGTGCGCGGATCGTAGCCGCCGTCCAGGACCATGGCCCGCACGCGCCGGGGGAACTGGGCGGCGTAGACGGTGCCGACGTAGCTGCCGAAGGAACGGCCGTAGAAGGAGAGGGTCTCCTCGCCGAGGGCCCGACGCAGCAGGTCGATGTCCTTGGCGTTCGACCCGGTGCCGAGGAACGGCACGAGGTTCCCGGCGCGCTCCTCGCAGGCGGTCGCGAAGTCGAGGCCCTGCCGGACCGCTTCCCGCAGGGATCCCGGGGCCGGTACGCCCCGTGCGGCGTCGACGGCGGCGGAGTACTCCTCGTCGTTCCAGCACTCCACCTGTCCACTGCGCGCCACGCCCCGCATGTCGTACCCGACGACGTCGAAGCGGTCGCGCAGGGAGGCCGGCAGGGCGTCGTAGCTGTTGCGGGCGAAGTCGACGCCGGAGTTGCCCGGTCCGCCCGGATGCAGCAGCAGGACACCGGTGCGCTGGGTCCGGTCGCTCGCGAGCCGCCGGGTGACGGCCAGCGGGATCGTGTCCCCCGTGGGGCGGCGGTGGTCCAGCGGCACCAGGGCGGTCGCGCACTGGAAGCCGTCGCCCGGATCCTCGGCGGCCGCCCCGTCGCAGGGGCCCCAGGCCAGGACGGGAACGGGCGGAACGGGCGGGGGCGCGAGCGGCGTCGCCGTCGCGGCGTCCGGCGCGCTCCCGAGGAGCGCGGTGACCGCGATCAGGACGAGGGATATCCCCCACGCCACTCGCCTGCGCGGGTCATCGGCCATACGGGTCTGCATGCGGCGAACCTCCGTCTTGGGTCCTGCGGAACGAGCGACAACGTAGCCGCCGGTCACGGCTCCTGTCGGCCCACCAGGAGTGCACTCCCGCCTACCACCAGGGGCGGCGCCCGCCTACCACCACGGTTGTACGCTCCCCGAAAACGGCGGGGCCGACATCCTGGCCGGAACCGGACGGAGGGCCCCGGACCGGACGACCGCCCCCGCCGCCCCCGCACCCCACCTCGGGCCCTGTCGGTGCCGCTTGCTACAACTGGCAGCGCATCTGACGCGACGGGCGAGGAACGGTGGGCACCCCATGAGCTACCCGAGGCATTTGACGGGATTCGGCGGGCTGCCCGTCATCGACTTCCCGGGCCCGAAGGACGCGGACACGCGGTTGCCCGAGGCCGACGAGGTCGCGTGGCGGATCGGCTGTGACAGTTACGACAGCGAGGAGAGCTGGACCGAGGCCTTCGCCCGGTTCCGCGCGGCGGTCGACACCACCGCGGTCCGCGCGATCGTCGTCGGCTCCTGGGCGGAGGCCTACGACACCGGTCCGGAGGAGATCTTCGCGGCGCTCCTCGACGCACGCCCCCAACTGCCCGCCCTGCGGGCCCTGTTCCTCGGGGACATGGAGTCGGAGCAGTGCGAGATCTCCTGGATCAACCAGGGGGACGTCGCCCCGCTCCTCGACGGCTTCCCGGAGCTGGAGGAGTTCGGCGTACGGGGCGGCTCCGGGCTGGTCCTGCCCGCCGTCACGCACCGGACGCTGCGCTCCCTGACCGTCGAGACCGGCGGAATGCCCGCCGCGGCCGTCCGCGGCGTCGCCACGAGCGAGCTGCCCGCCCTGGAGCGCCTCGACCTGTGGCTCGGCACGTCCGAGTACGGCGGGGACGCGAGCATCACCGACGTGGCCCCGATCCTCGACGGGGGACGCCTCCCGCGCCTGCGCCACCTGGGCCTGCGCAACAGCGACATCCAGGACGCGATCGCGTCCGCCGTCGCCTCCGCGCCGGTGGTCGCCCGCCTGGAGACCCTCGAACTGTCCATGGGCGTCCTCACCGACGAGGGCGGCGCCGCGCTGCTCGCCGGGCAGCCCCTGACGCACCTGAAGAAGCTGGACCTGCACCACAACTACCTCACCGAGCCGCTGCGCGAGCGCTTCCAGGAGGTCCTCGGCGGCGCCGGCGTCCTGCTCGACCTGGAACGGGGCAACGCCGAGGACGACGAGTACGACGGCCGCACCTGGCGCTACGTCGCCGTCGGCGAGTAGCACGCGGCCCATGACGGACCATGCGAGCCCGCCCCGCTGGGCGGTCGTCGGCAACCCGGAGAACCGGCGCGTCACCCTGTTCTCCGGGGCCGTGCGCGCCGCCGGGCTGCCCGCGCCGCGCATCGTGCCCTGGACGGACGTCCTGCGCGCGGGCGGCGCGGCCTTCGCCGCCGACGAGATCGTCCGGGTCGAGTCGCCGGGCGAGAACCCGGAGGTCGACCGCCTGCTGCGCGGCACGGACGACCCGACCCGGGTGGAGGGCGGAGCCCGCTGGTACGCCGCCTTCACGGCCGCCGTACGGACGCTGAGCGGCGGCCGCCGCCTCGACGGCCCCGACGAGCTGGCCGTCCTCTTCGACAAGCGCGGCTGCCACCGCACGCTCGCCCGCGCCGGCGTCCCCGTACCGGACGCGCCGACCTCCGGCGGCGCGACACCGGTGCGCGGCTGGGACGACGTACGGGCCCTCATGGACGCCCACCGCATGCCGCGGATGTTCCTGAAGCCCGCCCACGGCTCCTCCGCCTCCGGCGTCGTCGCCGTCGAGACGGCCGGCGGGGGCCGGATCAGGGCGACCACGTCCGTGGAGCGGGCGGTCGACGGCCGGCTGTTCAACTCCCTGCGGGTACGGCGCCTCACGCGCGAGCCGGAGGTGGCCGCCCTGGTCGACGCCCTCGCCCCCGACGGCCTCCACCTCGAACGCTGGTGGCCCAAGGCCTCCCTCGGGGACGGCGCGGCCGACCTGCGGGTGGTCGTCGTGGCCGGACGGGCCACCCACGCCGTGGTGCGCGTCAGCCGGGCCCCGATGACCAACCTCCACCTCGGCGGCCGGCGCGGCGACCTGTCCGCCGTGATCCGGGCCGCGGGACCGGCGGCCTGGGCCGAGGCCCTGCGCATCTGCGAGCGGGCCGCGGCCTGCTTCCCCGGCACCCTGTGCGTCGGCGTCGACCTGCTGCCCGCCATCGGCTGGCGCCGGTTCGCGGTGGCCGAGGTCAACGCCTTCGGAGACCTGCTGCCGGGCCTGACCGGACTGCCGGGCAGCGGCGCCGAGGGCCAGGACACCTACGCCGCGCAGGTCGCCGCCGCGACCCGCGCACCCGTGCCGCACCACCCGATGAGGAACCACCGTGCACTCGCCTGAACCGCCGGCGCCTTCGATCCCCGACATGAACGAGGTCGTCGGCCGAGACGACCTGCTCCTGCTCACCCTGGACACCCTGCGCCACGACGTCGCCGTCGAACTGGCGGCCGCCGGACGCCTCCCGAACCTGGCCCGCCACCTGCCCGGCGGGCTCTGGGAGGAACGGCACGCCCCCGGCAGCTTCACCTACGCCTCCCACCAGGCGATGTTCGCCGGTTTCCTGCCCACGCCGGCCCGCCCCGGCCCGCACCCCCGGCTGTTCGCCGCCCGCTTCGCCGGCAGCGAGACCACCGAGGGCCGGACGTACGTCTTCGACACGCCCGACCTGGTGTCCGGCCTCGCCGCGGCCGGGTACCGCACGGTGTGCGTCGGGGGCGTCGGCTTCTTCAACAAGCGGGGCGCGCTCGGCGACGTCCTGCCCGGCATGTTCCAGGAGAGCCACTGGGAACCCGGGTTCGGCGTGGCGTCGCCGCACTCCTTCGAGGCACAGGTCGAGCGGGCCGAGCAGGTCGTCGCCGCGCTCCCGGCCGAGCAGCGGCTGTTCCTGTTCCTCAACGCCTCCGCGATGCACCAGCCCAACTGGTTCCACCTGCCCGGCGCCACGGCCGCGGCCGGCGACACCCGGGCCAGCCACGCCGCCGCCCTCGAGTACGTCGACCGGCACGTCGGCCGGCTCCTCGCCGCCATGAGCTCCCGCCGCCGCTGCTTCGCCATCGTCTGCTCCGACCACGGCACGACCTACGGCGACGACGGCTACACCGGCCACCGCCTCGCCCACCAGGCCGTCTGGACGGTGCCGTACGCCCACTTCTTCCTGGAGCCGTCCGCATGACCACCCTCGCACCCACCGCGATCACGGCGTCCGCACCGCCCGAGATCCGCCCGTACGACGCCTACGTGTACGCCTACCCCCACAAGACCGCGTACCGGCCGCTGCCCGACGGGCCCGCCCTGCGGGACCTGTGGCGCGGCGAACGCAAGGACGCCCTCTCCCTCTACCTGCACATACCGTTCTGCGAGGTCCGCTGCGGCTTCTGCAACCTCTTCACCCGCATCGGCGCCCCCGACGGTCTCACCGGCCGCTACCTCGACGCCCTCGACCGACAGGCCGCCGCCGTCCGCGAGGCCCTCGGCGACGAGGAGGACGAGGAGGACGAGGAGCCGGTACGGTTCGCCAACGCCGCGTTCGGCGGCGGCACCCCCACCTTCCTGACGGCCGCCGAGCTGGAGCGGCTCTGCGACATCGCCGAGCGGCGCACGGGCGTCGACCTGCGGGCCGTCCCGCTGTCCGTGGAAACCTCGCCCGCGACCGCCACCGCCGACCGGCTCGCCGTCCTCACCGACCGCGGCGCCACCCGCGTCAGCATCGGCGTGCAGAGCTTCGTCGCCGAAGAGGCCCGGGCGGCGGTCCGCCCCCAGCGGCGCGCCGACGTCGAGGCGGCGCTCGGCCGCATCAGGGACGCCCGCGTCCCCGTCCTCAACATCGACCTCATCTACGGCATCGACGGCCAGACCCCCGCCACCTGGCGCACCTCCCTGGACGCCGCCCTGGCCTGGCGACCCGAGGAGCTGTACCTGTACCCCCTGTACGTCCGCCCCCTCACCGGGCTCGCCCGCCGCACCGCGCTCACCGACCGGGCCTGGGACGCACAGCGCCTGGACCTCTACCGGCGGGGCCGCGACCACCTCCTCGCGCAGGGCTACGAGCAGGTGTCGATGCGCATGTTCCGGCTGCCCGGCGCGGCGCCGCAGGGACCCGACGACCACGCCTGCCAGACCGACGGCATGATCGGCCTGGGCTGCGGCGCCCGCTCCTACACCTCCGCACTGCACTACTCGTTCGACTACGCCGTCGACATGGGCCAGATCCGGTCGATCATCGACGACTACACCGCCACCGACGACTTCACCCGCGCCGTCCACGGCCGGTACACCACCGGCGACGAGGCACGCCGCCGCCACCTGCTCCAGTCCCTGCTCCAGGCCCGCGGCCTGCCGGTCGCCGACTACCGGGAGCGGTTCGGCGCCGACCCGCACGACGACTTCCCCACCGAACTCGCCGCGTTCGCCGCCCGGGGCTGGCTCCACCAGGACGGCGCCGGCCCCCTGCTGCGCCTCACCGCGGAGGGCCTGGCACACTCCGACGCCCTCGGCCCCGCCCTGTTCTCACCCGCCGTCCGGGCCGCCATGGCCGGCTACGCGACCAAGTAGCCGTCGTGGACCTCACCCTCCTGTACCGCGGGCCGCTCGCCTCCTGTGACTACGACTGCCCGTACTGCCCCTTCGCCAAGCGGCGCGACACCACCGCGCAACTGCGCGCCGACCGGGCCGCACTCGAACGGTTCACCCACTGGGCGCGCTCCCGTACCGAGGACCGGCTCTCGCTGCTCTTCACGCCTTGGGGCGAGGGCCTCGTCCGTTCCTGGTACCGGCGCGCCCTCGTCGACCTGTCACAGCAGCCGCACGTAGAACGCGTCGCCATCCAGACCAACCTCAGCTGCCGCACCGACTGGCTCGCCGACGCCGACCCCGCCCGCCTCGCCCTGTGGTGCACCTACCACCCGGGACAGACGCCCTACGAACGGTTCCTGGCCAAGCTCTGCGACCTCACCGACCGGGGCATCCGCCACAGCGTCGGCATCGTCGGCCTCCCCGAGAACCTGGAGCACGCGCGCAGGCTGCGCGCCGACCTGCCCGCCCACGTCTACCTGTGGGTGAACGCCGCGGACGGCCACACGTACACCGACGCGGAGGCCGACGCCTGGACCGCCCTCGACCCGCTGTTCCCGTACAGCCGGCGCCCGCACCGCTCCGCCGGTCTGCCGTGCCGTACCGGCGAGTCCGTCCTGTCGGTGGACGGCGACGGCACCGTCCGCCGCTGCCACTTCGTCCGCACCGAGCTCGGCAACCTCTACGACGGCTCCTACCGCACGGCCCTCGCCCCCCGCCCCTGCCCGCTGACCAGCTGCGACTGCCACATCGGCTACGTCCACCTGGAGACGCTGCCCCTGTACGACGTCTTCGCGGGCGGCATCCTCGAACGGATCCCCGCTCCCGCCGCGCTCCCGCTGCTTGCGACCGGCCCGCAGGTCAGCGGCGCGGATTGGACCATCCGCTGAGCGAGCGCGGCGTCCATGGTCCGGATCGCGCCTTGCGCCCAGCGGTGGTGGAAGCTTGGCTGGCCAAGATCAAAACGGCGGGACACGGGACGCGGCTCCGGTGCGGAACCGGCACAGGAGGAAGCACATGAAACCCCTGCTCGACGGCTGTACGCCCTGGCCCCAGGAATGCGTCGACCACTTTTGGGCGGCCGGGCACTGGCGCGGCAACACCCTCGACAACCTGCTCCGCGGCTGGGCCCTCCAGTACGGACCGCGGACCGCGCTCGTGCACGGCGACGCCCGCGTCAGCTACGCCAAACTGAACCGGCGCGTGGACCGCGTGGCCGCCGGATTCCGCCTGCGCGGCCTCGGGCCCGGGCAGCGGGTCGTCGTCCAGCTGCCGAACGTCCCCGAGTTCGTCATCACCGCGTTCGCGCTGATGCGCGTCGGCGCGGTCCCCGTGTTCTGCCCGCTCCCGTACGGCGCGGCCGAGGTCGCCCACCTCGTCGAGGTCACCGAGAGCGTCGGCTACGTCGGCCCGTCGACCCACCGGGGCTTCGACCACATGGCGATGGCGGCCGACATCGCGGCCCGCGGCCCCTTCCTGCGCAAGGTGTTCACCTTCGAGGCGCCCGGCACCGCGTCCCCGTACGGCGGCTTCACCACCGACCCGGCGGGCTGCTACTACTTCCCGCTGGACTCCGTCGATTCCCCGCCCGAACCGACGCCACCGCGCAGCGCCGACCAGGTGGCGTTCCTCCTGCTCGCCGGCGCCGGCGCCGGGACGCCGCAGCTCGTACCGCGCACCCACAACGACTACGTCTACCAGGCGCGCGCCACCGCCGGATTGGTGTCGCTCACCGAGAACGACGTGTACCTCGCGGCGCTGCCCGCCTCCGCCCACTTCGCCTTCGGCTGCCCCGGCATCGTCGGCACGTTCTCGGTGGGCGGCGCCGTCGTCCTGGTGGACGAGCCGGAGGACCGGGACGGACAGGACGGCCAGGATCCCGCCGCGTGTCTGCGGGCCGTCGAACGGGAGCGGGTCACCCTCACCTCGGTGGAACCCGAACTCGCCCACCGCTGGCTGGACGTACTCCCCACCGTCCGGGCCGACCTGAGCAGCCTGCGCCTCGTACAGATCGGCGCCGGCCAAGGACACCGGACGACCGTCGAACGGCTGGGCTCCGCTCTGGGCTGCGCGGTGCAGCAGGTCTTCGCCATGGCCGAGGGACCGCTCACCCTCACCCGGCCCGGCGATCCGGCCGAGACGGTGCTCGGTACCCAGGGCCGCCCGCTCTCGCCCGACGACCAACTCCGCATCGTCGACGCCGACGGCAAGCCCCTGCCCGACGGCGAGCGCGGCGAACTCCTCGCCCGCGGCCCTCACGTCCCCCGGGGCCACTACCGGGCGCCCGAGCACAACGCCCGCGCCTTCACCCCCGACGGCTACCTCCGCACGGGCAGGCTCGCGCACCGGACCCCGGACGGCAACCTGGTGGTGGCCGGCCCGGTCGAGAAGGCCTGAAGACGCCGACCGCCGGTCCCGGCGCGACCTTCCGTACGGCGTGGGGACAGCACCGTGTTCCGATCGAAGATCGTCGACCAGTAGGATCGCACCGCAACACGACGCGAAGGGGAGCTGCGGTGGCGCGGGTTGCGGTGATCGGTGGGGGAATCAGTGGGTTGGGGACGGCGCTCATGTTGGGCCGCCGGGGGCATGCGGTCACATTGTTCGAGCGGGACGCGCGGGCGGCCGGCGAGGATCTGAACCAGGACTTCTACGACTGGCCCAGGCCCCGGATACCGCAGGCCGTCCAACCCCACTCGTTCCTCGCTCCCGTGCGCACCGTGCTGCGCGCCGAGATCCCGGACGTCTACGCCGACTTGCTGGCGCGCGGAGCCCGGGAACACCACGACTTCGACTGGTTCGGCGAGCATCCCCCGTACCGGGACGGCGATGAGGACCTGGTCAACCTGCGCACGCGCCGCATCGTGCTGGAGGCCGCCCTGACGGCGGCCGTGCGGCGCGAACGCGCCGTCGACGTACGGCGGGGCCACCCGGTGCGCGGCCTCACCGTCGAGGGGGGCCGCCCGCCCCGGGTCACCGGGGTACGGGTGGGTACGGACACGTACGCCGCCGACCTCGTCGTCGACGCGGCCGGTCGCCGCTCGCCGGTCCCCGACTGGCTCACCGCGGCCGGCTGCCGCCCGCCCGTGGTCGACAGTCACCGGGCCGGCATCGCCTACCTGTGCCGCTGGTACCGCCTGCGCGCCGACGGCCCCCGCGACCCGGGACGGGTGAAGACCGGCTCGGCCGCGCCGTTCGCGCTCGGTGGCGTCTTCCCCTCCGACAACGACACCTTCGCGGTCAACCTGGTCCTCTCGACGGGCGATCCGACGCGGGGCGCGTTCACCGACCCGACCGTGTTCGAGGCAGCCGCCCGGCTGTTCCCCGCAGCCGCGGCCTGGCTCGACCTGGCCCCCGAGCCGCAGTCGCCCGTACTGGCGATGGCCGGCCTCGACAACCGCTGGACCGGTCTCGCCGACGACGACGGGCCCGTCGTCACCGGCCTCGTCAACGCCGGGGACAGCCTCATCCACACCAACCCGACCCTGGGCCACGGCGCGGCCCTCGGCCTGCGCGCCGCCCAGTACCTCGCCGGCCACGCCGACCGGATCGCGGTCGATCCCATGGGTTACCACGCCTGGACGACGCGGGAGCTGCGGCCCTGGTTCGACGCGCAGGTGGCGGCCGACCGGGCCAACGAGCAACGCCTGGCGGCGAGTGCGCCGCCCCCCGAGGACCGGTGGGCCGCCGCCCGAGCCGCCTGCGCCTTCGACGATCCCGTCGTCATGAGGGCCCGCGCCCAGGTGCGCCACCTCGTGCGACCGGCCGCCGAGGCCTACGGCACCGACGAGGTGGACCGGCACGTCACCGCGTGGCTGGCGGCCCACCCGGACTTCTCGCCCCGGCCCGACGGCCCGACCCGCGAGCAGTGGACCGCGCTCGTCCCGAACTGACCGCTCACCCGATACCGGCGGTCGGCGCCGCGGTGCCCGTGTCGCCCCGTGCGCCCGGCGACTGCCGTGTTTCGTTCAAGGGGATGACCCCCCGCGCGGCCTAGGCTCGGGCCGTGGGACAGGCCGAACTACGCGCCGTCGAGGGCGCCGGACCATTCACCACCCGGCGCACCTGGCGGCTGCCCGACGGCGCCGAAGCCGTCTGGGAGTCGCGCCAGGCCCGCCGCCGGGGGGTGCTCGCGGTGCGCGCACCGGGCGAGCCGACCGCCCGCCACGCCCGCGCCGACGCGGTGAGCCTCGTACGATTGCGCCGCCTGAACTCCATCGCCGCGGTCGCCTTCGTGCTCGGCGGCGCGCTCTTCGCGGCGGGCGCGGCCATCGCCCAGTTCGGACCGGGCGACGCGATGACGAGCGCCGGCGTCTACTTCGTCGGCGGCCTGTTCTTCACCACGGGCGGCTACGTCTCCCTGCTCCAGGTGATCAACGCCCCCCGGCACGTTCCGGCGGGCGCCGACGCCCTGGTCACCCGGCGGTGGCGGTGGTGGAGCTACGAACCGATGCACCTGGACTGGCTGTGCGTGTTCGCCCTGTTCGCCGGCACGTTGGTGTTCGGGGTGAACCTGCTGGACTCGTTCCTCCAGGGGCTGACCGTCCAACAGGTCAACCGGCTGATCTGGACCCCCGACGTGATCGGATGCCTGCTCTTCCTGGTGTCCGGGCACCTGTCGTTCGTCGAGGTCTGCCACGGCCGGGTACGGGTGCTCGCGCGTGACCTCGGCTGGTGGATCGTCGCGGTCAACCAGCTCGGCTCGGTCCTGTTCATGGTGTCCGCGCTCGCCGCCTTCACCCCCCGGGTCACCGGCAGCGAAATCAACGCGGACATCGCCAACTGGGGCACCCTGCTGGGCGCCCTCTGCTTCTCGGTCGGCGGCGTGCTCCAGTACGCGGAACGCCCCCTGCCGCCGGAGCCCGGGCCCGGTGATCGGGGCACCGTCGGAGCGATCCACCGGCGATGAAGGCAAGGAGCGCGGGCTCCGGGCGGGCGGCGGTGGACACTGTGGGCATCGTGCGCGTCCTCGTCTCTCGTGCGGTCGACGATCCACGATCTGCTGATCGTCACAACGCCGTCGCAGCCGCACCGGCGGGGCGCACGCCGCCGACCTGCCCGGATGTGTGACAACCCGATGGACGGCTCGGTTCTTTGTCCACTTTTGAGTGAAAGGCCCCCGGGGGCACTGCACTTCGCACCCCGGAACCCGCGATGGTCTTCCCAGAGGAAACGGACTCATCGACGGGAACGGGACATTGCACCTGATGACATCGCACCTGAGGCGCACCGGAACGATCCTGGGCGCGGCCGCGCTCACCCTGCTCGCCCTGCCGGCCAACGCCCACGCGGCGGCGGTCGCCTGCGGCGGCGGCGTATCGACCGGCCGGGTGGCCGTCAACGGCTGCATCAGCGCCCAACGGGGCTCCGCCGGCCGGTTCCCCACCCGGGAGATCACGGCACACATGAAGGCGCGCAACACGGGCACGAAAGCGGTCAACGTCACCTACGAGGCGTTCTTCCGCGTCGTCGACGGCGGTCACTGGGAGAAGATCGGCAACGGTCGCACCCACGTCCGGCCCGGCGAAACCGTCGGGCCCGTCGAAGTGGGCAGTTCGACCCGCGTGTGCGGCCCCGTCCGGGTCGAGATCCGGGTGCACGCCCGCGCCGACGGCGCCGCCTGGAGCGGCTGGTCACCCGCCGCCACGAAGCAGTGCCAGACCTGAGGGGGCGAACGCCGCGCGACGGCGGCTCCGCGACTGTCCGACCGGCGGACCGTCAGCGGCCGCCGGCGGCCCACCGGATGGCGGCACCGGACGGCTCCGAGGACTCGCACGCCCTCGACACGGCACCGCGGACAGCGGAGCGATACCTAGTTGATATCGGAGGCTCCCAGACTGTGCGCATCGGCGCCGGGGGGTTCCCGGCGCACCGTCCCTGGAGGATCCCGATGCGTCGTCAGCTCACCGCCGTGACCGCCGCCGTGGCGGCCGGCATCGTCGCCCTGGCCACCCCGGCCGCCGCCGCCCCGGCCGACAAGCCCCAGGTCCTGAGCGGCTGGACGCAGACCAGCGCCGCCAGCCACAACTCCTGGGTCGCCGCCCGCGCCAACCAGGGCAACTGGTCGGCCTACGGGTTCGACTGGTCGACCGACTACTGCTCCTCCTCCCCGGACAACCCGTTCGGCTTCCCCTTCCAGACGTCCTGCGCCCGACACGACTTCGGATACCGCAACTACAAGGCGGCCGGATCGTTCAGCGCCAACAAGGCGCGGCTCGACGACGCCTTCTACGCCGACCTGAAGCGGGTCTGTACCGCCTACTCGGGAGCGACCCGCACCTCGTGCGACTCCACCGCCTGGACCTACTACCAGGCCGTCAAGATCTTCGGGAAGTCCGCCGTCGTGGACAACGGCGCCGTCGCCTGACCCGGGTAGGGCGCACCGCGACCGTCCGGGACCCGCCGCCCGCCGCGCGGAGGCGGGCGGGCCCGGTGCGGGGGACCATGGGCACATGCGATGGCGTGCGCGCGGTGCGCCGGCGGTCGCGGCGCTCGCGCTCCTCCTGGGGGCGGCCGGCCCCGGGCCCGACGGCGGGGACACCGGACGAGCCGTGGACATCGGCGGCGGCCGGAGCCTGCACCTGCGGTGCACCGGCTCCGGGAGCCCCACCGTCGTGCTGCTGTCCGGCCTCCACGAGGCGTCCGACCCGTGGTCGCTGACCGACACGACCCCGCCCGTACCGAAGACGCCCGCCGTACTACCCGGCGTGGCCGCGTTCACCCGGGTGTGCACGTACGACCGGCCCGGCACTCTCCGCTACACCCGGCCACCCACGATCACCACCCGTAGCACGCCCGTACGGGGAACCCGGGCGCTGCCCGACATGGTCCGCGACCTGGACCGGGTGCTGACCGCCGGCCGGGTACCGGGCCCGTACCTGCTGGTGGGGCACTCCTTCGGCGGGATGCTCGCCCTGCGGTACGCGCAGGAGCACCCCGGGCGGACGCGCGGACTGGTCCTCGTCGACGCCCTGGGACCGGGGCTGAAGCCGGCCATGGGCGAGGACTGGGCGGCGTACGTCACATCCCTGCGCCACCCCGGTACGCCCTTCGACGACGACCCGGACTTCGAACAGGTCGACATCGACGGCGGTGTCGACGCCATCGACCGGGGCGGCCCGCTGCCCCCGGTCCCGGTCGCGGTGCTCAGCAAGACGGCGCCCTTCGCGGCGCCGGCCACCATGGACAAGGGCCTGCTCGCGAAGCTGGAAGCGGCCTGGCCCGAGGCTTAGCAGGCATTGGTGGGCCTGCGGCCGCAGACCCCGCACCTGCGGGCGACCGGCAGCGACCACTACGTACAGCTCCACGACCCGGACCTCACCATCGCGGCGATCCGGCTGGTCGCCGACCGCGCCGCGACCCTGCCCGCACCGAAGTCGCCCTCCGGCTGACCGCCGGAG
>NZ_JBEZKS010000046.1:0-70261 GCF_040651775.1 Streptomyces sp. NPDC048383
CCGCCCCCCCGGGGGCGGGCGGGCGGGGGCCCCCCCCCCCGGGCCCCCCCCCCCGGCCGTTTTGCCGTACCCGGACGACATCCTGCCCGGTACCTGACAGGCCGCGCGAGGGCGGCGCCGGGCGGGACGCTCGCGCACGCTCAGGGCCTGGACGCGTCTTCCAGAGTGGACCGCACGTCGAGGACCTGGTCCGCGCCCGTCAACCGCAGGAGCCGCTGGAGCTGCGGTTGGGGGGCCGCGATGCGTAGTTGGGTGATGCGGTGCATCTTGAGGAGGAGATTGAGGAACGAGGAATCGCCGAAGGTCATGGCACCGGTGTCGAGGACCACGGTGCGGTGGGTCGCGGCGGCCGCGGCCAACCGGGATTCGAGCGGTCCCACCGTGTCCGCGTCGTACTCGCCCCAGGCCGTGATGACCGCCACGGCATTGTGCCCTTCATGCGTGTCCATGACCCACAGCATGCCGGCACGCCTACTGGTCCGGACAGGGCGTCAACTGAGGTCTACGACCGACCAGCGGGTGGCCGTCCGCCGGTCGCGTGTGCAGCACCTTCACAGGGCCGTTCAGTGCGAGCCGGATTCGTCGGACGCGTCCTGCGGGTCCACGCCCGTGACGGCGGAGGCGTCCCGGGTGCCGCTGGGGCGGCCGGAGCGGCCCTTGGGCCCGAGGTCGTGCATGCCGTCGTCACCCTTCTTGGCGAGGTCCTCGCCACGGCGGCCGCTGCTCTCGCCGGTCTTCGCACCGGTGCCCTTCGTCTCCTCCTTCGAGACGGTCCTGCCCGGGCCGGGCTTCGGGGCGTACTTCTCCGGGTGGAAGGAGCGGTGCGCGCTCGGGTTCTCCTGCGTGTGCGTGCTGTCGACATCCGGTGACCAACCGTGTTGTTCGGTACCCGGGTGGCGGCTGGGCCCCTCGCCGTGCGCCGGCTGGGACGGTTTCGGTGTCCTGGACATGAGGTGTCCCTTGTTCGTGGATCCCGAGCATCTTGCGCCTGCCCGCCCTGGCCATGGTCACCCGCTTCGGGAGTGTTGTTCCGCCCGTCTCCATGACGTGGGCCGTCCCACCGGGCGCGGTGGGACAATGGGCGTACGGCGGTGGTACGGCTCCGGACGACCGCTGCCGGCCCCGGCCACGGGGGTGACCGCGAACGGCCTTGGTGCGCCGAAAGGCGGTCGCGACGCCCGCCGGACCGGCGAGGCGAGGAGAGGGACCATGGCAGCGAGACAGACCGTCTACCACGTCTCACCGTCCGGGGAGCGGGCGGCGGCAGCCGGCGTGAAGTGGCAGGTCGAAGGCCGGGAAGGACGTCGTCTTCTGCACGAGCCGCACCGGACGCAGAAGGACGCGATCGACTCGGCACGGCGCCACGCGCTCGCACACGCCCCCGCGCAGGTCATCGTCCACGCCCAGGACGGCCACGTCCGCTCCGCCTACACCTACGGAGACGCCCCCGCGCCCTCCGGCGAGCGGGGGCGCCGGGCAGGCGAGCCCGGGGGCCTTCACTGAGGACACGAAGTGGCTGGCTGAACGGGCCGTCACTCCCCGCGGTCCCCCGCTGTCGCAACCATCCGGAGGGCCGACGTGCCTCTGGGGTGCGGCCGCTCCGTCCCGGCCCGCGCCCCCTGTGAGGGGACACCCGGCGGCCGGCCGACCTTTCAGGCTCTCGGCTCGGCACGGGCGGCGGTGGAGTCCTCGGTCTCGTAGCGCCGCAGGAGTTCCCGCTCGGCTTCCCGGTGCGGGAACATGAGGAAGACCAGTAGCGCGCCCATCGCGATCGCCGCCAGGCCGACGGCGTACGCCCAGTCGTCGCCGTGGAGGAACGACCGGCGCGCTGCCGCGACGATCTGGTCGGCGTACTGGGGGTGCTGTCGGGCGACCTCACCGGCGGAGGCGAACGACTTCGTCAGCTCGCTCCGGACCTGGTCCGACACCTGCTTGCTCTCCGGGGAGGCGGCGACCGCGGCGCTGAAGGCCGAGGCGTAGCCGGCGGTGAGGAGCACGCCCATGATGGACTGCATGATGGCCCCCCCGAGATCCCGTTGCAGGTCGGCGGTCCCCGAGGCCATGCCGGCCCGTCGTACGGGCACCGATCCGGTGAGCGAGTGGGATGCGGGCGTCCCGGCGAAGCCGGAGCCGGTGCCGATGAGCACGTAGGCGAGGCCGATGTGCCAGTAGCTGCTGTGCTCGCCCCAGAACAGCAACATCCAGGCGAAGGCCAGGAAGAGGGACCCGTAGCCGATCAGCAGGGTAGTGCGGGCGCCGCGCGTCTCGATCAGCTTCGCGGACCGCGGCGCCACGAGCACGATCATCACGACGAGGGGCAGGATGGCGGCGCCGGCCTCGACGGGGCTGTACCCGAGCACGTTCTGCAGGTACTGCTGGCTGATGAACGCCGATCCCATCATCGAGCCGTACACGATGATTCCCGCGCACGCGGCGACCCAGAACGTGCGCCGGCCGGCGATGTGGAGGTCGTACAACGGGTTGGGAGCCCGGCGCTGACGCCGGAAGAACGCCGCTCCGGCGGTCAGGGCGATCACGACGAGGCCCACGACCGACGCCCCTTGGCGGGGGACGGCGGCGAAATTGATCGCCAGCACCAGTCCCGCGACCAGGAGGACGGACAGGATGCCACCGAGGTTGTCCACCGGTTCGGCCGACTCGTTGGCGTGTGCGGGGACGAACAGCAGGGCCATGACCAGCGCGACCACGGCGAGTGGCAGGGTGACCAGGAAGACCGACCCCCAGTGGAAGCGTTCGAGCAGCGCGCCCGCGATCACCGGCCCGAGCATGGAGATGCCGCCGCCCAGGGCCGACCACAGGGCGATCGCCTTCGTTCGCGCCGGTCCCGTCCAGAGTGCGGTGATCAGCGCCAGCGTGGTCGGGTAGGCCATGCCGGCCGAGAGCCCGCCGAGGATCCGGGCCGCGGCGAGAACGGTGTCGTTCGGTGCGAACGCGGCGAGCAGGCAGGCGGGGATGGACAGGGCCGTGCCGAGGAGCAGCAACAGCTTGCGCCCGTGCCGGTCGCCGACGGCACCCAGGTAGAGCACCGATGCGGCCAGGCCGAGGGAGTACCCCACGGCGATCAGGTTCAGCGCGGTCTGCGAGGAGTCGAAGGCCTTCCCGATCGCGGGCAGCGCCACGTTGGCCACGGACAGGTTCAGGTTGGCCACCGACGCAACGGTGATCAGGGACGCCAGAACGAGCGACGCCCGCGCCGGGACGTCACGCGGAGCGTCGGTGCGGGGCGCACCGCTTTTCGACATGGAGCCTCCGGGCGAACTGGGGCTTGGCGTGGGTCTTGCCTGATCCAACGCCCCGCACCTCGCCCGGTGGGGATGACACGCCCGAACCCGTCAGCGTCCTCGGCGCCGGTCCGCACGGGTGACAAGCACCACCAGGGCCGGGCAGCACGGCGGGGCGAGGTCCGGGACGGGCGTGGCGTGGCCCCTCCGGCCGGTGTTGGCCGGCGCCGTGAAGGTCACCGGGTGGGGGCGGGGTCAGTGGCGGTGCATGGTGGCGAGGGCTTCGACGAGCACCTTCGGGTCGTGCCGGCCCTGGTAGACGGGCGGGGGCTGCTTGTCGAGGTCCAGGAGCCGGGCGACCGCGGTCCAGGCGGTGCGTACGGAGTACTCGACGGTGAAGACGACGTCGTCGGGGACCTCCGCGTACTGGCCGATGAAGGCGAGGTTGGTGGACCCCTCGGGAACCACCTGCGGCCGGTCGCCGGCCTTGCGGACCAGGAACTGGCTGGTGATGTACGGCATCAGGGCCGGAATGACGGTGGAACGGTCCAACATCACGGAGGTGGCGTCGGCGTCGAAGGGCAGGTGGTGCAGAACCTCGTCGAGGATCTCCCTACCGGTGCACTCACGCATCGGCTTGGTCACGTGGTCGCCGCTGTTGTCGGGGAAGAGGGCGTAGCCCCACCACACGTACGTGTCCTCGGGCTGGTCGCGGAAGTGGGGCTGGTGGTTGAGGACGATGGTGAGCAGCCAACTGGAGTCCTTGAACGTGATCAGCCCGCCCTTGCCGGCCTCGCTGCCGGAGAACTTCTCCATGAGCTCGAAGAACGTCGGGTCCTTCGTCGTGACCGTGAACGACGCCCAAGTCGATTCGGCGATGGAGGAGTTGAAGACGCGGGGATTTCCCAGGCCGGGGCGCTTGTCGGCGAGGGACTGCCACAGTTGCCAGGCACCGCTGGAGTCGGAGGTGTCCAGAGGTGCGGCGCTCTCGGTGGAGCCGAGTGTGGAACCGGCGGTCATGGAACCGTTGGTGACCATCACCAGGTCGTTCCCGCTCACCGGAAGCGTCTCGGCCTTGCCGTTCCGGACCCAGGTGAGGGCGGTGACGGTCAACCCGTCGCCGTCGGCCAGGGCGAGGTCGGTGACGCGGGTGTCGAGCTGGATGGTGACGCCCTGGTCGGTGAGCCATTTCACCAGGGGCCGCACGATCGAGTCGTACTGGTTGAAGCGGGTGCGGTAGATCCCCGACATCGAGTCGAAGGTCTTGAACAGGTGGATGAACCGGTTCAGGTAGCGGCGGAATTCGATCGCGCTGTGCCAGGGCTCGAACGCGAAGGTGGTGCACCACATCCACCAGAAGTTCGTGGTGAAGAACCCCTCGCTGAAGCAGTCGGTGATCCGTTTGCCGTCCAGACGGCTCTCCGGGGTCGCCGAGCACTTGATCAGTTCCAACCGATCCCGCTCGGTGAAGCCCATGGAGTGCGCGGCAACGACCTTGCCGGTGGCGTCGACGAGCCGGGCGTGGTCGTCCCAGGCGAAGTCCTCGTGGAAGGCGAAGGTGTCCGAGGTGACCGACTTCGACGGGTCGTCCAGCGAGGGAATCGAGGTGAGCAGGTCGTACGTGCACTCGAAATGGATCTCGAACATGCGCCCGCCGCGCATCGTGTACCCGGTCTCCGGCGATCCGGCCGCGTCCAGGCTGCCGCCGTCGCGACCCTGCTCCTCCAGGATCAGGATGTCGGGCCCGGTGAAGTTCCCCTCACGGATCAGGAACGCCGCCGCCGACAGCGATGCGATGCCGCTGCCCACCAGATGCGCCTTCGCCATGCCACAGTCCTCTCATCCGCTCGCCACCCCCGGTCGAGACGGACACGGGTGCCCTACCGGGAACGCTGACCGCTCCAGCCTGGCCGCTGGTACGGGCGGCCGCAGGCGCCCGGGCCCGAACGAGTGACCGCAGCGGGTGGAGGTCTTCCGCCGGCGGACCGGCGATGTCGGGTGACACGGGTGCCCGAGCGCGCTCGGCGGCACTCTGCGGTTCCCCGACGCCGGACCCGGCGATCGCTCGTGTCCACCTGTTGATGGACAGTCGGTCCATCGGTTGGTTGTCCAGGTCCAGCTCTCCCGCTGCCTAGCGTGGGAGGGGAAGATCCGGGCGAGCCGCCAAGCGCCCCCGTACTCATCGAAACGAGGGGTTGTCCCATGAGCCCGTTCCTGACCGCATTGATCGCCAGCGGGGTGATCCTGATCATCATCCTGTCCACCGACCTGGGTACGCGCCGGATCACCAACATGAGGCTGCTGCGCTCGATCATCGCGATCGCGATCGTGATCGCGCTCTTCGTCCGCACGCTCCCCCTGAACGGAAACGACCCCTGGCTCCAGCTGGCCGGTATCGGTGCGGGAGTCGTCTGCGGCCTGATCGCCGCGATGCTGCTGCCTGCCCACCGAGGCTCCGACGGCGACGTCTACACCAGGGGTGGTATCGCCTATGCGATCGTCTGGACCTTGATGTCCGCGTCCCGCGTGGTGTTCGCCTACGGTTCTGAGCACTGGTTCCCCCAGGGCATCATCCGGTTCAGCATCGAGAACGAGCTGAGCGGACAGGACGTCTACTCGAACACCTTCGTGTTCATGGCCCTGGCCATGATCCTGACCCGCACCGCTGTGCTGCTCGTCAAGCGCCGCCGGTTGCGCGGCACCCAGGTCGCGGTGACCGACAGCGTCGTAGGCGCGTAGAACCGTTCGGCGGTGACGGGGGGCTGATCGCGGTCGTCACTTCGGTCGCGGTCGTCACTTCGGTCATGCCGGCGCGGTCCTCACGCCGGATTCACGGGCCGCTTCAGGAGGCGCCCGCGCAAGTCCCCGATCGGGTTCCGTCCCTCCCGTCCCACTCGAACGTGTGAGTTCAAAAGGCTCCGGCCCTGCTGTGACCGCCCGACACACCTTGTTCGCACATCGATTCGATACATCCACTCATTCGTGGCCGTTACGGCCTCGGTCCTGAAGCGTTTCTAGAGCACCAGTGCCAACTCGCCACCCAGTTGGAGGATGCCGTGGACGCCAAGGGCACAGTCGGAAAGCGACCGTCCGGATTCGAACATTCGAGTACCGCCAGCTGCGGCCGGAACCCGTTCTTCGGAGGTCGCGCCGGCCTCCTTGGGGTCCGCCGCGACTCATCCATGGTGGAGCCGGAGTGCGGGGCATGAGCCGGCGGGAGGGCCTCGACGAGGGCGCCTCGACGGTGTCGGATTCGGAACGGTTGCTGTTCGGTGGGGAACTGGCGTACGACATCGGATGGGACCGGCACGAGGGCGCCTGGCTCAAGCTCAGCCTGTGGACCATGGCCAAGGGCTTACCCAGGATGGTCGCCACCGGGCTGAGGCTCGCTCGCCTCGCCGACGCCCGGGCGCTTCGGGTGGTTCTCACCGCCGAGCTCGGACGGGGGATCACGCAGGCGGCCGGGCTGGTCGCGGTCAACAGTGCCTTGAGCCACATCCTGGCCGACGGGGTCACGAAGGCGCGTCTGACCAGCGCGCTTCCGGCGCTCGCGGTCGTCGCGGTCGTGGCCCTGCTGGGGTCGCTGCTCGGCTCCGCGTCCACGGCCGCGATCGGCGAGCTGGAACCGAAGGTGCAAAGGGTCGCGACCGAGCAATATCTGGGGCTGGTGCACCGGGTGGAGCTCGCGGCCATCGAGGACGACGAGTTCCACCGGCTGCTGGACGCCGCCCGATACGGAGCCGACTCCGCCCGGCGGATGATCCGTTACTGCACGAACACGATGAACTCGGCCATCTCCCTGGTCGCGGCGGCAGGTGTCCTGACCGTGCTCCACGCCGGGCTGTTCCCCCTGCTCGTCCTGATGACCCTGCCGAGTGCCTGGAGGTCGCTGACGATCTCCAAACAGCGCTACATCTCCTTCCACACCTACGTCCAGCACGCCCGGGCCGGACATCTGCTGGGACAGTTGCTGACCCAGCGGGAGGCCGCCGCGGAGGTCCGGGTGCACGAGGTCGGCCCGTTCCTCCTCGGTCACTTCCACCAGATGGCCGAGACCAGCGAACGCGAACAGACCCGCCTGGCGCGCAGCGCCGCCAAGATCGGGCTGGTCGCCGACGGGGCATCCGGCGTCGCGACCCTCCTCACGTACGGCGTGCTGGGCCTGTTCCTGTGGAGCGGGCGCATGGACCTCGCGGTGGCAGGCACCGCTGTCCTCGCCATTCGTACCGGATCCTCCAGCCTGGACAGTCTCGTAGTGCAGATGGCCGACCTGCATCAGGAGTCGCTCTTCGTCGCCGACTTCGAGCGCCTGTGCGGGGAGGCCAAGGCCCGGGCGATCCCGGAGACCGGCGAGGACCTTCCGGAGCGGGTGACCGAAGTCCGTTTCGAGAAGGTCACGTTCACCTACCCGGGCAGCGCGGACGAGGTTCCGGAGCCGACGCTCAGGGAGGTGTCCCTGTCGTTCCCGATGGGCAAGGTCATCGCCCTGGTCGGCGCGAACGGCTCGGGCAAGTCCACGCTGGTCAAGCTCTTGGCCGGCCTCCATCTGCCCGACGTCGGCGGCGGCACGATCTGGTGGGACGGTGTCGATGCCGCCAAGGCCGACCGCCGGCAGATCTTCGCGCGAGTCGGCCTGATGTCACAGGCCTTCTTCCGCTGGCCGTTCACGGTGCGGGTCAACATCGGCATCGGACGTCCCACGGTCCCCATCGACGACCGGACCGTACGCGAGGCCGCGGTCTTCTCCGGCGCCGACCGCTTCATCGCCGGCCTGCGCCGGGACCTCGGAACGCTGCTCGGGCGCGGCTACAAGGGCGGACAGGAGGCATCGGGCGGTGAATGGCAGCTGATCGGGATCGCCCGCGCCTGGTACAAACGCGCCGGGATCCTGGTGGTCGACGAGCCGACGAGCGCCCTCGACGCGGCGGCTGAGCAGCGGGTCTTCGACCAGATCCGGGCACTTGCCGCAGCCGGCCAGACCGTCGTGCTGATCACCCACCGCCTGCACTCCGTGCGTCACGCGGACGTCATCCACGTCATGAAGGACGGTCGGCTCGCCGAGTCCGGGACGTTCTCCGAGCTCATGGACGAGAACACCGGCACGGGCGAGTTCCGGGACGCCTACCGGATCCAGGCCGCAGCGTTCGCCGACACACTCCCGGGTCCGCGCGCTGAATCGGCGCCCGCCGATGCGGAGGGGACGTCGTGCCGCGGATGCGGGCGCGATGGCGCCACCCGCTGACAACCCGTACACCCGCCTCCCCGGGAGATCACTTTGCCGCCCTCCACTTCCCACATCCGTGACCTGGTCAGCGCCTACCTGGTGTGACACCCCGCAGAAGCGGATCAACTGGCCGTGCTGACAAGGGCGCTGGAAGTTGACGGTCCGGCCGTTGGCCGGACCGCACCGGCGGTCCACGTCACTTGCAGCGCGGTCGTCATCGACCGCGACAGGCGTGCCCTGCACATCGGTCACCGGGCCGGCGGCCAAGCCCCCGTACCCGGTGGACATGTCGAACAGGACGACGTGACCCTCCTCGACACGGCGTTGCGCCGGGTGTACGAGGAAGCCGGGATCCCGCCCGCCGCACTGTGCGCCACGGTCGAGTACGGGCACGAGCCCATCGACATCCACATCCACGACACCCCCGGCATCCACGACAGCGACGCCGATCCGGCCCTGGGAGAGCCGGCTCGTCGGCACTACGACTTCCGGTTCGTGTTCGGCCTGGTCAGCGGCGCCGCCGACCTCCTGCCGCTGCGCGAGGAAGTCTCCGGGGCGCACTGGCGCCCCTTCGGCGCCGTGACCGCGCCGGCCCTGCGCGGCAAGCTCGTCGCCTCCGGTCTCGACGGCAGGATCGAGGCGGTGAACGCCGTCACGATGGTCCACGACGGCCGGGGCCGCTACCTCCTGCACCTGCGCGACGACGTTCCCGGAATCTGGGAGCCGGGCTCCTGGGCGCTGCTGGGCGGTGGCCGCGAGCCCGGCGACGTCTCGCTGGAGGCAACGGCCCGCCGTGAGCTGTGGGAGGAGGTCGGACTCGCCCTGTCGGTACTGGAGCCCGTCGCCGTGGAACACGCCACCGGGACCAACGGCATGACCGTGCCGGTCCAGGTCTTCTCCGGTCGGTGGACCGGTGACCCGGCCGGCCTCGACCTCCGTGAAGGGGTCATGGTCGCGTGGTTCCGACCCGAGACGATGCCCCGCCTCAGAATGCCCCCGTCCACGCGCGAACTCGTACGCCGGCATGCGGCCGTAGCGAGCTGCGGTACCCACCTCGATCCAGCGGCGGGGGCGGGGGCGGCGCAACGGTCCCGGTCGCGGGCAGGCAGCGGCAGGGTTCCGCACATCGTCGGCGTGCACCTCTACCTGCGGCGCGAGGACGGCAGGGTCCTCCTCGGGCTCCGCCACCCCGACTCCGTGTTCGCCGCCTCCACCCATCACTTCCTCGCGGGTCACTGCGAGCAGGAGTCGGCGGTGAGCTGCCTGGTAAGGGAGGCGGAGGAGGAAGCCGGGCTGCTGATCGACCCGGGCGACGTGGAGCTGGTCCACGTGGTGCACATGGTCGACGCGCCCGGAGCCACACCACGGATGGGGCTGGTCCTTCGCGCCCGGCGATGGGTGGGAACGCCCGAGGTCCGCGAGCCGGACCGCTGCACGTCCTGGGGCTGGTTCGACCCGGAACGACTTCCTGAGCCGGTGGTCCCCTACACCGCTGCCGCCATCGAAGGCATCCGGGCCGGCCGCGTCTACACCGAGCTGGGCTGGTCCTGATCCCCGACACAGAGGGACGACGTGCAGTGATCGATCCGGTCCAAGGGCCGTTCCGCAGGGGACCCGCCCCGGGCGGAACGGCCCCGGGCGTGCGCGCCGACTACACCGCGCGGGCGACGACGCCCTGACGGATGAGGGGGAACAGTTCCCTGACACCAGTGAGATCGAACAGTCGATCGAGCGCCTGCGGGACGTGGCCCACCAAGTACAGGCGGCCGGTGCGCTGCATGAAGAGCAGTTCACTGAGCATCGAGGAGTCGGCGTGCGTGACGCCGGTGAGGTCCAGGGCGATCTGTCGGACGGTGGGATCCGCCGCGGCAGCGGCGCCCGCGTCGCGGAGGAGGCCGAGTGTTTCGTACTCGAACACGCCTGTGCACACGATGAGCCGCACGCCATCGGCGTCCGGTGCCACCTCTACCTCTTGACCCACCGAGCCCCTCCGTCCGTCAGCCGGTGGCACGATACCCCCGGCACGCCTCTCGTGCCCGCGTCCAGTTGGCATAACCGCCGATAAGGGGTCACGGCAAGCGTTCGACTCCGCGAGCGCCGTCTGCGCGGAGCCCGGAACACGTGACCGGACCCCACTCCCCTCCGTCAACGACCACCCCGTTCAGCGGATACGCCCCGCTCGCCTCCCCGGCTCCGGGCGTGGACGCGGCGGACACCCGGTCGCCGCCGGGTTCCGATCGCTGGGCCGGGCACTCGCCGTGGATGGGTTTGCGGGCGCTGATCAGGAGCAGGAGAGCGTCACGACCAAACCGATACGACACGAGGAGGTCCGCGATGTCGGGCACGGAGAAGAGCAAGGCGCACGCCGAGCAGGCCAAGGGCAACGCCCGTCAGGCGACGGAAGACGTCAAGGACGTCTTCCGTCGCTAGCCGGCCGGGCGGGTTTCACTTGCCGCCATACCGTGGGGCCCCGACCACCGCGCGTGCGTCGGGGCCCGGCCGTGCCCGGGCCGGCGGCTGGGGTGGCGAGCGGCGCGGCGCCGGCGCCGTGAGAGCATCCGTGGCGGGACTGCGGACGAGGGAGCTGAGCGTGTTCACGGTGGAGGTCGGGCGGCACGCCCGGGGGGTGGTGTTCACGCTGCGAGGCGACCTCGACTTCGACAGCGTGGTGCAGCTGCGCGAGGCGGGCGACGAGGAGCTGGCCGGGGGGCCGGAGGCCGGTCCGCTGGTGGCTGACTGTTCGGCCCTGGCGTTCTGTGACTCCTCCGGCATCGGTGAATTGGTACGGCTGCACCAGCAACTGGCCTCGCACGGGCGGGCGTTTCGGCTCGCCCGCGTCCCCGACCGGGTCGTCCGGCTCTTCGCACTGACCGGCCTGGACCAGCTCTTCCCTCCGTACGACGACGTGACCCAGGCCCTGTCCGCAGGCCCGGGCAGGCGGGACACCAGGACCGGCGTCCACGTCCGGGCACTGCCGAGCAGAGGACCGAACACATGACAGGCGCAGCGAGCCAGTACTTCCCCGAGGGCTCCGGGACGCCGGCGGAGGCGAGCGGTCGGCACGGATCGGACAGCGATCTGCGGGCGCTCTTCGGAGAGTCACTGGCCGTGTTCGCCTCCCTCGCCGGCCCCGCGCACATGCTGGAGGCGGCGAACGCCGCGTTCTTCGAGGCGATCGGCGGCATCGGCCGCACCCGTACCGGGGTGCCGTTGGGGCAGTTGATGCCCGAGCTGGTCGGCCAGGGCTTCATCGCCCTCCTGGACCGCGTGTACCGCACCGGGCAGGCCCACACCGGCCGCGATGCCCGGGTGATGCTGGGTGAAGGGGTCGAGGCGCGGGAGGCGTTCTTCGACTTCACCTACGAGCCGCGACTGGATCCCGGCGGCAACACGATGGGCGTGCGGATCATCGGCGTGGAGATCACCCAGGTCAAGCAGGCCCAACGGCTGACCGCCGAACACCGCGTCCTGCTGGAACAGATCGCCCGGCAGGCCCCGCTGCCCGACGTACTCGAAGGCATGGCCTGCGCCATCGAGGAGCTGACGCCGGAGGAAGTGCTGGTTTCCGTACTCCTGGCCGATGCCGACGGGCGGCACCTTCGCCACGGCGCCGCTCCCAGCCTGCCCGACTTCTACAACCGGGCCATCGACGGGATCGCCACCGGCGAGGGCGTCGGCTCCTGCGGCACCGCGGCCCACCGCAGGCAGAGCGTGATCGTCTCCGACATCGCCACCGACCCCTTCTGGGACGACTTCCGCGCCCTCGCCGAGAAGGCGGGTGTGGCCGCCTGCTGGTCCACGCCGATCCTGGCCCGCGACGGATCACTGCTGGGCACGTTCGCGATGTACCACCGTGAACCCCGCGCTCCGCAGGAAGCCGACCTGGCACTGGCCCGGGTCTTCGCCGGTACCGCGGCGCTGGCCATCGAGCGCCATCATGCCGAACGGGCCCGCCGGGCCGCCGAAGCCCGGGAGAAGGCGGCACGCGACGACCTCGCCTTCCTGCTGCGGGCCAGCAACGTTTTGACGACCGACCTGGACGCCGTCCAGACCTTGCAGCGCCTGGCCGACTCCTGCGCACCGCAGCTGGCTCCCTTGTGCGCGGTCGACGTCGTGGAGGGCGGACGGGTCCGCCGGCTGGCCTGCGCCGCGCCCACCCAGCGGCAACAGGAGCTGTTGTCCGCCTTCGTCCCTGCCCGTGAGGCCGTCGATGACGTCGTGGCCCGCGTCCTGGCCTCCGGCACCAGCGAGGTCGTACGCCGTCCCCCCGCCGGCCCGGGTCCGTGGCGCGAGCTCGGTGTCACCGGCTACCTGTGCGTCCCGCTCATGGACCGGGGCGCGGCCTTCGGCGCCGTGACCCTGCTGTCGAGCGGGGACCAGGCGTTCCACGGGCATACCGTCGCCCTCGCCGAGGAACTGGCCCGGCGTGCGGCCCTGGCCGCACGCAATGCCCGTGACTACACCCACCGCGTCACCCTGGCCCGGGATCTGCAGGCCGGACTGCTCCTGCCCGACGTACCGGCCGTACCCGGCGCCGACGTCGCCACCTACTACCACCCGGCCGGCGAGGGCCTGGACATCGGCGGGGACTTCTACGACGTCTTCCCGCTCGACGACGGGCGCTGGGCCTTCATGCTCGGCGATGTCTGCGGGCGCGGCGCCACCGCCGCCACCACCACCGCCCTGGTGCGCCACACCGCCCGCGCCGTCGCCCCCCTCCTGCCGGGCCCGGGCGCGGTCGTCCACGCCATCAACCGCGCTCTCGTCAAGCGGCCCGACAGCCACGGCACGGGCTTCGTCACCCTCGTCTACGGGCAGCTCACCCCCACCGGGGAAGGCCTCGACATCGAACTGGTACGCGCCGGCCACACCCACCCGATACATCTCGACACCGACCGCGCGGCGCACTCCGTCGAAGCGCCGGGTTCCCTCCTGGGCATCTCCGCCGATCCCGAAGTGACGGCGCACCGTCTGCGCCTGCTCCCCCGCGAAAGCCTGCTGCTCTACACCGACGGCATCACCGAGGCCCGCAACGGCGCCGGTGAGCTGTTCGGGGACGATCGCCTGGCCGGGGCACTCGGCGACATGCGAAGCGACCCCAGCGCACAGCACACCATCGAGACCGTCATCGGAGCCCTCCGCGCCTTCACCGGCGGCCAGGAGATCGACGACGACCAGGCCGTCCTCGTCCTGACCGCGACCTGACGGTGACCTGACCGGCGACGCTCCCGTCGCCACCGCCTTGCCGGCCCGACCCGCCGGGGGCCCAGGGAGGTGCGAAGGCCCTGCTCAAGCCACCCGGCGCCGGTGGTCAGCCGGCCAGGCGGGCGAGGGCCAGCGCGTGGGCCTCGGTGAGGGAGTCAGCGGCGGCGCAAGGGACGTCCGGCTGCACGCCCGTGCCCTCCCAGTTGGTGTGGGAGACGGGGTTGACGGCGCGGCCGACGGGGACGGTGGCTTCCAGGTGCGGGTGCACCGTCCAGCCCTGGCACGGATGGGCGCCGCCGCGGGTGCGCTCGCCGACGACCACGGCGCGGCCCAACTGCTGGAGGTCGTACGCCAGCTCTTCGGCGGCGGAGAAGGTGCTCTCGCTGCACAGCACGTACAACGGCTTGCTGCCACCGAAGCGCGCGCCGGGCACGTGCGGCGGGCTCCAGGACTGTTCGCTGCGCCGGTCCCCCTGCCAGTGCATGGTGTTGAGGTGGGTGCGTTCGTCGAGGAGGTAGCCGCAGACGAAGGCGACCGTGTCCGGGTCGCCGCCCCGGTTGGCGCGCAGGTCGATGATGAGCGCCGCGGCGCGGGAGGCCAGGGTGAGCACGGCGCCCAGCGGTTCGGCCGCCCACTCCAGGGGGAACAGCATCGGTGCCAGCTCCACCACGGCCACCCCGCCGTCGAGCAGCTCCACCCGGGGCACACCGCCCAGCGAGGTGTCGAAGTCCCGGCGCATGGCGTCCAGGCTCGCCGCCCCCCGCTTCGGGGGGACCTGGTCGACGTGGTGCTTCAGCCTCAGGTGTTTGTCGCCGTTGAGGGACTGCAGATCCGTGGTGACCAACCGGGCGAGTTCCTCGGCGTCGTCCACGTCATAACTGCCCTCGGCGAGGCGTCGTCGCAGCAGGTCGGCGAGCTCCTGGGCTATTTCGGGGAAGACGTAGTGCTCGGTCAGGAGCCGGACCGTCTCGTCGATGATCGGGGCCGGCGCAAGCATGGTCGAAGTCGTCATGGCAGGGAGTAGAGCACTGCGTTCGCGCGAGCGTCAAAGACTTTGGCCGCTTTGGGCAAACATGATCAACTTCGCTCCTCAGCGCCCCTGGCAGTTCCTCGCAGAGGCGGCGGGGCACTCCGGTCGCCTCCGCCGCGGGCGCCCCGCCGTGGTGGTGCGTTCGGTCGGTGCGGTCGCGTTCGAGTCCCGTCGGCGGCGTGGAGGAAAATGGGTCGCGTGGACGGGGCCGAAGGCGCGAGATTGCCCGGATGCCACAGACGAGCGGTCGTACGGTCAGCGTTCATCTCACCCACGGGGGCGAGTACTTCGGCCTGCTGGGTCCGTACGCGGTGGACGAGGGTTGGTGGTCGTCCACCGCGCCCGTCGTCGAGCGGGTGTCGGGAGAGCTGGGGGTGCCCGTGGTGGTGCTTCGCCTCGCGTACGCGCCGAACGACGGCAGCGACGGGCATGGCGGGCACGTGGTCTACCACGTCGAAGCGTTGGAGCGGCCGGCCCGGGCGGTACCGCGTCAGGTGGCCCCGGATGTCGCCGCGTTGCTCGGACCGGCCGAGCGCCGGGCGGGGTGGGCCACCGCTGTCGGGCTGCGGGAGGCACTCGACTGGGCCGAGGACGCGCTGGCCGGAGCGGGGAGGCCGGCCGTCGGTAGGCCCGAGCAGGTCCGGACGTGGAACCTGTCCGGTCTCTTCCGCTTCCGGACCTCCGACGGCGGCGAAGCCTGGTTGAAGGTGATCAATCCCGCCTTCAACGCCCGTGAGGGCCAGGTGATCGAGTTGCTGGGCTCCGTCGACCCCACGCTGGTGCCGACCGTCCTCGACTCCGAGCCGGCGTACGGCAGGCTCCTGCTCGACCACGTGGCCGGGGAGGACCTGTGGTGCCCGTCGGCGGATGATGTCCGTCAGTTCCTGGACGAGGAGCGGTGGGCGCAGGTGGCCGAAGTGTGGGCGCGAGCATGGCGGGAGTCGGTGCCCGGGTCGGCGCCGGAACGGTCGCTGACGCTGGTCGAACCGCTGTTCCACCTCGCTCACGCCGTGCGGTACCAGGAGTTCTTGGACCACATCGAGACGAGCGAGCGGTCGTACCACGAGGGCGACCCCGTCACCGAGATCCGCAAGGCGCTCGCCTGTGCGAGCCGGGAGCGTGTCGGGTGATCGTCGGTGATCCTGCGTACCGCCGACCGTGACCCTGCGAACCGGGGCGGACCTGCCCGGACCTCGTCCGCAGGGTCGGGCCGTCCGAGGGGCGCTTCGTGTTGATCTAGTCGGTGCAGTAGCGCTTGATCGCCGCGTTGAAGGCGGAGTCGAAGGCGGCGTCGTGCGCTTCCTTCGCCGCCTTCTGGGAGGCCGCGTCGGGGACGAGACCCTGGGCGAGCGGCTTGGGCTTCGGCTTCGCGTCGCAGTTGCCGGCCTGGGCCAGCTCCTTGCCGATGGTGAAGCCTTCCGTGGCCCCGGCCTTGCGTGCCGCGTCGACGGCGTTCTTGTTGACGGCGTCCTGGGCCGCTTGGCCGCCCAGGCAGGTGGCGTTCAAACCGCCGCCGGCAGCCGTGTACTTCCCGTTCGGTTGGTCGGCGACGGAGAACTTCCCGTCCTCGCCGACGGTCACGAGCACTCCACCGGTACCGTCCGTCTGGTCGACGGTGACCTTGGTCCCCTTGTTGAAGCCTTCGCCGGTCACGATCGACTTGGTCGCGTCGCCCGGCTTGGCTTCGACGAAGCACTGTGCGGCCGGCAGCGCCGACGGTGTGGCCGCCGACGCGGCGGCCACAGCCGGACCAAGGGCCAGCGAACAGGCCATTACGGGTGCGCTCAGAATGACAGCAGTGCGCTTGTTCATTTCCAGCTTCCTCACGCCTGTGGTGGGCTGAGGTGCGGGTCACGACGGAATCGGACGCTCCGCATTGCGACAGGGGACGACGTGTGCCACCGAACTGCCGGTGTGCCGGGACGCTTCCAACGCAACCGATTCACCCCAGAAGGAGTCCGTCCTTCCCATTGTCCCCCGCCCGCCCGGAGCCGGCGACCGGGTGTGGCGGGGCCCGTGTCGGCCGGGCGTGAGGCGATGGACGCCACGCCGTACGGAAGGACCACGACCGGCCGCGTTGTCGGCGGGTATCACCACCGTCACGGCCGTCGAACCCGGAGCCGGATGACGCTGCCGGAGCCGGCCGGCGTCAGTGGCCGGTGCGGCGGGCGAGCAGGACCGAGTCCTCGGCTTCGATCGGGCCGCTGTCCCGCTTGAGGGTGCGGGCGAGCTGTTCCACGACGACGGGCTCGAAGCCGTCGGGCAGGCCGGGGAGGAGGTCCGCCGCCAGGAACATCGCCGTACGGTGGCTCGCGGAGAGGTGCGAGAACACGTGGGACGGCGCGTGGCCGACGATCAGGAGCAGGCCACCGGGGGCGACGGCCGTCGCGAGCCGGCGGGTCACCTCGACCATGCCACCGTCGGGGGCGTGCAGGTAGTGGCTGGTCACCAGGTCGTAGGAACGGCCACCGGCGTCGAAGGTCCGGGCATCCACCTGCCACCAGTCGACGCGGTCGGCCACGCCGGCCTGCTCGGTGTGGCGGGCGGCGCGGGCGAGGCCTTCGGCGGAGAAGTCGGCCCCCGTCACGCGCCAGCCTTGGCCCGCCAGCCAGACGACGTCACCGCCCTCACCGCATCCGACGTCGAGCGCGGTCCCCGGCGTCCGACGGGCGGCGGCGGCGACCAGCTGCGGGTTGGGCTCACCGCTCCAGAACCGTTCCTGTCCCGCGTACCGCTCGTCCCAGCCCGCCGGCTCGAACATCGTGTCCGCCTCCTGCTCGTCGTGCCCGCCGTCTCGGCCGTGCCCGTCGTTTTCCGTCACCGGAATCCTCCTGTTGCTCGTCGTGTCGTGCCGAAGCACGAAACGTCCGTCCGACCCGTCCCGGGAGGGGAGGGCGCGCCGTCGATGATGCGTCGGACCGTGCCGGGGGCCTACGGAAGTTGCCGGAACGGCAACATCACCGGCCCGGCGACCGCAGGAAGGGCGGTTCGTGGCGTGACCGCCACGTCCGGGACGCCGGAGCGCGGTCCCGGCCGGTGCCTCGTCTCGCATACCGTCGCTCCATGACCAATGAAGGCGTAGTCGTGGACGAGGCGATCCGTGCGGCGTGGGACTCGTACCGTGTCCTGGAGAAGCGGACACCAGCCGAGGAGCGTCAGGAGGCGCGGCGGCGGATCGGGGCCGCTGTGGAGGCGTACGGGCGCGAGGAGGTGTCCCGGGGCACGGTCTTCCTGGTGGGCGTGCTGACCGGGTACCTGATCGCCGAACAAGCCGGTGGCGAGAACCGGTTGGATCCTCTCGGCGATCTGATCCCCGCCGTGATCCGCAGACTTCCCGCTTTCGAGACGGCGGACCCGGCTCAGGTGCCGATGGTCACCGGTGTCCTCATGGCCGCCGCGATGGGCATGGACACCGTGGCGTGGCGCGACGGGTACGGGCCGGTTCCGCCGGAGGAGGCGCTGGTGCACGGCTTCGTGCTGTGGACGCTCGCCGACCTGTTCGATTCCCTGATCGGCCGGCCCGGAGCCATCGACCGGATGATGCGGGAGACCTTCGACGCCATGGCCGCCGAACACCGCTGACGTCGGGCGACGCCGCGGGTCGCCCCCATCCGGCGCGCTGGGCCCGTACTGGGCGTCCACGTCGTCGGGTGCCTGATCAAGCCACTTCTTTCGTCACCCGACCGGCTCATCAGGACCTAGAGTGTGCGCGTGACCGAGCAGAATTCCGAACTCATCGCCGGCCGGTACCAGCTCGTCGAACGCATCGGCCAGGGCGGTATGGGCCGGGTGTGGCGTGGCCTTGACCAGCAGCTCTTCGACCGTGAGGTCGCCGTCAAGGAAATCCTCTTCCCCCCGGGGATGGACGACGGCGACCGCGCCGCGTTGTTGAGGCGGTTCACCGGCGAGGCGCGGGCAGCGGTCACTCTCAGCCACCCCGGGATCATCACCATCCACGATGTCGTGGAGCATCACGGATCCCCCGTCATCGTCATGGAGTTGATCCGCGGGGAATCCCTCGCCGCCGCCCTGCGCGGCCGGGGCCGACTGCCCGTGCGGCGGGTGGCCGAGATCGGCGCGGCCGTGCTCGACGCGCTGACCGAGGCGCACGCGGCACGGATCATCCACCGCGACATCAAGCCGGACAACGTGCTCCTGGCCAAGGACCGCGTCGTCCTCACCGATTTCGGCATCGCCCACCTCGCCGACGCCACGACCAAGCTGAGCCACAGCGGGATCGTCATCGGAACGCCCCAGTACATGCCTCCGGAGCAGTTGGAGGGCAAGCGTCCGACCCCGGCCAACGACCTGTGGGCGCTCGGCGCCACGCTCTACCACGCGGTCGAGGGGCACCCGCCGTTCGCCGCGGAGGGGCTGCACGCCCTCGCGGTGGCCGTCTTCACCCGCCCCCACCAGCCGCCGGTCCACGCGGGACCGCTGGCGCCCCTGCTGGACGCGCTCCTCACCAAGGATCCGGCGGAACGCGTGGGCGCGGCGGAGGCGGCGCGGATGCTGGCATCGGTGCTGCGGGCCTCCGGGCCGACGGTGACTCCTCCTCCGGCCCCGGACGGTTCGGCGGGGACCGGTTCCGCTCCGGTCCCGGACGGTTCGGCGGGGTCCGACTCCGTTCCGAGCGCGCCGGAGGAGGCGCCGCCGGGAACCCCCGCGCCCCGGACCGCCACGGTCCTGGATTCCGGTTCCGCCGCGGACGCGCCGCGGCGTCCCGTGCCGGACCGGCCGTCCGAGCCTCCCGTACCCGTGCCGGACCGGCCGTCCGACCCTCGCGTACCCGTACCTCCGGCAGGCGATCCCGTCACGCTCGGAATGCCGGCCACGAAGCTGGGCCCCGGCAGCCGTACGTCCGCCCGCCGGGGCGCACTCACCCGGCGCTCGGTGGTGTTGGGCGCGGCGTTGGCCACCCTCGCCGCCGGTTCCGTTCTGACCTGGACGCTCACCGGGGACGAGGACGCGCCCGGCGGAGGCGGGGCGGCCGGCGACGGCAAGGCGGGGTCTTCCGTCACGGTGGTGATCGGCGTGGACGCACCGCTCAGCGGCGGGATGTCCGCGATGGGGGTCGGCATCAAGAACTCCGCCGACCTCGCGGTCAGGACCGCGAACGAAACCCGGCACGTCCCCGGCGTGACCTTCGAGATCAAGGCCCTGGACGATGTGGCCGACCCCGCCCGGGGCGAAGCGAACGCGGCCCGGTTCGTCTCGGACGAGAAGGTGCTCGGCGTCGTCGGCCCCTTCAACTCGGGCGTCGCCCAGACCCTGGTGCCGCCGTTGGCGCGGGCGGGCATGGCCGTCGTCTCCCCGTCCAACACCAACCCCGTGCTGACGCTGGGCCCCGACTGGGCCGCGGGTACCACGTCCCGCCCCTACTCCACGTACTTCCGCACCGTCACGACGGACGTCGACCAGGGGCCGATGGCCGCCCAGTACCTGCACGGCAAGGCGAAGAAGACCAAGGTCTACCTGGTGGACGACACGAGCGCCCACGGCACCACCCTCACCAAGGGTTTCACCACCGAGTTCACGAAGCTCGGCGGGACCGTCGTCGGTACCGAGCAGGTGCATCCCGCGGAACTCACCTTCGCGGGGCTGGCCGCGCGGGCGCGGTCCTCGGGGGCCGACGCCGTCTACTTCGGCGGCTACTACGACACCGCGGGACGGCTCTCCCAGCAGCTCAAGCAGGCGGGGGTGACCGTGCCCCTGATGGGCGGCGACGGCATCTTCGACCAGCAGTACCTGACGGCGAACCCGAAGGCGGAGGGCGACCTCGCGACCAACATCGGCGCACCCGCCGAGGAATCGGCGGCGGGGCAGGACTTCCTGGCCCGATACCGGAACGCGGGCTACCCGGAGGCCGCCGGCTGGTACGGCCCCTACGCCTACGACGCGACGTGGAGCCTGATCGAGGCGGTGAAGGGCGTCGCGGCGGCCAACGGCGGCGCCCTCCCCTCCGACAGCCGGGCGAAACTGCCGCAAGCCGTGGCCCGACAGTCCTTCGACGGTGTCACGGGCCGCGTCGCCTTCGACGGGAACGGCGACACGGTCAACCGCGGGCTCACCGTGTACGCGGTGCAGGGCGGCGCCTGGGCGATGATGACGAGCGGGCCCGCTCCCCGTTGAGGCTCTCCGCCGGTACCGCAGGTCGGCGCGCCGGCGTCGAGCAACGCTTGCACCACGGCGAGGTGACCTCGACGTACCGCGTCGAGCAGCGGAGTCAGCTCGTTGCACTCACCCGTCCACCGGTGCGGATCGGCCCCGGCGGCGGGGAGCAGGTTCACGACCTCCACGTGCCCCGCCCGTACCGCCAGTTCAAGCGCGGTACGCCGATCCGTGTGCGGATCGTCCGCGTCGGCACCCGCGTCCAGCAGCCGTGCCACCGCCTGCGCGTCGCCGTCCTCGGCGGCCTGTGTCAGTTGCTTCGGCATGTCCATGACCTGATCATGCCCGGCCGTCCGGTTCCTCGGCTTCCTCCACCGCACGGCGGACGTCGGAGGTCGACCGACGTCCGCCGTGGGTGGCGGGCCCTCCCGCGTTCCCAGGGCAGGTCAGTGGCTCGCGACACCTGCGACGTCGACCCGGCTGCGGCCGATCGCGGCCAGCCCGCGGGCGAGGACCTCCTCGACCGGGCCGAGGGCGGAGAGGGTGGTCACCAATCCCCGGTCCCGGTAGTGGTCGAGGACCGGCGTCGTCTCGCGGTGATGAACCGTCAGCCGCCTACGCACAGTCGCCTCGCCGTCGTCCTCCCGCTGGTACAGCTCGCCCCCGCAGACGGTGCAGGTTCCCGCCACCTGGGGTGGGCTGTGTTCGACGTGGAAGACGTGTCCGCGGTCCTGACGGCACACCCGGCGTCCGGCGATCCGGCCCACCACCTCCGCGTCGGGAATCTCCAGGTCGAGCACGGCGTCCAGGCGCGACCCCGAGGCGGCCAGGATGCCGTCCAACTCGTGCGCCTGGGCGCGATTGCGCGGAAAGCCGTCCAGCAGGAACCCGCGCTCGGTGTCCGGGCGGGCGAGACGCTCGTCGAGCAGCTCGATCGTCACCTCGTCCGGTACCAGCAGGCCCGCGCGCATGTGCGTGCCGACGAGCTGCCCGAGTTCGGTTCCCCGGTCCATGTGCTCGCGGAACAGGTCACCGGTGGAGATGTGCGGGATCGACAGGTGGGCGGCGAGGCGCACCGCTTGCGTGCCCTTGCCGGCACCGGGCGGACCGATCAGGAGGAGGCGCATCGATGTGGTGTCCCTTCGTCGTGCGTGACCGGGGTCGGTCGCAGAATGGGGTGTGGCCGGCCTCGTGGCCGCGAACGGCAGCGCCGCAGAACAAGCATCAACGATCCCGCTGGAGATCCGGTGCGGCGGAAGTCGAGGGCGCGACCCCGTTGCGCGGACCACGGGAACGCCGGCTCGCCGTTCAGCGGTGGGGCGCCATCCTGACCGTCACACCGTCCGCGGGAGACCGTCCCACGGAGCCCCCGAGGCCCGTCGGGTGTCCAGCGGGGCCAGCAGGAACCATGACCGGAACGTTCATCCGCGCACCGGCGGCACAGTACGTCGCTACACCGTGTCGGTGTTCCGCGCCCCGGACCGGATGCGGAACTCCAGGCCCTCGACCGCTTCCCGGGCCGCCCTGACCGCTTCCTCCTCGGTGGCCCCCAGGGCGCGGGCGTAGGCCACCCGCGACAGCGAGCTCTCCAGTTCCCCCACCCGTGCGCCGGGCGAGACCATCGCGTCCACCTCCGTCACGTGGGGGAGCGCTCGGGCCCGCTCCAGGCCGAGGATCTCCTCCAGCGTGCCGCGGGACTCCACCGAGGCGAACCAGATCGCGGAACTACGGACCTCCTCCACCGGTTTCGCGAGCTGCGCGCGGATCCCCGGCAGCACCGCTTCGCCGAGCGTCTGGCGTGCCGTGCAGTCGTCCGTGTCCACCCCGGTCGCTTCCAGGGTCAGCGTCGGGATCATGTCGCCGCCCATGCGGACGTGCGTCTCGATCAGCCGCGGTCCCTTGGGGGTGAGGACGACCTCCGTGTGCGTCGGCCCGAACCCCACGTCGAGTGCGTCCAGCACCGAGAACACGTACGCCTCGATGACCGCGACGTCGTCCCGGGGCAGCGACGCCGGGCAGACGTGGCCGAGTTCGACGAAGGTCCGCGGATCCGAGTACTTGCGCGTGACGGCCACCAGGACGTGTTCGCCCGCCTCGGAGAACGCCTCGACGCTGAACTGCGGTCCCTCCAGGAACTCCTCGACCAGGACGCCCGTGTTGGTCAGGCCGAGGTGGTTGCCGAGGGCGCGCTCGAAGGCCCCGTCCAGCCCGGTCCCGTCCGTCACCTTCGTGACGCCCGCGCTGCCCGCGCTGGAGATCGGTTTGACCACGCACGGGGTGCCGTACACCTCCACGAAGGAGCGCAGTTCGTCCGGATCGGCCACCCGCGCGCACGCGGTGGTGTCGATGCCCGCCTCGCGCAGCCGCTCCCGCATCGCGTGCTTGTCGTGCACCACTGCCACCGTCCGGGCGGTGTGGCCGCCCAGGCCGAGGGCGTCGGAGATCGCCGCGTAGCGGTCCTGGTCGCGTTCCCCGAAGGTACCGATGCGGGTGAACGGGTCGTGGGCGTGCGCGGCGGCGGCGACGTCGATCCATTCCTGATCGGGGGCGTCACCGCGCAGGCACAGGACCCGTGCGTTGTCCCCCGGTCGGCGGATCTTGGCGATCGAGTCCAGCTGACAGATGACCGTGGTCCTGGCACCCGGGCGGGCGTCGCGGATGCGGGCGGGGAAGTCGCGGCCCGCGCCGACGACCAGTACGTGTTCGGACGAAGACATGAGGGTGGTCCTTGTTCCTCTCGGGTGGGGGGCGGGTCGGCTACTTCCAGGCCGTGTTCTCGTTCCACCAGTCGATCGCCGCCATCAGGCGCCGACGCGCGGAGTCCGCGGTCGGTCCCTCGACGAACAGGGAGGCGGCCGAGTCCAGGAGATGGGTCACGCCCTTGCCCTCGGAGCCCGCCTCCATCAGCAGCTCGAACCGGGTCCCGGGGACCGGGCACGTCCCGGCGGGGGGTACGAACTCCCCGTGTCCCGGGGGGAGCATGGCCCAGCCGACCAGGGCGGCCGGGGTCGCGGGCTGTTCCGTCAGGATCAGTTCGGCGCCGCACTGCCCCCGCAGGCCCTCCCGGGCGAGCTGGACCCCGAAGGCCCGCTCGTAGGCTTGCGCGATCAGCGCGCCGCCCGCCCGGCTGGCGATCTCGCACAGCACCGGGGCGTCGGCGCCGTCGATCCACGCCTCCAGGTGGAAGGCGAGCGGGTGGGGAGCCGCGGGCAGCGCCGCCACGACCTCGGCCGCCATGCGGACCAGTACGGCGGTGCGCTCGTCGTCGGCCGCCAGCATCACGCTGCCGAGGTGCAGTTCGTCGTGGATGCGCTCGGCGCAGCCGCTGGTGTACTGCGCGGGCCAGGCGTGCACGACCCGCCCGTCGCGCATGATGCCGTCGATGTGGAAGAAGTCGCCGCTGACGAAGGACTCGGCCATCCACTGCCCCGGCAGGTAGGGCACGTCCGAGGTCCGCTCCCCCGCCAGGAAGTCCGTGACGTCCTGCGGGCCGCGCAGCACCGACACGCCGGCGGCGCCGGCACCGAAGCGGGGCTTGACCACCACCGGGTACCCCTCGGCCTCCACGAAGTCCAGCAGGTCCGCGGGGCTGTCGAGCGGGGCGAACGCGGGAACCGCGATGCCGGCCGCCGCCACCAGTTGCTTCATCACGACCTTGTCCCGGTAGGCGGTCGCCGACGCGACGCCCTGGCCGGGCAGTCCGAGGCGTGCCCGCAGCCGGGCGGCCCGCAGCACGTCGTTCTCGCTGCTGCTCGCGACGAGGTCCACCCCGTGGCTGCGCGCGGCTTGCTCGGCCGCCCGTTCCGCGGACCAGGAGTGGTAGTCGTCGACGATCAGGTGCTGGGGGAAGTGCTCGGCCAGCACGTCCTGCGCGCCCGTCACCGCTTTGGGCATCGTCACCAGCACGATGTCGTCCGCGGTGTGGTCCAACCAGTCGTGCAGCGGGCGCGTGGCGAGCGGCTGGCGGGAGAGCAGTAGCACTTTCGGCATGGTTCAGGTCCTCGCTGGGATGACTGGGATGAGTGGGTGACGGGTCGCGGCCCTGCCGGTCCGGGTGCGTGGCGCGGTCCTGCCGGTGCTCGTGCCGGTACTGCCGGTGCTCGTCCCGGTCCTGCCGGTGCTGGGGCCGGTCACCGGCCGGTCCTCGCCGCCGCTCCGAGGGACGGGCGGGGCAGTCCGAGGTTCTCCCGGAGCGTGGTGCCCTCGTACTCGGTGCGCACCAGCCCGCGGCGCCGGAGTTCCGGCACGAGTAGGTCGACGATCGCGTCGAGCCCGCCGGGGTGGTAGTCCGGCATGATGTTGAACCCGTCGGCCGCTCCGTTCGCGAACCAGTCCTCCAGCTGGTCGGCGATGGTGTCGGGCGTGCCCAGCAGGAAGCGGTGGCCGCGTCCCGCCGCTACCGCCAAGTACAGCTCGCGGATGCTGAGGCCCTGGCGCCTGGCCTGCTCGTAGATCGTCTGCTGCTTGCTGGTGCTGCCCTCGATCGCGGGGAGTTCCGGCAGCGGCCCGTCCAACGGGTAGCCGGAGAGGTCGACCATGCCGAGCTGGTACGAGAGCATGCCCAGGCCCACGACCGGGTCGACCAGCGCCTGCAGGGTCTCGTACTTGTCCTCCGCCTCGGCGAGGGTGCGGCCGACGACGATGAACACGCCGGGCAGCACCTTCACGTCGTCCGGGTTGCGGCCGTGGTCCGCGACCCGGTCCTTCAGGCCGCGGTAGTACGCCTGCGCCGATTCGAGGGTCTGCTGCACCGTGAAGACCACCTCGGCCCAGCGGGCGGCGAAGTCCTGGCCGTCCGGGGAGGAACCCGCCTGGACGATGACGGGGTAGCCCTGGGGCGGGCGGGCCAGGTTGAGTGGACCCTTGACCGAGAAGTGCTCTCCCCGGTGGCCGAGGATGTGCAGCTTCTCGGGGTCGAAGAAGCGCCCGGACTCCTTGTCGTAGAGGAAGGCGTCGTCCTCCCAGCTGTCCCACAGGCCGGTGACGACCTCCATGAACTCGCGCGCGCGGTGGTAGCGCGCTGCGTGCTCGGGCTGTCGGTCCAGGTTGTAGTTCTTGGCCTCGGCGTCGGTGGCGGAGGTGACGACGTTCCAGCCGGCGCGGCCCGCGCTGAGGTGGTCCAGGGAGGCGAACTGCCTGGCGACCGTGAACGGCTCGTTGTAGGTGGTCGACGACGTGGCCGTCAGACCTATGTGGGTGGTGTGGACGGCGAGCGCGGAGAGCAGCGTCATCGGTTCGAAGTGGACCATGCGGCCCTGACGGCTGAGTTCGTCGGCGTCCTTGTACTTGGTGCGGACGCCCGCGCCGTCGGACAGGAAGACCATGTCGAACTTTCCGCGCTCGGCGGTCCGCACGAGCGAGCGGTAGTAGTCGAAGTCGAGGCCGCCGTCGGGGCGGGCCTCCGGATGGCGCCAGGCCGCGACGTGGTGGCCGGGCGCGGGCAGGAAGGCGCCGAGCTTCATCATGCGGCGGGGTGTGCTGCTCACCGGTGGTTCTCCAAGGGGACGGGCGGGGCTGGTCAGGAGGGAAGGGCGTCAGCCGAGGCGACGGACGGGCGTGCCGGCGAGGTGGGCCTCGATGTTCTCGACCGCGTGGCCGTAGTACGTGCGGTAGTTGGACCGGGACACGTAGCCCAGGTGCGGTGTGGCCAGCAGCCGCGGAGCGGTGCGCATCGGGTGGTCGGCGGGCAGCGGTTCGGTGTCGAAGACGTCGACGCCGGCGCCGGCGATGCGCCCGGCGTGCAGTGCGTCGAGCAGCGCGTCCTGGTCGACGAGGCCGGCGCGCGAGGTGTTCACGAGGTAGGCCGTCGGCTTCAGGAGGGCCAGCTCGGGGGCTCCGAGCAGGCCTCGGGTGCGGTCGCCGAGCACCAGGTGCAGGGAGACGAAGTCGCTGTCGGTGAGGAGTTCCTCCTTGGAGGACGCTGCCCGGACGCCGACCTCGTCGGCGCGTTCCTTGGTGAGGTTCTGGCTCCAGGCCGTCACCTCCATGCCGAAGGCCAGGCCGACCTGCGCGACCTTGCTGCCGATCTTGCCGAGCCCCAGCAGGCCCAGGCGGCGGCCGTGCAGGTCGGCGCCGACGGTGGACTGCCAGGGACCGCCCCCGCGCAGGGCGTTGTTCTCGGTGACGATGCCGCGGGCGAGGCCCAGTAGCAGCGCCCAGGTCAGCTCCACCGGCGGGGTGGACGCGCTGCCCGTGCCGCACACGGTGACGCCGTGCCGCTCGGCCGCCGCGTAGTCGATCACGGAGTTGCGCATGCCGGAGGCGATCAGCAACCGCAGCTTCGGCAACCGCGCCAGCAGGGAGGCCGGGAACGCCACCCGTTCGCGCAGCGTCACGATGATGTCGAAGTCGACGACGGCCGCGACCAGTTCGTCCTCGGTCCCGAAGTGCCGCGAAAATCCCGTGACGTCGACCCGGTCCAGTACGGGGCTCCAGTCGGCCACCGTGGTGGCGACGTCCTGGAAGTCATCGAGCACTGCGCAGCGCAGCCGCATGTCGGTCCTCTCGGTAGGGGGTTTCACGGGGTGCGACGCCGATGCCGGGCGTCGTCGGCAGGGCGAGCCAGCCGTGATCGACGCGTACGCCGGTGAACGGGTCGTCGCGCAGCAGGAGGGGGCCGTCCAGGTCGAGGTGATCGACGAGTCCGGCCAGCTGCGCCATGGCGGTCGTACCGAGGACGCTCTCCACCTTGGAGCCGAGCATGACCCGCAGCCCGCAGCCGCGGGCCAGTGCGATCATGTCGCGGGCGCGCGCGAGACCACCGCACTGGCCGAGTTTGATGTTGATGCCCGCGACCCGTCCGCTCAGCCTCAGGACGTCCTCGGGGCCCTGGCAGTCCTCGTCCGCGAAGACCGGTACGGGAGAGCGCTCGTGGACGTGGCGCAGGTCGTCCGGGGACCCGGGGGCGACGGGTTGTTCGAAGATCTCGACGCCGTGCCGGTGGATCTCCTCCGCGACCCGTAGGGCCCGGTCGGGGGGCCAGGAACCGTTGCCGTCCACGCGGATGCGGCCGTCGTAGACCGAGCGGAGCACCCCCACCCGACGGCCGGTGTCCTCGGGGGTGAGTTTGAGTTTGAGGATCGGCCAGTGCGCGAGCTCTTCGGCCCTGCGGACGAGTTCGGCGTCCGGACAGGCTCCGATGGACCTCGCGGTGGGTTCCGCCGGCAGCCCGTCCAGGCCGAGGACGCGGTACAGGGGCTGCCCGCAGGCCTTGCCCAGCAGGTCGTGGAGCGCCATGTCCACGGCGGACAGGGCCGCGGGGCCCACGTGTGCCAGCCGGTCCAGCACCGCGCGCAGGGCGAACGGGGAGGCGCCGGCCAGTACGGGTGCGCAGGCGTCCAGGTCCGCGGGAGCGGCGCCGCGGGCGGTGCCGAGCCCGACCATCCCCTCCCAGGTCAGCGTCACGATGCTCTGGCGCACCCGGGTGGTCGCGCCGGTGTTGCTGAGGAAGGGCTCCTTGAGGGCTATGACGACCTCGTGGTGGGCGAGTTTCATCCCAGCACCTCCTCGAACGCCGCCACCGCGGCGCACGCCTGGCGGAAGGTGAGGGAACGGAAGCCCTCGGGCTCCACCGGCACGGAGGGTTCGCGGACGTCCCCGTCGGCGGGCACCCCTGCCCAGCTGCGGAACCGGCTCCGCAGGTACGCCGACAGGTCGTCGCGGTGCTCGTCCAGCCAGGTCAGTGTCGTCGCGTGGGCGTCCTCGGGCGCGGCTCCCGACACGGCTCGGAACAGCCCGGCGAGGCGTTCGGCGTCCGCCTCGGCCGTACTCGGCGGGCACAGCATGAACACCTGCGCGGGGAGCAGGACGAACGCGGTCGGGTTCACCACGTCGAAGTGGCGTACCAGTGGATCGGTGATGGCCCGCAGCGAGCGGACCATGCTGCGCCGGGTCAGGTAGCCGCTCCTGCGGGGCGGACAGCCGGCCATGGCCCGGGCGCCCCAGTGCAGGTGGGTGATGAAGGGGTGCTCCGGAGTTCCCACCCCGGTGTCGGGGTGGTGGGTGTCCAGGAGTCCGAACAGCACGTTGGTGAGCTGCAACGACATCACGGGCAGCACGGGTGGCAGGTCGGGCATCCGGTCGAAGAACTCACGCGGTCGCACCAGGGCGCGCACCGTCAGCATCGTCGCCTCGGCGAGGGCGCGGGCCGAGGGGTAGCGGAAGCCGTCCAGGACGAATCCGTCGCCGTCGGCCCGCAGGTCGCTGCGGTCGACGCGACCGTCGAGGCGTACCGCGTGACCGATCAGTTCGACGAGTGCCTGGTTGCGTTCCCGTGTCCGCGCCTGCTCGATGAGCAGGGTGAGCATGTCCGTGACGAGGGGGCCGTTGTCGGTGATGACGGCGGCCCACTGGACGAAGCGGTAGCCCGGTACGGCGAGCATCCGCCGCCATTGCAGTTCGGCCAGCGGGACGAGCTGCCCGTCCACCTCCGTCTGCACCAACGGGCAGAACAGCGGCTCGGAGCGGTCACGGCGGACGAAGGCCGTGCCGTCCCAGGTGAACAGCGGCAGCACCTGGCGGCGGCCCCGGTCGATGACCGAACCGGGCTGGTAGGCCTCGTCGCCCCCCGGGGTGTCCGCCTCGGTGCGGGTGAATCCGTAGACCATCGGGTAACCGTAACCACCGCCGCAGACGGCCGTGTTGAAGTCCATGGGACCGGACCGGCCCGCCACGATGTCCTGCCAGTTGCCCAGGTGTCCGGTGCGCGGGGGCAACAGGCCCGGCTCCTGGTCGAGGACGTCCAGGACGGTGCCGATGGGTACGTCCCGGGTCCCGACGTGGACCGGCACGAAGGTCTTCGTGCCGGCGGTGAGCGCGTCGGTGTCGAGCGCGCCGCGCAGTCCGAGCCGGTCGAGGAGGTGCACGCTCACCGCGCGCCCTCCTCGGCGCGCATCCGCCCGAGCAGGTACGGGAGCGTCCCGCCGGCGAGGAGGACCTCCCACTCCCCCGCCGACTGCACGTCGGCGCGTACGGTGAAGGACGTCGCGTCGGCGCCGACCCGTACCCCGCCGGTCTCCCGTACCCGGTCGAGGTCCAGGGAATACTCCTCGCGCCCGGTGAGGCCGAGGTCCGCCCAGCCCTGACCGTCGGGCAGCAGCAGCGGGAGGATGCCCATCGCGCACAGGTTGGCCCGGTGGATGCGTTCGAAGCTTTCGGCGAGCACGGCTCGTACGCCCAGCAGCCAGGGTCCCTTGGCGGCCCAGTCGCGCGAGGATCCCATGCCGTAGCTGCGGCCGGCGAGGACGATCAGCGGGGTTCGGGTGGCGGCGTAGCGTTCGGCGGCCTCGAACACGGGCAGGCGTTCCCCGTCGGGCAGGTGCAGCGTCGTGCCGCCGCCCTCGCCCTCGCCGACGAGTCGGTTGCGCAGCCTCGGATTGCTGAACGCGCCCCGGGCCATGACCTCGTGGTTGCCGCGGCGGGACCCGTAGGAGTTGAAGTCGCGGACCCCGTGCTCCGTGAGGTGCCGGCCGGCGGGCGAATCGGCCGGAATGGCGCCGACCGGGGAGATGTGGTCGGTGCTGACGTCGTCGCCGAGGGCGAGCAGGGCGCGGGCGCCGGTGAGCGAGCCGAGCGCCGGGGCCGGGTCCACGTAGGTGGGGGGCTTGATGTAGGTGGAGTTCTCGTCCCAGGGGAACACCGTGCCCCGCGGTACCGGGACCGCGTCCCAGGAGGAGCCGGGTTCCTCGTCCCGCGCGAACACCTCCGGGGTGACGAACGCGTCCTCCAACTGCTGGAGTTCGCTGCTGTGGGGCCACAGGTCGCGCAGGTGGAAGGGGTTGCCCTCCGGGTCGGTGCCGAGCGGTTCGTTCTCCAAGTCGGCGTGCACGCTGCCGGCGAGCGCCAGGGCGACGACGAGCGCCGGGGAGGCCAGGTAGCCCGCGCGTACTTGGGGGTGTACGCGGGCCTCGAAGTTCCGGTTGCCGCTGAGGACGGCTGCCACCGTCAGCCCGGCCCGGTCGACGGCTTCCCCGACACCGGGGTTGAGGGGGCCGCTGCCGCCGTTGCACGTCATGCAGCCGTATCCGGCGACGTGGAAGCCCAGTGTCTCCAGGTCCGCGAGGAGTCCGGAGTCCCGGAGGTAGCGGGTGACGGCGCGGGAGCCGGGCGACAGGCTCGTCTTGACGTGCGCGGGGACGGTGAGGCCGCGCTCCACCGCGCGACGGGCCAGCAGCCCGGCTGCCAGCATCGACTTGGGGTTGGACGTGCTGGTGCACGAGGTGATGGAGGCGATCACCAGGTCGCCGTCGCGCACCCCGTCCTCGGTGCGGACCTCGCCGGGGTGCACCGCGGCGAAGGACGCGGGCAGTTCCCCGAGGGAGATCCGCTGGTCGGGCCTGCTGGGGCCGGCGAGGCTAGGGCCGACCGCGGCGAGGTCGAAGTCGATGGTCCGGCCGAACACCGGCTCCGCGCCGTCGCGCAGGAGGCGCTGGCGGCGACAGTAGTCCCGTACGCGGGCCACCGCGGTCTCGGATCGGCCGGTGCGGCGCAAGTAGTCCAGGGTTTCGTCGTCGACCGGGAAGAAGGCGGTCATCGCCCCGTACTCGGGTGCCATGTTGGCGATCGTGCAGCGGTCTGCCGCGGTGAGCTCGGCGACGCCCGGGCCGGTGAACTCCAGCATCAGGGCGCGTACGTTCTCCTCGCGGAGCCTGCGCGTCAGGGTCAGCACCACGTCGGTGGAGGAGGTGCCGGGACTGACCGCTCCCGTGAGCCGGACGCCCACGATCTCCGGTACGCGCAGCGGCTGGGCCAGGCCCAACATCTGCGCCTCGGCCTCCAGACCGCCGACGCCCCAGCCCAGCACGCCGAGGCCGTTGACCATCGTCGTGTGGCTGTCGGTACCGATGACGGTGTCCGGGAGGAGGACGCCGTCCGGGCCTTGCGCGACGATGGTGGCGAGCTGCTCCAGGTTGACCTGGTGGACGATGCCGCGCCCCGGAGGCGTGACGCGCAACCCTTCGAAGGAACGTTCCGCCCATTTCAGGAACGCGTAGCGCTCCTGGTTCCGCTCCATCTCCAGTGCCTCGTTCAGGGCGAGCGCGTCCGGGCGGCCCGCCCAGTCGGTCTGGACGGAGTGGTCGACGACGACGTCGATGGGCAGGGCGGGATTGACCCGGTCGGGCTCGGCCACCCGGTCCCGCAGGACGGCCAGGTCCACGAGGAGCGGAATGCCGGTGTAGTCCTGTACGAGGATCCGCGCGGGCCTGAAGGACATCTCCAGGCCGGGTTCCTCGCCGCGGGCCAGCCGCTTGCCCAGCAGCGCGGCCCGTTCGGGATCGCCGGAACGCAGCAGGGATTCGAGGAGTACGCGTCCGCTGTAGGGGACGGCGCCGAGGTCGAAGCCGTGGTCCGCCGCGAAGGCCGGCAGGTCCACCGGTACGTTCCCGCCGGCCGGTCCCCGGGGCCCGGTCGTTCCGGGGGCCCTGTCCGTCATCGTTCCTCCACGTTCCGGTACGTCCGACCGTGCGGCCCCGTGTAGGACAGCAGCGGACGGATCAGCACGTTGTTCGCCTGCTGCTCCAGGGCTTGGGCCACCCATCCCGGCGTACGTCCCACGACGAAGAGCGGCACCGCCAGGTCGTCGGGCAGGCCGAGCAGCCGGTAGGCGAGCCCGGCGTAGAGGTCCACGTTGGCGGCGACTCCGTGCCGGCCGTAGGGCCGCATGGCCCGGGCCACCGCGTCGAGGATGTCGAGGCCGCGGCGGTCGCCGCGCTCCTCGCTCAGCTCCACGACCGTGTCCCGCAGGTGCCGTACGCGCGGGTCCTCCGTGCGGTAGACCCGGTGACCGAACCCCATCACCGGTTCGCCGCGGCCCTGGAGCGCGGCCACGTGCGCCTCGGCGTTCTCGGCGGAACCCACGTCGTCGATGAGGCCGACGACGCGCTCGGCGGCGCCGCCGTGCACGGATCCCGCGAAGGCGGCGACGGCGGCGGTGAGCGCGGCCGTCATGCCGGCCCGGCAGCCGATGGCGACGCGGGCGGTGAAGGCCGACGCGTTGGAGCTGTGGTCGGCGTGGACGATGAAGCCCTTGTCGATGAAGCGGACCGCGGCCGGGGAGGGGCGTTCCCCGAGCAGTACGGTGAGGAAGGCCTCGGCGTGCGAGGCGTCCTCGGCCGGCTGCAACGGTTCCCGCCCGCTGCGGAGGGCGTGGTGGGCGGCGACGATCATCGGGATCCGCGCGATCAGCTCGATTCCGGCGGCCCGCGCCTCGACGTAGCTCTCGTCGGTTCCGGGCGTCCGACGGGGTCCGAAGGCCCCGAGGGCCGAGACACAGGTGCGCAGCACTTCCATGGGGTGCGCGTGCGCCAGTGCGCGGATCAGGTCGAGGACGGGCGCCGGCAGGGCCCGGGCGGCGGCCAACTGTTTGCGGAAGACCTCCAGGGACGCGACGTCCGGCAGCTCGCCGTACACGAGGAGGTGAGCCACCTCCTCGAACGAGGCGTGCCCGGCGAGGTCGTGGATGCTGTAGCCGCGGTACTCCAGCACTCCTTCGGCGCCGTCGATGTGGGTGATGGCGGTGTCGTCGAACACCACCCCCTCCAGGCCTCGGTGCGGGGTGTCCCGGAGAGGTGCGGTGACCGGCCCCGGGCGTTCGGGAGCCGGTGTGACGGCGTCGTCGCCCGCGAGGGCGTGACCGGCGACGAACTCGCGGATGGCCGCCACCGAGCGGAGCGTCAGGATGAGTTCGTCGTCGACCTCGACGCCGTACTCCCCCTCGACGGCGACCATCAGCGACACGTGTCCGAGGGAGTCCCACTCCCTGATCGACTGGTATTCGAGTCCTTCCGTGACGCGGTCCTCGGAGATGCCGAGGGTCCGGGCGATGAGTCGCTCGACGTGGCCCACGTCGTTGCTCACATCGTCGTCGCTCACATCATTGCTGCTCACGTCGTTGCTGCTCACGTCGCTGGTGCTCACGTCGCTCGCCTTTCCCTTCCTGCGCGGTCATCGGTCATGTCAGGTACGTGCGGGCGCCGTCTCGTCGAGCCACCGGCGCAACGCGGCGCGGTCGACCTTCCCGTTGCCGTTGACCGGCAGTTCCTCGGCGACGCGCACCGAGCGCGGCACCATGTAGGCGGGCAGCGCGGCGTCGCACGCCTCGGTCAGCGCGCCCGGGTCGACCTCACCGGTCACCACGGCGGTGAGGGTGTCGTGGTCCGGCCACAGCATCGCGGCGGCCTCCACGGCGCCCGCTCGGCGCAGCACGGCCTCGATCTCGCCCAGTTCGACGCGGTGGCCGCCGACCTTGATCTGCTGGTCGTTGCGGCCGAGGCAGACGTACTCGCCGGCCTGGAGCCGTACGAGGTCCCCGGTGCGGTAGTAGGTACGGCCCTGGTGGGCGAAGTACCGTTGCGCGGTGAGTTCGGGGTCCCGCCAGTAGCCGGGAGTGGTCTGCGGGCCGGCCACGCAGAGTTCCCCGCTCGTACCGTCCGGCACCGGAATGAGCCGCTCGTCCACCACCAGCGTGCTCAGGCCGGGGTAGGGACGGCCGATGGGCACGTTGTCGTGGACGCAGGCGTCCGGACCGGTCGTCGGATCCCAACGGTGCACGGTGCAGGCGATGGTGAGTTCCGTCGGCCCGTACAGGTTCTCCACGACCGACCCCGGGGCCGCGGCCTGCCAGGCCTCGGCGGAGGCCCGCGGCAGCGCCTCCCCGCAGAACAGGCTCCACCGCAGGGTGGGCATGGTCCCCGGTCCCAGCACGCCGCGCTTGCGGAGCACGGCGGCCACGGAGGGCACCGAGAACCAGACGGTGATCCCGTTGCGCTCCAGGTACTTGAACGGCGCCAGGATTTCGAGGGGGTCCATCGCGCAGAGCCGTGCCCCGTTCTCCCAGGCCATGAAGAGGTCGAAGACGGACAGGTCGAAGGTCTGGTCGAAGGTCTGGGTCAGCCGGTCGTCCGGCGTCAGTCGGTAGCGCGCCTGGTTGGCTTCCAGGAAGGCGCCCGCGTTGCCGTGGGTGACCGGAACCCCCTTGGGCACGCCGGTGCTGCCGGAGGTGAAGAGCAGGTAGGCGATGTCGTCGGACGACACCGGCGGCAGGCCGCCCGGTTCCAGCGGAGCGGCCGTGGCGAGGTCGACCGCGTCCAGCACCCGAACGTCGTCGCCGAGGTCCCCCGCCCTGCCGCGCAGGGTGTCGGGCAGCAGCACGACCGGCTTGCGCGGCAGGCCGCGCAGCAGTCCGCCGAGGCCTTCCAACGACGCGGAGTCAACGATCAGGGCGTCGACGTCGGCGCGTTCGAGCATGGAACGCGTGCGGTCGGCCGGGAACTTGCGGTTGAGCGGGACGAAAGCGGCGCCCGCGAACAGTGCGGCGGCCACGCCCAGGTAGGAGGCTTCGCTGCGGTGGGCGAACACGCCCACCCTGCGGGGGCGGCCACCGACGGCTTCGACGAGCAGGGCGGCCCACCGTCGTGCGGTGAGGGCGGTCTCCTCGTAGGTGTAGTCGCGGCGGCCGATGGTCAGGGCTACGCGGTCGGGATGCCCACTCGCATGGCGAAGCAGACCGGAGCCCAAACGCGTGTTCAATGCTGTGGTCATGGAAATCCGAATGCGTCGGTGACGGGACTCGGCCACGCTAGCAACGCGATTCCGCGCCGGCGCCTTTGCGCCGATGAACCTCTAGACCCTCTTGACGCACGAAAGAAGCGTTTTTCTCATTTATCTTTCCGGAATTACGCATTCAGGCGGTCGCCGCCGCGCTCGCGGACCCCCCTGGCGACGACTACCGGCATGGCCGCGCCCAGCAGGACGTACGACACGGCCAGGACGATCCAGCCGATGACCCCTTGTTCGATGATCAACCAGGTGAAGGCGGCCGGCGCCATGATCCTGCCCAGGTCGCCGCCCATCTTGTAGGTCCCCTGGTACTGGCCCTGCGCGTGATCGGGGGCCAGACCGAACACGATGGTCCAGCTCGCCGCCGCCTGCCGGATCTCGCCCAGGGCGTGGACCAGCGCGCCCAGGACGAGCAGCACGCAGGCGGTCACCGCCCCCGCTCCCCCGGTCAGCGCGAAGAGCCCGCAGGCGGCGGCAACGCACCCCGCGCCCTGCAGACCGGCCCAGGAGGCGGACCTGGGATCCTCGGTCCCCCGGACCGCCTTCGTCTGGAACGCGACGACGACGGCGGTGTTGATGACGAGGATCACCGCGCCCATCCACCGCGGCGCGTCGGTGTGCTGGATGACCCACAGCGGAAGCACGATGTCGATCAACAGCGCATGGGTGAGGAGCAGTCCGTCCAGCGCGGTGAAGAGCAGGAACGGTACGTCACGGAGCACCGCGAAGGCGGCACCGGCGGAGGCCGGAACCGGCGGCACCGGCGGTTCCTTGGCGGTGAGCAGGCCCGTGACCAGGAAGCAGAGCGCGGTGAAGAGGAGCGCGCCCCCGTATCCGACGGGAGCGCCCCAGGCGATCACGAGACCGGCCAGGCAGGCGCCGACCGCGACCGACGCGTTGATGGCGGCACGGATCTGCGCCGTGACGCGCACCCGGTCGATCCGCGGCACGTTGGCCGCGATCATCGCCTTGCGGGCGTTGTTCCCCGCCCGGTAGGCGAGTCCCTGCACGGACGTGACGACGAGGTAGGCCCAGAAGCCCTCGACCAGCAGGAGCACCGCGGTCAGCGGGGCGAGCGCGAGGAACGACCACATCTGGACCGTACGCGGCCCGGCCCGGTCGGCCAGGTGTCCGAGGGGAATGCTGGACAGGAGCACGAGCGCGGCCGCCACGCCGAGACTGATCCCGAGCTCACCCGGAGTGAGGCGGACGATCGTCACGGCGTAGAGCACGCTGATGGCTATCCACAGGCCTTGACCCAGGCTCATCACCATGGTGATGACGGCGAGCATCCGAGCCGGCCCGGGCGGGGGGAGGAGGCGGTTCAGCACCGATCGGCTTCCTGTCGCGTCATGGCGCCGAAGTCCGAACGGGAATTCCGGCCCGGGTTCCGAATCTGATGGTTCCTGGAGGCTAGGACATGACCGCGGGCGCACTCCGATTGTGACGACAAACCACTTTGACTGCGGAAAGCGGATAATTCCCATTGATCCAACGACCGCCGCGGATGAGCTCGGCCGATTCGGGCGCCGGAATGCGGTTCAGGCCCCGGAGTACATGTGCTCGGGCCGCCCGCTGTCGCCGTACCGGAGGGTCAGCCGCACCGAGCCGGTCTCCGACAGGAACTTCAGGTAGCGCTGAGCCGTCGAGCGGCTGATCCGGGCCCGCTCGGAGACCTCCTGCGCGGACACCTGCCGGTCCTCGGCCGACACGATGTGGGTGATCAGCTCGGCGGTGCGCTCCGAATACCCCTTGGGCAGGGCGCGGGACGCGGGGGGCGCGCGCAGGGCGCCGAGCGCCCGGTCGATGCGCGCCTGGTCCAGCTCGTCGGCGTCGTCGATCGCCGCGCGCAGCTGGGCGTAGGCCTCCAGCTTGCCGCGCAGGCTTTCGATCGTGAACGGTTTGACGAGGTAGTGCAGGACTCCCGCTCGCAGCGCGGCGCGCACGGAGGCGGACCGTCGGTCGGCCGTGACCATGATGACGTCGACGTCGAGTCCCAGCGCCCGGAGTTTGCGGGTGAGGTCCAGCCCGGTCTGGTTCGGCAGGTGCTGATCGAGCAGGATCAGATCGACGCCTCCCCGCTCGACGGCGGCGAGCGCCGGCGCCGCGCTGTGCGCGATTCCCGCGACCCGGAAGCCGGGGACCTCGGCCACGTAATGCGCGTTGATCTTGGCAACGTAGAAGTCGTCGTCGACGACGAGTACGTCGATCACCGGGCCTCCCCGCCCCGCCGACCGGACACGGACGGACGTCCGGAGGTCGGCATCGGCATCGGCATGCGTACGGTGAACAGGCAGCCCCCGCCCGGGCGGTCGGCGACCGCGACCGAGCCTCCGTGCTCCTCGGCGATGGTCTTCACGAGTGCGAGTCCCAGGCCCCGGCGCTGCTCCGGCGAAGCGGGCTTGGTGGAGAACCCGCGGGTGAATATCCGGTTCCGCAGCTCGCCGGCGACGCCCGGCCCGTTGTCGGCCACGCACAGTTCGACGGCGCCCGCGGTGCCGGACCGGTTTTCGGATGCCGGTTCCTGACGGAGGGAGACCTCGATCCACGGATCGGTGCCGGGGCCGTCCAACACGGCGTCCGTGGCGTTGTCGACGAGGTTGCCGAGTACGGTGACCAACGCTCCGGCCAGGTCCGGTCGGGTGGGCAGGTGGGAGCGGTCGCTGATCCCGAGCCGCACCCCGCACTCGGTGGTGGCGAGCATCTTGCCCACCAAGTGGGCCCGGACCAGCGGGTCTTCGACCCGGTCGACGAGCTCGGAGATGCCGATGAGCGGGATGCCCGGCCACTCGGATGCCAGCTCGGGCCGATCCGACGCGTGCCGGGCGAGCTGGATGAGCCCGCGTAACGTGTGCAGCGCGTTGCGCCGCTCGTGCCGGCGGACCCGCGCGTCCGAGAAGTGGTGGCCGGCGGGCACGTTCAGCAACGCCCGCTGCAGGGACAGCAGGGCGTCGCCCGGAGCGTTGTGTGCGGGCGCCGTACTGACGGCCTGGTCGCGTCGCGCGGTTCGTGGCCGCTGACCGTCCGGGTATGTGCGGTGGATCATGTCGGGCCGCTTTCTTAGGACGTTTGCACCTGGTAGGTCCTGTCTCAATTTCATCCCGACCAGGTGAAGTTGAGCAAGATCCGACAAGCAAAGAGATGCCACGTATCGAGCGGAAGTCCAGCGGTGAAAGCCGCATGCCGGACATGACGCCGCACACCCCACGGGCGGGCTCCCGCAGCGGTTGCGGGAGCGGCCTGACGACGTCGGCCTCTGTACCCACCTGATCACTCATCTGCTCGAAACCTCCTGAGTGGACTCGTGGCCGAGGATGCCGGGAGAGCCCACGCGGTTGCTTCAGCGGAGGCGCGCATTCCCCCTCGTAGTCGTCCGCAGCCGGTGGGCCGCGCCGGGACCGTCACCGGAACCGGGATGCCGGACCGTACGTCCGGCGGTCGGTTCCCGGGTTCCGGTGACGGAGGGCGGGGCCCCGAGAGGGGTGGGGGCCCCGCGGTTCAGCAGGCGCGGTAGCGGTAGCCCCGCGAGCCGGCGGCGGAGACGTCGAGATCCCGCTGGACGATCGCGAGCTTCGATCCCCAGGCGGAGCAGGCCCGGTCGTAGCCTGCGTTCTCGTACTCGATGACGAAGACGCGGTTGGCGTAGGCCTTCGCGAAGTCCCCGCACTCGTTGTACTGGCCGCATTGCTCGGCGACCGCGAAGTCGAAGCCGATCTTCGTCCGGTCGGAGAGCACCTCGGCGGTGTTCTTCTGGCCGATGGCCAGGCCCTCGGCGTGCGCGCGGTCGGCGAGGAGCTCGGCGAAGGCGACGTTGTGCGACGGGGTCAGGCGGTTCCCGGAGCGGGAGAAGGAGTCCAGGTTGTCGGGCTCCACCGCCTGGAAGCCGCTGCGCGCACAGCCCTTGATCCACTCACCGACGACCTTGGCGAGTCGGGTGCGCTTGTCGGCCGTGGAGGTGTCGAGGAGCGCCTCGCCCCAGTCCTCGTCGAGGACCGGACGCTTGGCGGAGTCCCGCAGCACCAGGTCGGGGTGGTTCTTCTGCCACCAGCCGAGGGCGTCGGGCTGGGCCTGGAAGGCGTTGACGTAGCAGATGTTGTAGAGGCCGGCCGCGGGCTGGGCGGACCGGTCGCGGGAAATGACCTTCACTCCCCTGGGGGGCGTGTACGCGCCCCCGATCTGGTAATCGAAGGCCGCGTTGGCGGCCGGCAGCCGGGGGACGGCCTGTCCCGCGGAGGCCTGCGAAAGGGTCAGGCCGGCTCCCACGGTCAGGACGACGCCGGCCGCGCCGGCGGCCATCGTCGACTTGCGGCGCAGGAAGGGGGTTGCGGAGTGCTTCGGCACACGTTCTCCAGTGCGGGATGCGATGAGGTGTTCGCATCCTGCGCGAGCGACCGTGAGGAATTCATGAAGCGGAGCCCCGACCGCGCACGGATCGCCCTCCGTGGGCCGGAGGTTGCTCCGTGCGGTCGAGTGAGAACCGGACCAGGGTGCCGCCGCCGGGCGGGACGTGTTCACCCAAGGGTTCCCCTCGAACCCGTACGTGAGCCGACCCCGCCCGGAGCTCATGCGGACGCGGCCCGTGGAGACCGGGGCGCGGACCGCGTCCCAGCTGTGGGTCCCGGTCGAGCGAGTCGGCGGTGGCGCCGCGGTGTAGGTGACGTCAGACCATGACCAGCAGCCGCGTCTGCGGCACGAGCTTCCGGTTCACGCTGGTGCTCTGCACGAAGATGGTGAAGTCGTCGTTGTGGTCCGGCTTGACGCGGACCTCCGAGTCCGGCAGTCCGAGCATGGATCGGGCCTGCGGGCCCGTGTACACCCGGTCCGTCTTCTTTTCCAGCACGGCGATCTGCTTGCGCGCCTGGATCTTCTCCGACTTGTTCAGCTGGTAGAACGCGCAACCGGTCCGGTAGGAGTGTCCGCTTTCCGTCACCCATTCCCGGATCGCCGTTTCCCGGGCGACGGGTATCAGCTGATACTCCGACGGGTCCACCGGGGTCAGTCCGGCGGCTTCTATGGCCTTCTTGTTGACGGCGTCACCCCCGGCGGAGAAGACCGCACGCGATCCTCGTATCCCCTTCGTACGGCCCACCATGAATTTTTCGGTGGCCTCCTGGATCACGTGCCCCGCCTCTTCCAGCCCTTGCGTGCTCGTGGCGTCCCAGACGGCGATGTTGTCCTTCGGGAATCCGCACTGCATGGCCTCGCGCTTGCCCATCTGATCCGGCACCAGGACGGCGAGCGTCCAGTTGTCCGCCTGCGTCTCCACCATCGTGGACACGGCCCGGACCAGCGCACGCGGGTCCCTGCCGGACGATCCCGGGCAGCGGTGGCTCGCGTTCTCCTGGCCATCCGTCAGGACGAACGTCAGGAAGCTGTGGTCGCCGTAGAGCTGGGCGGTCTGTGCCAGTTCCCGTTGCGAGGTGAGGGTGGCCGCCAGCAGCGCCGTCATCCCTCCGACCCGGTAGAGCTGCTTCAGGGACGGCATGCGCAGCACGTCCTTGTCGTAGATGACGCACTTCACCTCGTTGGCGAAGACGTACACCGTGACACGGGTTTCCTGGTCCAATTCCTGCGAGCGTCGGGCCAGATAGGAAATCTGTCGGTCGGCGACTTCCACGACCTTGCCGCTCAGGTGCGACATCGATGAACTGGCGTCCAACACAAGGGCGACGTGATTGATGTAATTCTGGGTTCCGGACATGAAGGTGCTCCCCCGCTCTTCCCGACTTGGTACTCCAATCCTCTCAGCCGGCACTGACAATCGACTTTGGAACGAGGCGGTGGGCGTCGGCGGGCAACTCCTTTCGCGCCCGCCCTTCCTGACGATCAGGAGGCGACCTCCCGCCGGGAAACCAGGAGGGGGCCGTGCGCCGTGTCGGGACCGGCCGCCGCCCCGGTTCGGAGTACAACGTCGTTCGGGCGCGAACCGGGCGTCCGCAGCGGGTCGGATCGGCAGAAGGTGAGGTCGGAAGTGGCGGGACCCCGTGGTGACGTCTCGCGACGCCGGGCCGGCAGTGGGTGGTGGCTCGTCGGGTTCCTCGTCGTGACCTACGCCGTCGCGTTCGTCGGCGCCATGGCCTCCTCCGACGCCGGCTCCGTCTACCGGTCACTGGAGCGTCCGGGGGCTCAGGCGTCGCGACCGAGACCTCGATCGGGTGCGCTCATGTCCCCCGTGGCGGGCGTGCCGTCGGTCAGTCCGTAGCGCAGGTACACGACGCCCTTGGGGCCGGTCGCGGGCGGCTCCAGGAGGGTGAGGTTCGTGGGCACAGCGCCCTGGTCGAAGACCTTCTTCCCGACGCCGAGCACGATCGGGTGGATCCACAGGTCGAGACGGTCGAAGAGCTGCTCGCGCAGGAGGGTCTGGACCAGGTCGAGGCTGCCGACGACCTTGATGTGCTCGTGCCGGTCCCGGATCTCGCGCACCGCTGCGGACAGGTCCGGACCGAGCTGCGAGGATCCCGCCCAGGAGAGGTCGGGCCGGCCGCGGGAGGCCACGTACTTCGGAACGCTGTTGAAGAGGGTGGCGATCTCGCTGTCCTCGCCGCCCTTCTGATGCGGCCAGAAGCCCGCGAAGATGTCGTACGTCCGACGGCCGAGCAGGAGCGCGTCCGTGCCCTCGTACGCGGCCCCGACCTGCGCTCCGGCGACCTCGTCGAGCAGGGGCGCCTGCCAACCGCCGAACGGGAAACCGTCCGGGTCCTCGTCGGGGCCGCCGGGTGCTTGGCCGACGAGGTCGAGCGTGGCGAACATTTCGATGTGGATGAGGCCCATGGCGTGCTCCCGGTGCGTTGGTCGTCCCGTACGGAAGGTAGACCTGCGGGCGACGGCGGACTCATCGCCGCGACGGCAACCGGTTTCGTCGGGTCTTCGAGCCCGGGCGTCCCCGGTCCCGACCGCGCGCGCTTCACCCTTGCGACGCGCCGACGCCCGGGACTGCCGGGAGCCGCCGACCAGTGCGCACTAGCCGGCGGGAAGGAGGTCGGCGACGAGGTCGGCGAATTCCTCGGGGCCGAGGATGCGGATGCCCAGCTCTTCGGCCTTGGCGCGCTTGGAGCCGGCCTTCTCGCCCGCCACCAGGAGGGTGGTGCGCTTGGACACCGACGACGACGCCTTTCCGCCGGCCCGCTCGATCAGCTCGTTCATTTCGTTCCGGGACAACAGCGCGAGGGGCCCGGTCATGGAGCCGGTCACCACGACGGCCTGCCCTGCCAGCGGGCCGCCGGCCGCGTCCTCGTCGCCGTCGCCCGCGTCGGGCGCGGCCATCTGCGGCTCGGTGACCTGCGTGCCGACCCGCTGGGCCTGGAGCCTGTCGAGGAGCGGGGCGAGTTCGAGGAGTTCGGCCGCGACGACGCGGGCCTTCTCGGTACCGATGCCGGCGACCCCGGCCAGGGTGTCCGCGTCGGCGGCTCGGATCGCCACCATCGAGCCGAAGTGCGCGGCGATGCGGCGGGACATCGTACGCCCGGTGCCACGGACCCCGAGGGCGCAGAACACGCGGTTCAGCGAGGCCCCGCGGGCGGTCTCGATCGCCGCCAGGAGGTTGGTGGCGCTGGTCTCCCCCATCCGCTCCAGACCGAGGAGCTGCTCGCGTGTCAGCGTGAACAGGTCGGCGATGTCCTTGACCAGGCCGGCCTCCACCAGCTGGATCGCGCGCGTGCCGCCGAGACCTTCGATGTCGAGCTGGTCCCGGCCGGCCGCGTAGATCACCGAGGCCACGGCCTGGCAGCTTCGCCCACGCACGCAGCGCCACCGCTGCTCGGAGCTGTCGATCGCGTCGCCGCAGCGTGGGCACGACTCGGGGAAGGCGATGGGGCTCTCGGCCCCGGTGCGCTGGTCGACCAGCGGTGCCTCGACCCGGGGGATCACCTCGCCGGCCCGGTACACGAACACCTGGTCGCCGATCATGAGGCCGCGACGGGTGATGTCGGACGGGTTGTGCAGCGTGGCGTAGGTGACCGTCACCCCGTCGATGACCACGGGTTCCAGGACGGCGCGCGGGGCGATGATCCCGGTCCGGCCCACGTTCCACTCCACCGCCAGCAGGCGCGTCACCTTGTGTTCGGCCGCCAGTTTCCGGGCCACGGCCCATCTGGGGGCGCGCGAGCCGTTGCCGGCCTGCCGCTGGTCCTCGGCCGTGTCGGCCTTGACGACGACACCGTCGATCCCGAACGGCAGGTCCCCGCGCAGGCCGGCGATCACGTCGATGCGTTCCTGCACCTGTTCCACGGTCTCGCACCGGATCGGCGCGGCGGCCGTGGCCGCGGCCGTGTTCGCGCCGAGCGCGGCCAGGGTGTCCAAAAGAGCGACGTGGCCGAGGTCGTCGAGACCGATCGCGCCGTACGCGAAGAAGGTCAATTCGATCCGGTAGGCGCGGTCCTTGGCCCGCAGGGTGCCGGCCGCTCCGCTGCGCGGGTGCGCGAAGGGTGTGGCCTCGTGGGCGAGCCGGATCCGGTTGGCCTCCTCGAACTGCGCGGTCGTCAGCAGCACCTCGCCGCGCAGCTCGACGTCGATCGGCTGGGTCAGCACCCGCGGCAGACCCAGGACGGCGTCGGCGGCGTGGGTGATGTCCTCGCCGGCCAGCCCGTCACCGCGGGTGAGGACCTGGACGAGCCGACCACCCCGGTACCGGGCGGCCACCGCGAGGCCGTCGAGCTTCGGCTCCACGCACCATCCGGCCACGGGGTGCCCGAGGCGCCGTTCCAGACCTGCGGCCCACTCGGCGAGCTCGTCGGCGTCGAAGACGTTGTCGAGGGAGAGCATCGGCACCGAATGCGGTACGTCACCTTGCACCGCCCCGCCCGCGACCTTCCCGGTCGGTGACTCGGCCAGGGCCTGGTCCGGGTGGGCCTCCTCGTACGCCGTGATGGCGCGCAGCAGCCCGTCGTACTCGTCGTCGCCGAGCGGGGTGGTGCCGTCGCCGTAGTACGCGGCCGAGGCCGCCAGGGCGGTGGTCACGGCCTCCACGTAGGCGGCAGGAGAGAGCAGGGCACTGTTTTCGGTCATGAAGGTCATCATGCGGCCCGGCACTGACAACGCCACCGGGCGGCCCGGCACGGTGCTCCCGGCCGCCCGGGCGGTTGCCGACGGTCAGGACGAGAGGGCCGCCGACACGACGGACCGGGCCGCCTGCTGGACCTCGGCGAGGTGCTCGGGACCGTCGAAGGATTCCGCGTAGATCTTGTACACGTCCTCGGTACCCGAGGGCCGGGCGGCGAACCAGGCCCGTTCCGTGCTCACCTTGAGGCCGCCGAAGGGCGCTCCGTTGCCCGGGGCGTTCGTCAGGACTCCGGTGACCGGGTCACCGGCCAGGGTGTCCGCGGTGACCTGGTCCGGGGAGAGCCGGGCGAGCACCGCCTTCTCCTCCCGCGTGGCCGGTGCGTCGATCCGCGCGTACGCGGGCGCGCCGAACCTCGCGGTGAGCGCCGCGTACCGCTCCGAGGGGCTCTGCTGCGTCACCGCGAGGATTTCCGAGGCGAGCAGGGCGAGGAGGATGCCGTCCTTGTCGGTCGTCCACACCGAGCCGTCCCGGCGCAGGAACGACGCGCCCGCGGACTCCTCGCCGCCGAAGCCGAGGGCGCCGTCGGCCAGACCGTCCACGAACCATTTGAACCCGACCGGAACTTCGACCAGTTCGCGGCCGAGGTCGGCGGCCACCCGGTCGATCATCCGTGACGACACGAGCGTCTTGCCGATGGCCGCGGCCCGCGGCCATCCCTCGCGGTGGCGGTAGAGGTAGTCGATCGCGGTGGCGAGGTAGTGGTTGGGGTTCATCAGGCCGCCGTCCGGTGTGACGATGCCGTGCCGGTCGGCGTCCGCGTCGTTGCCGGTCGTGAGGTCGAAGCGGTCCTTCGCCTCGATCAGTGAGGCCATCGCGTACGGGGAGGAGCAGTCCATCCGGATCTTCCCGTCCCAGTCCAGCGTCATGAACCGCCAGGTGGGGTCGGTCTCCGGGTTGATGACGGTCAGGTCGAGGCGGTGCTCCTCGGCGATGCGCCCCCAGTAGGCAACGGAGGCGCCTCCCAGCGGGTCGGCGCCGATGCGCACGCCCGCCGCCCGGACGGCGTCCAGGTCGAGCACGGAGGGCAGGTCGGCGACGTAGGCGCCGAGGAAGTCGTACCTCCCGGTGGTGGGGGCCGCGAGGGCTCGTGCGTACGGGATTCTCCGTACGTCCTTCAGGCCGCCGGTGATGATCTCGTTGGCCCGGTCCTGGATCCAGCCGGTCGCCTCGGACCCGGCGGGCCCCCCGTGGGGCGGGTTGTACTTGAACCCGCCGTCGCCGGGCGGATTGTGCGAAGGCGTGACGACGACGCCGTCGGCCAGGGCGCCGGTACGACCGCGGTTGTAGGTGAGGATGGCGTGGGAGACGGCGGGGGTGGGGGTGTAGCCGTCGGAGGTGTCGATGACGACGTTCACGTCGTTGGCGGCGAACACCTCGATGGCGGTGACCCGGGCTGGTTCGGACAGCGCGTGCGTATCGGCGCCGAGGAACAGCGGTCCGTCCACGCCGTGCCGGTCCCGGTACTCGCAGATGGCCTGGCTCGTCGCGGCGATGTGGTCCTCGTTGAACGCCGTGTCGAGGGACGAACCCCGGTGTCCGGACGTCCCGAAACTGACGCGCTGGGCCGGATCGGCGGGGTCCGGGTGCAGGGCGTAGTAGGCGGTCACCACACGGGACACGTCGATGAGGTCCGCCGCGCTCGCCGGCTGTCCCGCTCGGTCGTTCGACATCCGTCAGCTCCTGTGATCTTGGGCGGACTCCCGACGGTTCCGCATGACTTCATGATCTTCCGGGCGATGTCCGGGTGCCCGGTGCCGCGCCACGTGCTGCACACGGCCTACCCAGCAATGCGGGCCCCGCACGCCCTGGGTCGGTGATGTGGCCGACGATGTGGCCGACCCGCCGACCGCGAACACACATCGTTCATCCAATATGAGTTTTGTCTGGTTTGTGCAGGAAATAACGCCTACGTGCTGGTTTGCGCACGGCACACCGCGTGCCGGGAAGGGCCGGTGCACGCGTCCGTTCCGAAGGAGGACTCGATGGGCAAGCTCAGCAGCGGAGTCAAGGTACTGCGCGGCATGAAGCAGGAAGCCGACGGCAAGGCACTGATGGACCCCCGACTCCGCACGGCGGGACGACGGCTCATCGACCAGGGCCGCAGTGAGATGCGCCGCCCGTCCCACCCGGCGGAACGGCGTTGAGCGGGACGACGGAGAGCCGCAGCGTCCGGACCGCGTTCGGACCTGTGTTTGGACGTGCCGATCCGGAGCAGCATGATCAGCATGAACAGCAACAGTGAGCCCGAATCCGGCGAGTGGTACTTCGACACGATCTCCCGCAGCGTCGTGAACGGGCCCGGGCCGGATCGACTCGGCCCCTACGCCACCCCCGAGCAGGCCTCCTCGGCCCTGCGGACCGTGGACGACCGCAACAAGGAATGGCGGGAAGACCCCCGCTGGAACGACAAGGGCGACGAAGCGTAGGCCGCGCGGGCACCCGCCCACCCCGCCGGCTACCCCCGCCCCGTACCCCGTGCGCGGCGAGGGCGGGCCCAGTGGCGGCGCAGCAGCGCCGCCGTCCCCGAGGCGCCCGCGACCGCGAGCAGCAGGGGCAGGACCGCTTCCCGGGGTGCTCCGGTGAATTCGAGCGCGAGCACGATCGCCGTGATGGGCATCCGCTGGGACACCGCCAGGAAGGCCCCCGCCGCGACGACGGCGTAGGCACCCAGGACGGTACCCGGCCAGAGCAGCTCCCACAGCCTGCCCGCCACGATCCCGAGCAGCGCGCCGTTGGCGAACGACGGTGTCAGCAGGCCACCGTACGCACCTCCGCGCAGGCACAGCGCGACGACCACCGTACGCAGGACCAGGAGTACGGCCGCCAGGGCGAGGGAGGGTTCGGCGGTGAAGGCGACCTCGGCGGGGCCCTTCCCGTTCCCGAGCAGTTGCGGGAACGGCACCGCGAGGAGCCCCAGGCACAGGAAGGCGGCGGGGGCGGTGACCAGCAGGGCGCTGCCGCGCGGGGCCCGGGCGCTCGACGCCGCCGTCAGCCGGGAGAATCCGTACGCGCACGCCCCCACCAGCGGTCCTGCCAGCACCGCCCACAGCAGCAGCGAGCCGCTGAAGGGCAGTTCCGGCAGCTGGTAGGCCTGCCCGTCCGGTACCGCGACGCGCACGATCAGGCTCGCCAGCGCGGCTGTGAGCACGGCCGGCGCCACGGCGCCGATCGCCCAGCTGCCCAGGAGCACCTCCAGCGTGAAGAGGGCGCCTCCCAGCGGGACGTCGTACACCGCCGCGAGGCCCGCCCCCGCCGCGCACGCCACGAGGACCCGGCTCTGCGACGGGCTGAGCCCGGCTCGGCGGGTGACACCGGTCGCCAGGAGCGCGGCCGCCTCCCGGGGCGCGACCTCCCTCCCGAGGGGTGAGCCCAGACCGACCGTGACCACTTGGAGCAGCGCGTGGACGGCCGTGGTCAGAGCGGGCATCCGCGGCCGCTCCATCCGCAGGGCCTGCCGGATCTCCACGCGGGGACGTCCGTACCGCTGGAGCAGCCACCACCCCGCGCCCGCCACCACGCCGGCCGACGCCGTGACGACCACGCGCCGCCATGCCGACGCCGCCTCGACGCCTTCCAGGAACGGCCCCTGCGCGTACCCGAACGCCAGGTGTTGCACGGTGCGCAGGATCAGGAGCAGCAGGGCGCCGCACGCCCCGGCTCCGACGCCGATGAGGCAGGCTGCGGCGGCGAACCGGCACCGCCGGGCGGTGAAGACAAGGGCGCCCCGCATGCGGGAACCATAGGCACAGCGGCCGGGTCCGGGCCGAACCGTCGTCTCCTCGGCGCGTTCGCGGCCCCTGCGGGCGGTGGGGGTAGCGGGCGGTTCCGTCGGTCGCACGGGGGCGGGAGCCGGTGGCGCGCGCACCGGGGATCATCGCGGAGCGGTGGTACGGGGGCCAGAATGTTCCCACGGGATGACGTCACCGCACCGTCCGCCGTCCGGCCGGCAGCTCCACCGAGCGTCGTCGCCCCCTCACAGGAGGAACGCATGGCTCAGCTGGTGAGAGTCCAGAACTTCAACGTCTCGCGTGACGGCATCGGTGCCGGGGACGACCAGACCTTCGAGAGGCCGTTCGGTCATGTCGATCCGGGAAGGCTGTTCGCCTGGGCCGGTGCCACGGCGAGCTGGCCCATGCGCACCGCCCCCGGCGGGAGCCGTGGCCTGGACGACTACCTCACGCGGGACTACGCGCGCAACATCGGCGCCGAGATCATGGGCCGGAACAAGTTCGGGCCCCAGCGCGGGCCCTGGCAGGACCATGAATGGCAGGGCTGGTGGGGTGACGAGCCCCCTTTCCGCACCCCGGTGTTCGTCATGACCCATCACGAGCGCCCCTCGTTCACGCTCTCCGACACCACGTTCCACTTCGTCGACGACGACCCGGTCACGGTCCTCGAGATGGCGCGGCAGGCGGCGCGGGGCAAGGACGTCCGACTCGGCGGCGGGGCCACCACCATCCGGCAGTTTCTCGACGCGGACCTCGTCGACACCTTGCACGTGGCGGTCTCACCGGTGGAGTTCGGGTCCGGAGTGCGGCTCTGGGAGTCCCCCGATGAGCTGCTCGACCGGTTCCACCTCGATGTCGTTCCCAGCTCCAGCGGGGTGACGCACCACCTGTTCTGGCGCAAGTGACAGCTCTCCTCAGGGCCGACTACGGGCTCGTCGCCCTGCCTCCCGGAGCGGCCTCGCACCGTGCCGGCGGCGCGGGGTTGGGCAGGCGGTCGGCCTTGGCGGTATCCCCAGCCCGTGGTCGGGGCAGGGCGCGCGAATCAACGCCGAGCGACGTAGGGTCGCCGGATGGGGCAACAGGGGTGGGCGAGGCAAGTCGGCTTGATGGTGGGGGCGTTGGCTCTGGCGGGGCTGGTGTCGGGGTGCGGTGCGACCTTCGAGGCGCTCGGGGAGGCGTACCCGTCCGCGGAACCGGTCCCCTGCCCCGAGGGCGGGGTGCGCCTCATGGAAGGCGAGGGGAACGCCGCCATGGGGGTGCGCGTGGCCGACGTACAGCTCCTGAACTGCGGTTCGGGCGTCTACGAGCTGGAGGGCTATCCGGAGGTGCGGCTACTGGACCGGGAGCGGCGACCGGTCGAGGTGTCGGTGGCGCCGGGGAGCAACGGGGTCATGGCGACGGGCGGTGACGACCCCGAGCCGGCGCCGCCGAAGGTGGTGCTGCGGCCCGGACAGGCGGCCTCCACGGGGCTGCTCTGGCGCAACCTGGTGACGTCCGGCGGCGGGCCGGCCGCCGAGGGCTGGCTCCTGGAGGTCGTTCCGAAGCCGGGCGCACCCCGGTTGACGCTGGAACTGGAGCACGCGGTGGACCTCGGGACCACGGGCCGGATGGGCCTGAGCCCGTGGCGGTCACCGTTCTCGGGCGCTTCCGGAAACCCCACCGGATCGAGCTGATCCGGGCCTTCGGCGGGACGTTCGCGGGGATCACCGGTGAGGAGGGGCGCGCGGTCTCGGAGCACGACGGTGCCTCGGAGGTCGGTTTCGTGCGGAGTTTCCACGGGGGATAGTGTCGTCCGGTTACGGACGGCGATCGGATCGTCCGTTCAAGCCAGGGGAGCCGACATGACTGATCTGAACTCGCTGCGTGCGAGCCTTGCGTCGGGTGAGCACGAGTTCGCCGACACCTTGGCCTTCGTCGCCGCGCACTACGCGTATCAGCCGCAGGCGTTCCGCAACGGTGGGCTGGACAACGCCGCGGGTGAGAACGAGGGATCCTGCAAGACGCTGGGCCTGGCCCTGCTGGAAGGGCTGACCGACGAGGAGGCGCTGCTGGCCTTCGGTGAGCACTACCGCGGTGTGCTGGCCACGCCGAACGGCACCGATCACAGCAACATTCGCAACCTCATCGCCCATGGGCTGGCCGGGGTGAGCTTCGCCGGGCAACCGTTGACCCGCACGAGCTGATCGGGTGATCTCCGCGGCAGCGGCGCTGTCGACGGACGGCACTTTCAGCGGGTCCCGACGCTCCCGGAGCCGTCACCGTCCCTCGCCCGAAGGCCGAGGCGGCACGGCCTCGATCCGGGGGCGGCGCCGGCCGGGAGCACCTCGGCCCCCGAGTCGCGACAGGCCGTCGGGCGAAGGAGCTCACGTCACCAGGTGCAGTGACGTGTCCGCGATGCCCAGGCGGATGCTCTGGCCCCAGGTCAACTGCAGGGCGTCGCTCTCCATCCCGTCGCCGAAGACCACGATCCGGTCCGACTCCACGGTCAACCGCAGCCCCTGACCCGGCTCCAACTCGCCGGCGACCTTCGTCGTTCCGGTCGTGGGTGAGGGCCAGGCCTCGCGTACGAACCACAGGAGCCGCCGGTCGCAGGGTGCGGGGAGGCCCGCGTGCGCGCCGCGCTCCAGCCACAGGGAGCGCAACCAGCCGGTGGCGCCCGTGCCGGTCCCCACCAGCACCCCGGAGGAGGCCTGGGCCTCGCCCGGGCCCTCCTCGGCGTCGGCGCCGAGACGGTAGCGCGTCGTCTGGTGGCCGGAGGAGCCCAGGTAGATCTCGTTCAGCGCGAGGAGGCGCTGGGTGTCGTCCGCGACGGCTTCGACCATGGTCAGCTCCTCGGTCCGGCTCCCGGCCGTGGTCGCCGCCCGCAGCAGGGCTCCCGCGTCGGTCCAGCGGTGACGGACCAGGACTCCTGGGTTGCGCCCGGGATCGCTGTCGATGCCCACCACCGGCTGCCCGCGCAGGTACTTCGCGGTGTTGGCGACCAGGCCGTCCTGGCCGACCACGACCACCACGTCCTCCGGGGCGAACAGGAAGCGGTCCAGGTCGGCCCGCTCCACCCGCGAGTTGCGCCAGGTGAGCGGCACCGCCGCCGCCACCTCCCGCAGCGCCTGCCGCGTGCGGTCGTGGCGGCGGACCACCTCGTCGATGGTCCGGCCCCGGCTGGAGAGGAAGAACGCGGCCTGCCCGTGCGTCCCGTGTCGGGCGAGCAGCTCCTCGTACTCGGTCCTGCGGTGCACGAGCACCGCCCGCGGGGCCAGGCTCACGCTCCCGTGCCGCCTTCCGGGCGTCCGAGCCTGGTGAGGAGCCCGGTGAGGACGTCCGGGGACAGCGTGAGGCTCTCGATGCGCGGCAGGTTCTCCGCCAGTCGGGTCGCCGCCAGGGCGTGCAGTGTGGCCGGGGCGGCTTCGTCGTGCACGCGGAGCCAGGCCGTCTGGGCTTCGGCCCGCGCCGCGCCCGTCTCGCGGGCCGCTTCGGCCTCCGCGCGGGCGAGGCGTACCTTGCGGGCCGCTTCGGCCTCCGTCCTCACGCCGTCCGCGGCCGCGTTCTCCTCGGCCGCGCGGCGGGTGTTGATGCCGCGTTGCTCGACCAGCTGTTCCTCGCGTCGGGCCAGTTCGATCTGGCTGGCCAGCTCGTTCTCGGCGATGGCGCGCTCGCGTTCGACGGCGACGGCCCGCCGTTCGTAGGTGGCCCGGTCCGCCTCCTGCTGGATCTGCTCGCGGGCGGGGGTGCGCAGGGCGCGCTCCACCTCCGCCTCGGGGCGGATCGCCACGACGCGTACGGCCACCACGTCGATGCCGGTGTCGGGGAGCCGGGGCTCGGCGGCGAGACCGGCGGCCACCCGCTCCCGCACGGAGGCGACGCCGTCCACGAGGGCGACGGCCAGCGCGGTCCGGGCCAGTACGTCCAGGGTGTGCTGTTGCGCGGTCTCCGTGAGGAGCGTGGCGATCTGTTCCAACGGCGCCCCGCGCCAGCTTCCGGTGTCCGGATCGACGGAGAAGTCGATGCGTTCCGCGGCCTCGGCCGGGTCGCTGATCCGGTAGGTGACGGTGGCCTGCACGGCGACGTCCTGGAAGTCGGACGTACGGGCATGGAACGCCATGGCCAGCTCCCGGTCGTCGACCGGCACTTCGGAGAGCGCCGCCGACAGCGACCGGTACCAGAAGCTGAGCCCGCGTCCGTCGTGGACGAGTCGGCCGCGCTTGTGGTGGCGGATGTGCGCGGTGGGCGCGGAGCGCAGATGGCGCCAGCCGAAGCGCCTGGTGATGTCGGCCATGGTGGACCCCCTCGATTTCGTCAATGAGACGATAACGAGGCGCCGCCATATCGTCAAGAGGACGAAAAGAAGAATCCGGGGAGTCTCCCGGCGGCGTGGCGGGGCGCTCGAACGAGAGGGTCGGACTGCTTCCGGATCGGCCCCGGCGAACCGTCAGCCGATCCGTTCGGCCAGGGCGATGACGATCCCCGAGGGGCCGCGGAGGTAGCAGAGGCGGTAGACGTCCTCGTACCGTGCCACCTCGCCGATCAGCTCGGCGCCGTGCGCCCGCAGGCGGGCGAGGGTGTCGTCGAGGTCGTCGACGGCGAACATGACCCGGTGCGCGCCCAGGGTGTTCGGCGGGCGGGTGCGCGATCCGTCGTCGATCGCCGCAGGGGTGTGGTACTGCGCGAGTTCCAGCTTGCCGTGGCCGTCGGGGGTGCGCATCATCGCGATGTCGCTGCGGACTCCGTCGAGCCCGACGGCCTGATCCGCGAAGAGGCCCTCGATCCGCGCCCGGCCCTCAACCTCCATGCCCAGTTCGGTGAAGAAGGCGACGGCGGCGTCCAGGTCTTCGACGACGATGCCGATGTTGTCCATCCGCTGAAGCGTCATGACGGTTCTCCCTCTGCGCTGCGAGTGCCCTGCGAGGCCACCGGTACACCGAGCCACCGGTATACCGAGGACGGAGCCGGTGGGTCGTTCTCGACACCCGTCGACGGGCCGAGTCACGAAAGGGGCCCCGCCCTCGGGCACCCCGACCGGTTCGGGAGTCGGCCACGCCTGGGACGCGGGCCGGTTCCCCGCTGGGACGCGGGTCAGTTCCCCGGCCGACGCTGCGGCAGTCGTGTGCCGCATCCGCTGCAGTAACGGGCGTCCACCTCTATGGCGTGGCGGTGGCACCGCTCGCAGACCAGGTGTAGCGCGCACTGGTGCGGTGGCGCGGCGGGAACGGGCTGTCCGATGGTCATCCCGCTGCGTCTGCGGTGGGTGGTGAGGACGACCAGCCCCTTGGGGCCGGCCAGCAGGGCGCGGGGCGTGCCGCGGGGCAGGAGGGCGAGACGTCCCGGGAGCAACTGGATCGTCTCGTCGTTCAGGGTGAGGACGCCGTCGCCCGCGACGACGACGAGCATGACGTCGACCTCGTCCTCGGTGGATGCCTCTCCCCCGGCGCCGGGGAGGTGGCGGACCAGGTTCGCGTCCATCTGCCGGGCCGGATCCCGCAGTCGCCACAGCGCGCCGCTCTGACCCTCCGACAGCGCCCTGACCAGGTCGGCGACGCTCGCGGTCTCCACTTCTCGCGCCGTGTCCACCGCTGTCCTCCCAGAACCGGGCCCGTCTCCACCCTCATGATCGCCCCAGACTATGGGCTCGGAGCCGCGGGGTCGCACAACGACCACCGTCATGGTGAGCGTACGAACGCCCGTTTCGTACGGGCGACTCCGCCGGGTTCCACTGACGGAGGGTACGCGGTTCGGCCGGAGCACGGGCGCGGATACGGGGCCGGCTCCCGCCGTGCGGGTCGGCCGGTCCGGGGGCCGACGGCAACCGGGGGTGAGGACCACGGTGGCGACTGCGGTCCGGGCCGCGGCGAGGCCGTCGAGAGCCAGGGTCAGCATCCGGCGGCGCGCGTGATCGTCCCGCTCGATTCGGCGGGGGACACGGCGTGCACTCCTGGCGGGCCTTCTCCCACCTCAAACCCGTCGTGCACAAGTCCCTCGTGGTGGACACCCTCCGCCTGGCACAGCCACCGTTCACCCGCCGCGGGCTGCGCCTGGTCAGGCGGTTGCTGTGAGCTCGGGTCCCGGCGAACTCGGCACGGATGCAAGGAGGTTCAGCCGCCGGCCCCGGCCGCGTGAGGGCTCGGACCGGGTGGGAGTTGGGCGGCGAGCAGGGTCAGGCCGCGGCGGAGCCGGCGGAAGTAGGTGGCGCGGCTGAGGTGCAGCCCCCGGGCGATCTGGTGGTGGGTGCGGGACCGGCCCAGGTAGTACGCGGCGAGGATGGCGCCCGCCTCCCCGTCCGCGTCGATCGAGGACGCGGCGAGGGCGGCCACGCGGTCGGTCAGCCAGGCCCGCAGCCGGGGCGGCGAGGAGAGCTCGGGCAGGGCCAGCAGGGGGTTCCCGGCGAGGCCGCCCGGGACCCGGAGCCGGGCCAGGGCCCGTCCGATCAGGGTCGGCAGGTCCTGGCCCGGCAGGACCGCGAGCCCCGCCCCGGGTGGCGGTACGGTCCCTGCGGCGGCGGCGGGACCGGGGCCGAGGCGGCGGATCCACCCGGCGAGGCCGGCGGCGGTGAACTCCTGGCTGTAGACCTCCGGGCGGCGCCCGCACCGGTAGACGTCGTCCCGGATGCCGCCGTGCCGGCGGAAACTCAGCGCGTGCAGCAGGCTCTGGTACTCCGGGCTCGCCGTGGAGACCAGGAGGTGGCCGGCGAGGGTCGCCCGCACCAGGATGTGGCGCAGCATCTGCGCGTGCGCGCCCGCGTCCGCCCCGTACGCCGCCCCCAGGAACAGCCCGCCCGCGCCGCCCGAACCGCCGCCGGGGCCAGGGCCGTCGCGCTCCGCGTCGGCCGCCGGCCGGGGTACGAGGAGGTCCGGCGCGTGTTGCTGGAGCAGCGGTTCGATGCGGTCGACGGTGTCCGGGCCGACGGGTACCAGGGCGGCCAGCGCCACGGGCTCCCCGTCCCGGTCCCGGGCCAGGTGGAACGCGGTCGGGGCGGATGCCAGCCAGCCCTCCGTGACCCGCTCCGAACGCCTCGGGTCGAAGCCGTTGCGGACCGCCCAGCGGTGCATCAGCCGTCCGATGTCATCGGCGTCGCCGGAGCGGGCGGGCCGGATCCGCGCACCGTCCTCGACCGGCGGGAACAGCGACTGCCGCAGGGTGGGTTCGCCGGAGAGGAAGAGGCCCTGTTCGACGATCTGTGCCTGCTCGCGCGGGTCCCGGCGTTCGGTGAGCAGTGCCTGTCGGTAGCCGGCCGCCCGGGTCCGGACGTCCCGGTGGGCCTGCGGCCGGCGCCAGGCGTAGGCCAGCTCGAACAGCGACCGGTACGGTTCGCGCACCGCCAGCCCGAGCGGCCCCCGCCGGACCAGGCTCAGCGCCGCCAGCGCGGAGAACACCTCCGGCCCCGCCGTGAGCAACCGTTCGTCACCGGCGCCCACGGTGGCCAGCAAACGCAGCGCGTGCCGGCCTCGGCCGCCGGCGCGGGGTCGCTCGCGGTCGAGGCGTCCGAGCACCTCCTCGACCACCGCGTCGGCGAGGGCGCCGGGCGCGTCGGTGGGGGTTCCGGCGAGGAGCTCCCCGCTGACCAGGGCGGCCGGCAGGGGGTGACCGCCCGCGAGCCGCACCGCGAGCGCCACGGCCTCCTCGTCCTCCAGGCCGGCCTCCCGGACGAGGTCCTCGACGTCCGCGTCCGGCCAGGGCCGCAGCGGTACGAGGGAGGGCGCGCGCCGGTCCGCCCAGCCGGGCAGCCCGCGCAACGGCCGCCGGCTGACCACCAGGACCGTCGGCGGTTCCGACGGGCGGCACGGCCGCCCCGGCCCCTCGCCCGAGTCTCCCGGAGACCCCGGCGGGTGGGACTTCCCCAGCACCGCTGCCACGGCCTCGGCCTGGCCCGGGCCGTCCACGCTGTCGATCAGCAGCACCCCGCCCTCCGGCGCGGCCCCGGCGAGCAGTGCCCGTACCCGCTCCGCGGCGACCGGGGCCGGCAGCCCGCACAGATCGACGGCGGCGGCCACGGACAGCCGGCGGGCCAGTGCGCTCTTCCCGCTGCCGAGGGGGCCGCAGAGGTTGACCACGGGATGCGCGGCGAGGGAGGCGGACAGGGCGTCGAGGCCCGGGGGGATCTTCACGGTTCCCGGACGATACCCATCCGGTGTTCTCCCGGGTCAGCGGTCAACCAGCCGAACTGTGGCCGGAGTTGATACCTGCGTGAGACTGCGCGGGAGCGGCTCGCGGCTAGGGTTCGAAACGACCGCGCGGGGCCCCGGCGGCGCATGTTCCCGCACCGTCACCACGTAACCGAAAAGGAGCCCGGAGTGAAGCTGGTTCGATGGCTGTCGACCACGGCCACCGCCCTCCTCGCCGCGACCACCCTGCTCGCCGCGCCCGCCGCGGCGAGCAGCACCGCGAGCGGGACCGCCGTCGCCGCGGCGCGCACCGCCGCCACCGCGGCCGCACTGGCGCCCACCGCCCCCAAGTACTTCCTCGGCACCGGCTACGGCCCGTACAACATCGCCGTCGACGCCGCATGGAACAGCGCTTACGGCGCCGCCGTGAACGAGGGCTACCAGAGCGCCCGTTGCGCCCGCTCGGCCGGTCCGGCCGCCAACCCGATCGGCGGCAACGGCTACTACCAGGTGCTCGTCGAGATCTACTGCAGCGTGCCGCCGCCCCCGGGCTCCGGTCAGATCACCGGCGTGCACTCCGGCAAGTGCGTCGACGTCAAGGGCGGCAACCTCAAGGACGGCGCCCCCATCCAGCTGTACCAGTGCAACGGCACCGATGCCCAGGCCTGGCGGCTGGAGAGCGACGGCACCGTGCGCGCCCTCGGCCGCTGCATGGACGTCCAGTACGCCAAAACGGAGAACGGTTCCCACATCGGGCTCAACACCTGCCACCAGGGCCTGAACCAGAAGTGGGAACTCCTGCCGGACGGCCTGCTGCGCAGCGTCCACTCCGGCAAGTGCCTGGACGCGCTGGGCTGGGCCACCGGCAACGGCACCCGCCTCGGCATCTGGGACTGTGCCCCGGCCCACACCAACCAGCAGTGGCGCGGCGCCCCGCTCGGCACCTGATCACCCCGCACCACCGCCCGCTCCCCGCCTCCGTACGGTCGTCCCGTACGGAGGCGGGGTCGTTCCACAGACCGGTGACAGGGCCGCGGCGCAGTCGTCCCCCACCGTCCCGGGCGTACGGAACGGGGTCGCGGGCAGGCTGAAACCGGCGCGGTGGCACGGCAGTCGGGCCGGGGGCGCGTCCTCGCGATCAGGCGCGTTGGGCTAGGTTTCCGGGCGTGACTGACGATCGCGGACGACTGCTGGCCGGCCGGTACCGGTTGGCCGAACTGCTCGGCCAGGGTGGCATGGGGACCGTATGGCGGGCCCATGACGAGCAACTCGACCGGGAGGTCGCCCTCAAGGAGCTCCGGCTCCCCGACGACCTCGACGCCTCCCAGCGCAAGGCCTGGATCGACCGCCTGGACCGCGAGGCGCGCGCGGCCGCCCGGCTGAAACACCCGGGGGTCATCACCGTCCACGACCGGATAGCCGGCGACGACGGCCGTCCGTGGATCGTGATGGAACTCGTCCACGGCCGGTCCCTGGACGATCTGGTCAAGGAGGACGGCCCGCTTCCGCCGGCCCGGGTCGCCAGGATCGGCCGGCAGGTCCTGGACGCGTTACGAGCCGTGCACGCCACGGGTGTCACCCACCGGGACATCAAGCCCGCCAACGTGCTGCTCGAAGGCGACCGGGTGGTGCTGACCGACTTCGGGATCGCCGCGGTCGAGGGCGAGGCCGGTCTGACCCGGTCCGGGGCGGTCATGGGGACCCCGGCCTACATGTCCCCCGAGCAGGTGCGCGGCTTCCCGGCGACCGCCGCATCGGATCTGTGGTCGCTGGGCGCGACGCTGTTCACCGCCGTGGAGGGGCACCCTCCGTTCGGTGGCGCCGGTTCCTGGGCGGTCTTCGTCGCCGTCGCCACCGAGGAGCCGGCCGCCGCCGTCCGCGCCGGGGAACTGACCCGCGTGCTCACGGGCCTCCTCCGCAAGGACCCGGCGCGGCGCCTCACCGCCGACGAGGCGTACGACCTGCTCGGCGGACCGGCGGACGGAGCGGACAGTTCCCGGCCGGCGCCCGCCGGGACGGCCGCGTCCACGCTGCGGCTGGGCGCGCTGCCGGACGCCCGCCCCGCATCGCAACGGCTGACCCCCTTGGTGTCGGATACCGGGCGGCCGGCACGGCGGTGGGGGTACTTCCTGGTCCGTCTGGTGGGGGTCGTCGTGGCCGCGGTGCTGGCGATTCCGTGGTGGTTGCCGGATTCCGGCTCTTCCGACGACGATGCCGGTCGAAGCGGCGCGACCGATTCCGGGGCGCCCGCTCACGCCTCCCCGTCCCCCACGCCGTCCCCGTCTCCCTCCTCTCCCCCTCCCACCACACCCGTCCCACCGATCCCCCTCCCCAGCCCCACTCCCACACCCACACCCAGCCCCACTCCCACACCCACTCCCACCCACGTCCCCCTCGACCGTCGGGCCGTCGAGCGCGTCTTCGCGCTCTACATGAACGGCCTGGCCAACCACGACATGACTTCCCTGCGCCAGGGCACCTGCCCCCGACTGCGCGCGAGCCTGCTCGGATTCGTCCTCAACGGCCATTTCGTGGACCGCTGGGAACTCCAGCCGTACGAGGTCCCCCCGCACATGAACGAGCTCAGCGTGGAGGCGAAGCTCACCCGGCGCGACGCCGTGACCGGGGAGCCGGCGGGCGATGTCCTCAACCAATGGATCATCGAGCGGGACTCCAACCAGCAGTACTACGTCTGCGGCTGGCTCAACGAAGAATGATCCGACCGCGCCACGGGAGCATCGGGAACCGCGGGCTCCGACGCACGCACGCGCCCGCTCCTGCCCGCCGCCTCCCCTCCGAACTCTCCGCCTTCGTCGCCTTCTCCGCCCTGCGTCTAGAGTTGGTACGCGTCCTGCGCATGCGCGACCACCTGGAAGAGGTCGCCTGCCTGGGTCAGGTCGAAGACGCGGTTCAGGCGGTGCGGAGTCGGTCCGATCAGGACCAGACGCCCCGTACGGCGCAGGCGCAGCAGCAGGTTCAAGAAGGTGGAGTCCGCGAACTCCACGCCGGTGACGTCCAGGGCGATCCTGCGCACCGCCGGGTCGGCCAGTGCGGCGTCGGCGGCCGCGCGGAGAGGGCCGATGGTGTCCTGGTCGAACTCGCCCGCGCACATGATCACCCGGACACCGGCCTCGTCCGGCCGGACCTCCACCCGCTGCTCCACAGCCCACACCCCGCATCCACCGTCGGTACGGCCCCCCGGCCCCAGAATGCCCGCGTCGGGGGCCCGCCAATCCGTGGCAGCGGTCCGCGAACGACGTGACCGGGCCGCCGTGCACGCCGGGCACCGGGAGCCGCGGCACCGCTACCGGGCGCTCGCGCGGGCGGATCCGCCCCGTGAAGTGCTCGACCGTGTGCGAGGGATCGCGTCACGCCGGTTCGACGGGCAGCCACAGCTCGCAGGTGGCGGTGGTGAAGTCGTCCGCGCGCTCCAGGACGGCGACGATCGAGGGCCCCCGCCGCAGTCGCCACGGATTGGAGGGGAACCAGTCGGTCGCGGTCGCCGCCCAGGTCGTCTGCAGGGCCTGCGGGTGGGGACCGCTGGTGCGGAACACCGCCCACGTCCCGTCCGGCACCTCGATGGAGTCGAGGTCGTCCGGGGTCGGTGTGTCCCGGCCGAGGGCGACGCCGTGCAGGTAGGTCAGTTCGCTGCCCTCGATGCCGTCGGGATCGACGTCGTCGCTGACCTGCAGCAGGCCGGCCGGTTCGGTGTCGCCGAGGGCCTTCAGGCGTACGTGGGCCTCCTGTGGCAAGGAGGTGATGTGCTGCTGGATGTGCGGGTTGACGCCCTGGTGGATGAGCGGTACCCGAGCGGCGTGTCCGACCAGGCGGAACGCGGGCCGGTTGATGAGGCGGGTGTCCATGGGGATGCTCCCTTCGACGGTCAGGCGGAACCTGAGCCGTGGTTGTGTGCGCAAGGGGCCTCCATCGCGGCGCACGTCGCTCGGGCCGGCGCCGTGCACCGCCCGGAACGCCCTCCCGAACGCCTCACCGGAGCCGTACCCGTGCCGGACCGCGATGCTCAACAGATCCGCGTCGCCCCGCACCACGTCGGCGGCGGCGACGGTCATGCGCCGTCGGCGCACGTACTCCGACAGCGGCATGCCGGCCAACGACGAGAACATCCGACGCAGGTGGTACTGGGTCGTACCGCACGCCGTCGCCAACCCTTGGACGTCGGGCTCCTCGTCGAGGTGCTCCTCCACGAGATCGACGAGCCGGTTGAGTGCCGAGATCATGAGGCCTCCTTTCGGCTCCCACCCTGCCCGCGGGGAGGCCGGCCGCACCCGACCGCGGAGAACCGATCCGATCATGTCCCCGGACGACACGCCGGCCGCGACACCCCGACCGCCGCGGGCGGAGCGTCATCGAGTGACTCGATGCGGGTCGTGGCGGCCCTCCTGCCGGAGGCCGCCACGACCGCGGTCATCGGAGCGGGTGTGCGATCAACGCCCTTGGAGCGCCTTCACGTTGTCACCGAAGGTCCAGCCCTTGGAACCGTCCCAGTTGACCGACCAGGTCATGAGCCCCTTCAACGAACCACCGAAGGCGTTCCACGACTGGGCGACCAGGTTCGGGGTCATGTGGCCGCCACCCGCACCGGGCTGGGCGGGCAGGCCGGGCACCTGCTTGTCGTAGGGGACCTTGATGGTGGTCCCCTGGATGGTCAGACCGTTGTTGAGGCACGTGGTCTGCGCGGTGAAGCCCTGCACCGTGCCGGCCTGGTAGGAGTCACCGGAGCAGCCGTACATGCTGCCGTTGTAGTACTGCACGTTGAGCCACCACAGCCGGCCGTTGTCCGCGTACTTCTTGATGATCGGCAGGTAGGAGCCCCAGATCGACCCGTAGGTGACGCTGCCCCCGGTGACGTACGCGGTCTCGGGAGCCATCGTGAGACCGAACCCCGCCGGCATCTGGGCCAGCACTCCGTCGATGATGCGGATCAGGTTGGCCTGGGAGGCGGACAGGGTGTTGATGTTGCCGCTGCCGGTGAGGCCGGTCTCGATGTCGATGTCGATGCCGTCGAAGTTGTACTTCTTCAGGATCGGGACGACCGTCGCCACGAACCGGTCGGCAACGGTGCTGGAACTCAGGTCGATCCCGGCGGTGGCGCCTCCGATCGACATGAGGATCGTCTGCCCGGCCGCCTTGGCCCGGCACATCTCCGCGGGGGTGGCGACCTTGACCCCGGTGTCCATGCCGTCCTGCCACAGGACGGTGCCGTCCGAGAGGATCACGGGGAAGGCCGTGTTGAGCACGTTGTAGCCGTGCGCGGAGATCCGGCTGTCCGTGAGGGGGATCCAGCCCATCCCGGGATGGACGCCGTTCGAGGCTCCGTCCCAGTTCTCCCAGTACCCCTGCAGGACCTTGCCGGCCGGCCTGGGCTTCGTGGGGCAGGTCTCCCCGGGCGGTGGGGTGGTCGGGGGCGGGGTGGTCGGCGGCGGAGTGGTGGGCGGCGGGGTCGTCGGCGGCGGCGTGGTCGGGGTCGGTGTGCTGCCGCCCGGGCCGTCGAGCGAGACGTCGTCCGCGTAGTACGCGGGCTGCCCGTACCAGCCGTGCAGGTAAACGGTCACCGAGGTGGTGTGGGCACCGGTGCTGAACCCGACGCCGAGTCGACCGTACGACGGGCTGCTCGCCGTCCAGGTCGACTGGGCTCCGGTGACGCCGCTACCGGTGGCGCCCAAGTAGACGTAACTGCCTTGGACCCAGGCGCTCAGCGTGTACGAGGAGTTGGGCCGTACGCTCACGGTCTGGCTGCACCGAGCGCTGTCGGAGCCCGTCGGCGTGGCCTTGAGCGCGCCGGATCCCGCGTGGACCGGGTCCGCCACGACCGCGCCGGAGCCGCCGGAGCAGGTCCAGTCGGACAGTTGGTTCTCGAAGCCGGAGTTGGCCACCAGCTCCGCGGCGACCGCTCCGGCCGAGCCGCTGCCGGACACGGCCAGGCCGGCGCCGATGACGGCGACCGCGCTCACCCCGGCCAGGGAACGCGCGAAGGCGGACGCTCCGCGTCCGGTCCGGCCGGAGCGTGCGGGGCGGCCCGTGCGGTCCGTGCGGTCCGTGCGGTCCGCCCGGCCGTCGTCGCGGCCGGGATCCTGAGGATGGCCGGCATCGCCGGTGAGGTGTGAAGTACGTGAGCGCCGACGGAACATGAGGGGCTCCCTTCCCGCAGGACGTCATGGGCATGACTGACGCGTGGGGGCACGACGTCCGGCTCCGGGTGAGGTGGGGACAGGTGGGGTCCGGTCCGGACCGGATCGTATGGGGGGCGGAAGGGGCGGTCAATAGGTATGGACCAATGCTGCGGTGCGTCTCCGGCGCCCACCCCCGACCGCGCCTGCCTCCGCCGGGGGCAGGGTGCGGCCGAGGTCGCGCCGTGGGTCTGATCGTCGCGGCCGGCCGGAAGACATCACCTGTCCGGGACAACGAGGCCTTGGTCGCGAAGGCCGGGATCGGTTCGATGAAGGAGCCGGCCGGCAAGAAGGTGGCCGCTCCGTTCGGGTCGACGGCCCACTACTCGCTGCTCGCCGCGCCGGCCGCCTCGGGCGTCGAACCGTCGACGGTGCAGACCATCGACCTCCAGCCGCAGGACGCGCTCGCCGCGTGGAAGCGGGGCGACATCGACGCCGCGTACGTGTGGACGCCGACGTTGGGCGAGCTGACCAAGGACGGCAAGGTGCTCGTCAGCAGCCGTGAGCCGGCGAAGCAGGGCAAGCCCACCGCAGACCTGGGTGTGGTCACGAACGCGTTCGCGGCCGAGCATCCGGAGGTCGTCACCGCCTGGATCAAGGCACAGGACCACACCGTCGCGCAGGCACGTACCGCTCCGGACCGGGCGGCGAAGTCCATCGGCGCCGAACTCGGGCTGCCGACGGCGGAGGCGAAGCGGCAGCTGTCGGAGCTGATGTTGCTGAGCGCGAAGGAACAGACCGGCTCCGACTACCTGGGCACGCCCGGCGCCCCGGGGAGGTCATGCGCGGCTGAGTCCCGGCGCACCGGTGTCAGCGGACCTGCCGGGGCAGTCATGGGGCCGATCGGGTGAAGCTCCGTCACTTCGGCGGATCCCAAACGTTGATCAAGGCGCTCACTACCGTGCACTCGTGCGACAGGAAGACTTGTAATGATCAAGAAGATGATGGCCACCGCCGCTGCCACCGCCTCCATCCTCGGTGCGGGCGCCGCAGTCGCCGCCCCGGCCATGGCGATCGGCAACGACAACGGCGTCAACACCGTCAACGGCAACGGCGCCTCCCAGATCTACGGCAACCAGTCGACCCACGGGGACCTGAGCCCGCAGCTCGGCCTCGTCCAGGGCAGCCTGAACAAGCCCTGCATCGGCCTCCCGGCCAAGGTCAACGCCCAGTCCCTGGTGGCGCTCCTCAACATCGGTGTCCAGGACATCAACGTCCTGTCCAACCCGCAGAACCAGCAGTGCACCGAGAACTCCACCCAGGCCAAGGGTGACGAGCCGCTCTCGCACATCCTCAGCAACATCCCGGTGCTGTCGGGCAACCTGTCCGCCGGCAGCTGACACAGCCCCCTCCACGAGCCGGGGCCTCCGACACCCGCACGAGTGCCAGCGAGACCCCGGCTTGCCCCATCCCTCTCGCCCATTGCGTGCAGCGCCCGCGAGGGCGTCGGGTCGGGCACCGATCATCACGTTGAGCCTCCCGTCCCACCGGACGGGAGGCTCGGCGTGTTCCGGGACGCTCTCCCCCGTGTGCGAAAACGGCTTGGGCCTCGACACCCTGTTCAGGGTGTCGAGGCCCAAGCCGTTCTGGCGGGAGGTCAGGCGGGGCGGCCGCCGAAGGGGGCGCCGGTGCCGTAGTAGGTGCCCAGGTCCTCGCGGTAGCCGGCGTCGCCGAGGTGCTTGTCGCGGTGGAACTCGGGGGCGTCCTTGATCTGTTCCTTGGTGCGTTCGACGAACACCTTGCGCTCGTCGGGGTCGATCCTGACGACCGTGCTCGCCGGGAGCAGGACCTCCTTGCCGAAGATCCACACCCCGGTGTCCACGACCAGGTAGGCGTCACCGACCTCGTCGGAGTGCTTGTCGACCTTGCCGATGCTGCCGTCACTCGCCTCGACCTTGTATCCGGTCAGGTCGGTGCCGGCCAGGTGGCCCGAGGTCGACTTGTAGCTCCACACATGCTCAGTCACGCTAAAACAACTCCTCCGGTAAATCAGGAACCGCTGGGCAATGAATCGCCCGCCCGTTCCCGTTTCTTCCGTACAACTTGCGCGGCGGGTGGTGCGTTGTTCGTCCGCCTGGAAACCGCATGCCCGACGCCGGCGGCTTCATTCGCCCCGGATCGAATTCGGGGCCGGGGCGACCGTCGATCGTTGGAGGTGAGCAGGTCCCCTGCTGCGTCACGACGGCCGTCCCGGTTGCTCCCCCGGGTACCCCGGATATCCGATTTCACCCGGAACCGGGAAGTCGCCGTCCCGCACGCGGACATGACGGTGGCTTGTCACCTCCGTTCGGAGGAGGTGACAAGCCACCGTCATGCGGGTCCGACCCGGGTTTTCACCGGCTGGCTACCAGCGGTACCAGCGTTTGCTGCCACCCTTCGGGCGGGCGACGAAACCGACCAGCCATAGGATCAGAACCGCGATCGCGACCCACCAGAGGATCTTGACCGCGAAACCGGCACCGAAAAGAAGCAGCGCGAGCAGAAGAACAAGAAGCAGGGGAACCATGATTATCAACCTCCGAAGAACCGGGTGCCCCCGAGTCCCCGGGTGATGCACGGGAAACCTGTCCGATTCCTCTCGACACCGGCCCCCGGTATGTTCAGCCGGCTTCGGGGGGCAGCGTGGAGGCGAATTGTTCGAGGAGGTGGGCAAGCCGCGTCCGCTCGTCCGCGCCGAGCCCGGACAGGAGCCGGCGCTGGTTGTCCAGGTGGACGGCGATGAGTTCGTCGGTCAGTTCGACCCCCTCGGCCGTGAGGGCGATGTGGCGTCCACGCGAATCGGTCTCGGCGACGGAGCGGGTGACCAGGCCGCGGGACGCGAGCCGGTCCACCCGCTTGGTGATCGCACCGGTGGTGACCAGGACGGTCCGGCTGAGCTCGCCCGCGGAGAGCGCGTAGGGCTCCCCCGAACGTCGGAGCGCCGCCAGCACGTCGAAGTCGCCGCTACCCAACCCCGCGGCCCGGAAGGGCGGGCGCAGCTGTTGATCCAGCGCCTCGACGAGCCGGAAGAGGCGGCCGACGACGAGCATGGGTGTGGCGTCCAGGTCGGGACGCTCGCGCTTCCACTGCTCGACGATGGCGGAGGTCACGTCGGTCTGCATGCCTTCACCTTATCTTCCACGAATGATAAATTATCTTCCATGGAAGATACCGCTGCCCATCGAGTCGCCCCGGGGTCGCCTCCCGCCGGGCCGGGCGTTCGCACCCGGCGCCGACTGGTCGCCGCGAGCTTGGTCAGCTCGATCGGCGACGGCATGTACGTGCCGCTGACGATGCTGTTCGTCCACTCCCTGACCGGCCTGTCGCTGACGTCGATCGGCGCGGGCCTGACCGTCGCCGGGCTCTGCGCCCTGGCGTTCATGCCGGCCGCGGGCGTCCTCATCGACCGGTTCAGCGGCCGACAGGTACTCATCGGCGTGCTCGCGTTGCGTGCGGTCGGTTTCGCCGCCTACCCGCTCGCCCGCTCCTACCCGGCGTTCCTCGCCGTCGCCCTGGTGGTCGCGGTGGGCATGTGGGCGTCGGCGCCCGGCCAGCACGCACTCATCGGCGAGATCGCCCGGGGCGCGGAGCGTGACCGACTGCTCGCGTGGGACCGCAGCCTGCGCAACGCCGGAATGGGGTTCGGCAGCCTGGCGGCGGCAGCCATGCTCGCGTGGAACGGCAGAGCCGGCTTCCTCGGCGCCGCCATGGCGCTGGCCATGCTCTTCGCCGTCGCCGCGGTGTTGGTGTCCCGGATTCCTGCCGTCCACCGCGAACCCCGGCCGCCGCGGACCCGGAGCGGAGCCCAGCCGCCGCAGGGCGCCCCGGGCGGATACCGCCAGGTCCTCGCCGACCGGCCGTACCTGCTCATCACGGCCGCCAACTTCCTGATCGCCTTCGGCTACACCGCCCAGGCCATCGCCCTCCCCGTCTTCCTCACCCGCGACGTCGGCCTCCCCGATGCCCTGGCCGGGGGCGTGTTCGCGCTCAACACCGTCCTGGTCGCCACGCTCGGCGTCCCGGTCGCCCGGCTGACCCTGCGCGGCAGGCGCACCCGTACGGCCGCGTTCGGCGCGTTCGTCTTCGCGCTCTCCTTCGCCGCCTTCGCGGCCCTGCCCCACCTCTTGGGCGGCCGCCCGGCCGGGCTCCTCGTCGCCGTCCTGGCCGTCGCCGTGCTCTACACCGCCGGGGAACTCGTCCACTCGGCGCCCTCGCAGAGCCTCTCGGTCCAGGCCGCCCCCGACCGCCTACGGGGTCGGTACCTGGCGACCTACCAACTGTCGTGGTCGGCCTGTCGCACCATCGCACCCGTACTTCTGGGGTTCCTGCTCGACGCCGAACCGTGGCACCTGTGGACGGTTTTGGCCCTGCTGGTCCTGACCGGCGCGGCCATCCTGCTGTACGCCGAGCGGGTGCTGCCGGTTCCCGTCGTGCGCAGCGCGCCCGCGCCAGCCGGCGTCCGCGCGGTCCGGTGAGAGCCGGCGCGACAGCGGGCCCTCGGCGGTCGTGGGTCAGGTGTCGGTGACCGAGAAGAAGGCGTCGGCGCCGGTGAGTTCCAGCAGACGTCGCAGCTGCGGTTGCGGAGCACGCAGGCTGATGTGGCAACCGTGCGCCTTCGCCTCGTGCTGGGCGGTAATCAGGGCGTTGAGCCCCGAGGAGTCGCAGAAGAACAACTCGGCGACGTCCACGACGATCTCGTCGGCACCGCCGGGTTGCCTGATCGCCGCATACAGGGCCTCGGCGAGCATCGGAGCCCGGTCCACGTCCATCTCGCCCCCGACGTGCACGATGAGCCGCTGTTCACCGCTGTTCACCCGTACCTCCGCGTCCCGGTCCGCCTGGTCACCATGCTGCCCACGATCGGGCACGCCGATTACGGAGGGTACACACGGATGGGGGCACGCAGTGACGCGCGCCCGGGGGGCCGAGCCGCCGGCCCATGGCCGGACCGGTGCGACCCGGGCGGACGGGGCGGTTCGCACCGGGGAAACGATCAAGAAGTCGGCACGTTTGAAAGCCTCCGCACGGTGAAGACGGTTGTTAACACCGTTCTTATTCACCGAGGTAGGAGACGCATCATGGGCATTCTCGCCTGGATTCTCATCGGGTTGCTCGCGGGCCTCATCGCCAAGGCGCTGATGCCGGGCCGGGACCCGGGCGGCCTCATCATCACCATGCTCATCGGCATCGCGGGCGGTCTGCTCGGTGGCTGGCTCGGCAAGGTCATTTTCGGCGTCGACTCCATCGACGGCTTCTTCGACCTCTCCACCTGGATCGCTGCCATCATCGGTTCCCTCATCCTCCTCGCCGTCTACCGGGTGATCGCCGGGAAGAGGCGCCACGCCTGACCCACGCGTCGCACCCCTGACGGACACGGCTCCCCCTCATCGAGGGCGGAGCCGTTCCGCTGTCCCGGGTTCGGGAGACGGCGGCCCCGGCCGTGGGGCGGCCGGAGCCTCCGGCTTCGGGGCGGTTCAGGCGCGACGGCCGGTGGCCGAACCGAAGCCGAGCCAGGTGTGCCGGTTGTTCCACCAGCACCAGCCCACCTTGGGGGCGTCGCGGCGCTCCCGTCCGTCCCGGCCGGTGCCGTTGCTGATCCAGATCGCCGGGGTGCGGGCGTCCAGGGTGCCGTTCGGCTTGCGCAGCCGCGAGCCGATCGTCATGAAGCAGTGGTTGCGCTCCAGGGCCTCCGGCCGCTGGAGCAGCCAGTGGATGCCCTCGGTCAGCACCAGCGGGGTGCGGTTCTCCTCGGTGAGGGCGAGCAGGGCCTCGTCCGGGCTCCAGTTGGACATGTGGTCGCCGCGGTCCACGCCGGTGACGAGGTAGAGCGCGGCGTCGGGCAACTCGGCGTGATGGGGTACGAACCGGTCGACGTCCGCCATGTCGAGGACGACGAAGCCGGGCTTGCCCTCGCGGAGGAGCAGCGGCGCGAGGGCGGAGGCGGGGGCCCGGTCCGGGTGGACGGCGAGCAGGAGGCCCCCGGCATCGGCGGCGGCATCGGCATCCGCGGCGGCGCGGGCGCGTTCGGCGAAGGCGCGCAGCTCGGCCGGCGGTATCCCGGCGATCTCGGCCACCCCGAGTTCGATCAGGCGCTCGGCCTGGACGGTGAGCGACGGAAGCGGGGTCACGGCGTCACCGGAAGCGGGTTCGGGCACGGGCACGGGGGTCCCTCGTTCCATGATCGGAGGAATGGTTCCCGGCACAACGAGGGCACCCGCGGGAATGTTCCCGTACCCGAGCGCGGTCCGGCCCCGCCCACCGTGCGGCGGGCGGGGCCGGACCCCACCCGTCAGGTGCGGTACGCGAAGTAGCGCGCGTCCGGGTACGACGCGAGGATGCTCGCGAGGGACTTCCGGTACGTGTTGGTGGAGTGGTAGGTGAGGTACGGCATGCCGTTGCCGCTGCGGTACGTCACCATCATCGAGTGGTCCTTGGACCCGTCCTTGTTGAAGTCCACCTGCAGTACGTCACCGACGTCCATCTGGTAGACGTTCGCCAGGTTGGCGGCCCGCTGGTTCGACAGCGTGAACCAGGCCCACTCGTTGGCGCCGACCCAGGAGTCGCTCTGCCGGCTGCCGTCGTACCACCAGTTGCGGTAGTCCGAGGACGAGCCGGGAGCGGCCTTCCAGCCGCCCGCTTTCAGCGCCTGGCTGATGAAGTTGGTGCAGTCGCCGCCGGCGCCGTTGAACTTGCGGTACTGGGGGTTGTAGTTGCTCCAGTACTTCTCGGCGTACTTCGCCATGGCGTTGTAGTCGTACGCGCCGCCGGTCTTCGCCTTCGGCTTGGGCGTGGCCGGGTACTTGGTGGCGGCGGGCGTGCCGTCCGGGTACTGGTTGCCGTCGTCCTTGACGGTGTTCACCTTGGCGGCGACGGGCTCGTTGACGGCGACGGGCCCGTTCTCCTGGGACTTGACCGAGTCCAGCTCCCAGCGGCCCCCCTTCTTGCTGGTGAGCTTCAGCTCGTAGCGGGTGCGGAGCTCGGTCGTCTCCGGCTCGTCCCCGCGCAGCTTCTTGTAGGTGAGTTTGGTGTCCTCGGTCAGTTGGACCGTGGCCCTGCCGCCGGTGATCGTGGCACGCTCGACGGTCACGCGGGTGTCGGCTCCGCTGTAGGCCTCGCCGAGCTCCGCGAGACGCGCCTTGCGCGAGCGCAGCGACGACAGCGCGGTGTCCTCGTCCTTCTTGAACTTGCTCGACATCGCGGCCTTCGCGGTCTTCGCGGAGCCCGGCGCCGCGCCGCGGCGCCCCTGCTGCTCCTCCACGAGGGCCTCGGAACGGCGGGACAGCACTTCGTCGGCTATGCGGGCGAAGGCGTCGGTGGCGGCACGATCGGCCGCCTCGGGCCCGGAACCGGCACTCGCGGAGTAGGCGAGGAAGCTGCCGGACGTCAGGGCCACGGTCAGGGCCGCGATGAAGGCGGGCCTGAACCTCTTCGGTATCACTGTGTTTCCCCTTGTCACCCGGTTCGCACGAATCGGGGGACCGCATCCTCGCACAACTGGACGACCCTTTCCGCACGTTCCGGATCGGACCCGGTCCAGGGCGGCTTCTTGGCCGAAGACCGGGAGAAACCGTCCCCTGCGTGGCACGAAATGCCTCCGCTTCGGCACCGGAGGTGTGCACGGCGCCACTTCGCGCCGAGGGCGCTCCAGTTCGTCGATCGCACAGAAGGTGCCTTTAGGGTGTGCGGGAAAGCACTGCAGAGGGGACATTCGGAGTGGGTGGGCAGGATACGTCGGGGAGAGGGCGCTCGCGGGGCCGGCGGGCGGCCCCGAAGAGCACCGGCGTCGCCGCGTCGGGACGCCGCAGGAAGGCCGGCGCGCGCCGGCGCGGCCGGACCGACGGCGCCGG